>NZ_JBNZGA010000036.1:0-755 GCF_050573415.1 Paenarthrobacter sp. NEAU-H11 | reverse complement strand
GCGAAGACCTCGGGCCTGGAGTCGCAGATCGCTTCGATGTGTTCGGGTTTGCCGGAGAAGTCCGGGATCAGCAGCTCCACCCCGGTGCCGGGGTTCAGTTCGTGGATCTTGCGGACCGTCTCGGCGTACAGCCACACGCCCTCGTCCTCGAGGTCGTCACGGGCCACCCCGGTGACGGTGGCGTAGCGCAGCTGCATGGCCTGGACGGAGCGGGCCACCTTGGTGGGTTCGAACCTGTCCACCGGGGAGGGCTTGCCGGTATCGATCTGGCAGAAGTCACACCGCCGGGTGCACTCGGACCCGCCGATCAGGAACGTGGCTTCCTTGTCCTCCCAGCACTCGAAGATGTTGGGGCAGCCGGCCTCCTCGCACACCGTGTGCAGGCCTTCCTTCTTGACCAGGTTCTTGAGCTGGACGAACTCCGGGCCCATCTGGACCTTGGCCTTGATCCAGTCCGGCTTCCGCTCCACCGGGACAGCCGAGTTGCGCTGTTCAACGCGCAAAAGCTTCCGGCCTTCAGGTGCCAATGTCATTAGTGTTCTTCCTTTTGCATTCGACTAGCATTCGACGACGTTGACGGCGAGGCCGCCCATGGCCGTTTCCTTGTATTTGGAGCTCATGTCCTTGCCGGTCTCCCGCATGGTCACGATGACCTCGTCCAGCGAAACCCGGTGCGAGCCGTCGCCCCAGAGCGCCATCTTCGCCGCGTTGATCGCCTTCGCCGCCGCGATCGCGTTCCGTTCAATGCAGGGCAC
>NZ_JBNZGA010000035.1:0-4056 GCF_050573415.1 Paenarthrobacter sp. NEAU-H11 | reverse complement strand
GCATTGCAATTTCCTTTTTCTTTGGTCGCTTAGTTGATCCGTGCATGCGGGCATCCGCCGCCCGGGTTTTGCTTTCCCACGGCCCGGTGGACCGTGGTGTCGATGCGGCTGGCTGTAGCCCTGCCTTTGGCCACGAGGCGGCGATGCCGCTCGGTGATTGGCTCCTTCTCATCGGCGCGGATGTAGTCGCGGTAGATGAATCTCGCTCTCACAAACCCCCGTGCGAGCGACTGCAGCGCCCAGTGCGGCTGCTTCATCCCGTAGATGCGGAAGAGCGAAGGCGCGAAGAAGGTAGTGATGAGCGCCCGTCCGAACGGTCGCAGGGCTTGCTGCGGGAACCAGGCTTCAAGAAATTGCTTGATCAGCTCCTCTGTGAACGGCGCGCCGATCGGATTCTCCGGCCAGGGGCGCTCAGAATATGCCTGGGCATAGGCCGCGCACTCCTCGAAGGTCTTCGGCATCGGCTCGACGTCGGTTAAAACCTCGCCGCTCTCCACCGTGAACAGCTCGGCAATTCCGCACCAGAAGCGGTGTGCGGCGATCTTCTGCTTCTCTGACCACCCGGGCAGCCCGAGGCTGCGCTTAAGAGTGTGCTCGGCGGTCGCCGCAGCGGAGAACAGGAATATGTAGTCTTCCGAGTGCGAAAAGGATCCCTTGTAGTGCTTCGCCCATTTCACATGTTGCTTGTTAACGATATCGATCGCCTGCTTCGTCACGGGCGAGTCCGGGCCGTGCTCGGCCCACAGCAGCATGTGATCGTTGGTGTTGGTCGTCCGTTGTTCGGCTTGGACGATCATCGCGCCGGTACCGTCGCGATATGCCGCGTCCGCACCCCACGTGGTCATGCCCAGATGCGAATTGTCCACCGTGTACTGCCAGTGAAGATCGAAGTCCGTGACGTTATAGATGTAGCTGAGAGCCCAAATCTCCTGGTAATCGACGTACGGGTCGAGCTGCTCAATGCGTTTGCGAATCCACTTCCGCGAGGTGCGGATAAAGTCGGTGCTCACCGCAGCCGCGGACGCACCTTGGGCAACCGGTGTCTGTTGTTCCTGCATGCTTCTTCCTCTCATAGCGCCACAGAATAGATAGGTGTCGAGTCATGACACACGCCTTCGTAGCGCATAGTTCGCCTCGCGCCGCCTGTGGTCTCGGCCGAGCGGCTCCAGACGAACGCCGCCAAGCCACTGCCGCCACCGCCCGTCCTCATCAAAGATCTCCCAATGCCAGGCGACGACGACGTCCCAGGAAACGCTTCAGATCATCAAGCAACCATACGATAATAAGCGCTTGCTAACAAAGTTTGAGTAAAGGAAAAATCCCTGGTTTACCATGCCGTGCTCGAGGCTGCACGAACCTCGGGATGGGAAAGGCACACAACACGGCCTTTCTGTCGAGACTTATCCATTTCAAATGTGCTGGCACCAGGCTTTGAGTGGGCAGCCAGATCCAGAATTCAGTTCACTGCCGTCCGATGGTGCGGTACACCTCGGGACGATGAATCTTGAGACGAAGGGCGTAAAACGCTCCGAGCAGCCACAACAGGAACACCCCAACGCAGATCCACAGGCCCAATTCCTGGGACACGCCCAGCAGTAGGTTGATATTCAACGTGGCCAGAATCATCAGGGTTAGCAATCCCCCGAAGGCGATCAAGGGTGCGATGAGGCGAGACCACACGGATAGCCCCTGTCCGCGGTTCCGGTTGAGGTACACGATCACCGCGACACTGGTGACAGTGATGAGGAGGAACAGCGCATATGCGCCGATGCCGCTAATCTGGGCATACAAGACTGAGATGTCGGCGCCCGCTATGGCAGATACAAACACGGCAGCCATGGTGGCACAACTCACCCACATCGACGCACGATGGGGCGAGCCGTGGCGAGGGTGGGTTTTAGCAATACTCCGAGGGAAGACGCCGTCTCCGGAGAGCTTGAAGATATAGCGGGTCAAGATGTTGTGCAACGTCAGCATGGCCGCGAAGATGCTCGTGTTCAGAAGAACGGTGGCGACATCGGCTCCAAACCTTCCGAGGAACGTGCTGAAAGTTCCAAGGACAGCTCCCGTGGGGTTTTCCGCTGTGGCTGCCACAGCTTGATCGGAGCCGAGGGCCTGGATGATGGCCCAGGCGGTAAACCCGTAGACAACGGCAACAAAGGCAATAAAACCGTACGTGGCCAGTGGGATCGTGCGCTCCGGGTGACGGACTTCGTCACGAAAAACGACGGTGGCCTCGAAGCCGGCGAAAGCGAGAGCCGCGAAGAGGAGCCCGAGCCCTATGGAGCCGGAAAAGATGTTGCCTGGATCCATGAAGCTCCCGGTCAGACCCGTCGCTCCGCCCTTGGCGACGACAACCACGTCATAAGCGGCCACGACAAGGATTTCTAGCACCAGTAAGGCGCCGAGCACTTTGGCCGAGACGTCCAGGTGGAAATATCCCAGAACTCCGACTAGGAGGACTGTCCCAAACGCGTACACAAGCCAGTGGATCGACGGTCCGCCCAGGGTTACTTCGACCATTTGGGTTGCTGAGAGGCCAATGTACGGCGCTTGCCCCGCGAGCATAAGGAAATAGGCAAGAGCAGCAACAGCCGCCCCACCGAGACCTACCGCCCGACCAAGCCCCGCCGTGATGTATGAATAGAATCCACCAGGCTCTTTAACGTATCTAGCCATCTTCATGAAACCTGCCGCGAAAGTACCAAGCATCACCGCGGCCAAACCATACATCAGGGGCGCACCCAGGCCATTCCCGTATCCAATGGTGATGGAGATGTAGCCGACTGCGCCCGCGATCGGTGCATTGTAGGCGAGGATCATCAACAGCAACGAAGTTGGGCCTAGGTTTCCCCGAAGACGCTCCCGCTCCGGTGACGCATGGTCAATGACACTAGGGTTCGGTTCGTGGGGAGGGTCGGCTATGGAGGTCATTTCGGCGTCCTTTGCTTGAGGAGTTATCACGCCGTGCGGGACGACGTTTCATTGGGGTTTGTCGGCGTGGTGTCGCGGTTACATTGGTGCAGTGGACCTCGACACCATTTTTTCAAAAGTCGGGCGTACGACGGAAGCGTCCGAGGGTGTTGTTAGCGCACGAGTCGTCTGAGGGCGTAGTTTGCATCGCGGCGGCGGTAGGTCTCGGTGGATCGCCCGTTGACCCGGATTGCGTTTCTGGCGGCGGCCGCCGCAGCGCGCTCTTCTTCCGTGACGTCGTGGTGGCGCATGTCAATATCGGCCGTCCAGCGCAGGAGGTCGTCGAGGGTGTCCCCCTCGAACACCACGCCCTCTGCCTCTACTTTGGTCCGCTCGGGGTTGATTACACGAAACGGCGCGGCGCTTTCCATTGGGTCAAGCAGGCGGTCCACATTGGCCTCGGGCTCGTCGTGCAGCGACGTGATGGAAATGTCCGGGTCTGCCACCCGCCCGCTGGCGCTGTAGCTGAGCACACACTCGGTCCGCCAAAGGAAAGCCCGGTGTTCGGGCCAGAAGAACTTGTGAGTCCTCTCCTCCCCCTCGGGGACGGCGAGGATGGTGATGCCACGACCATTAATTTCCTGCAGCACCCGCATCGGATCGGCCTCGACCAGGACTTCCTTATAATTCGGCACAAAGTCAGCGGGGCTGAGCGTGCCGTGGCGACGACCGACGTGGAACGCGTAGATCTCCGGATACGTGCCGGGGTACTGGGAAGGACCGGGCAGGTCCTCGTTCGGGACTGGCACGTCGGCCCATGAGTTCTTGAACAGATCCTCGAAAAACGCCGCGATGGCAGCTTGGCTCAACAATCCGGCCCCGACGTGACCCATGGGCTCCTGGATGACAATCCCAAAGCGCTGGTGTTTGTGCCACTCAGGCAGAATTTCGGTGACGGTGCTCGAGGCCCCGTCTGCTTCGACACTGAAGTGGTCGAGCTTAAGCATGGCAGTGTGCATCCTGCGATCAGCCTCCAACGGCAGAAATGAATACGGTGATGGGGATGTGTCCGGTCAGTTCTAGACGTGATCCGAACAGTGACCGGGAGCCGGGAGGGATCGTTGTACCCCGAGCCGGACTTAC
>NZ_JBNZGA010000034.1:0-4783 GCF_050573415.1 Paenarthrobacter sp. NEAU-H11 | reverse complement strand
GAGGGTGTTTCATTGAGTGTGTAAGGGTCCGGTCTCTAACTAGGGTTTGACCTGCGGTTTCACCCCTGAAAGGACGGGCCCTCTTGGCCGAAATCAGTATGACCACCAACCCCCTTGAAGGCGTCTTGAGCGCCGACCAGATCGACGCCCTCGTCACGGCAGCGGAGGACCTCGGAGAGGGCCGCAACGGTGTTGAAGAGCTCCTCTCCCGGATGACCCGCGCGGTCCTGGAACGGGCCTTGGAAACGGAGATGAGCGACCACCTCGGCTACGAGTCCGGGGACCCCGCAGGGCAGGGCACGGGCAATTCCCGCAACGGCAAGACCACCAAGAGCGTTCAGACCCTCCAGGGGCCGGTGCAGGTCACCGTGCCACGGGACCGGAACAGCTCCTTCGAACCGGTCATCGTGCCCAAGCGGGCCCGCCGGCTGGGCAAGGTCGAAGACATGATCCTGTCCCTTTACGCCCGCGGAATGAGCACCCGGGATATCGGCTCCCACCTCGATGAAATCTACGGGACCAAGGTCTCCGCGGCGACAATTTCGAGGGTGACCGACGTGATTGCCGATGAGCTCGCCCAGTGGCAGAACCGGCCGCTGGAGTCCGTGTATCCGATCGTCTACATCGACGCGATCTGGCTGAAAATCAGGGACGGCGGCGTGGTGGTGAACAAGGCCTGCCACGTGGCCGTGGGCGTGGACGTAGAGGGCCGCAAGCAGGTCCTGGGCCTGTGGCTGGGCACCAGCGAAGGGGCGAAGTTCTGGGCCAACGTGCTCACCGAGATCCGTAACCGCGGAGCCGCCGACATCCTGATCCTGTGCTGCGACGGGCTCACCGGGCTGCCGGCAGCGGTGAACAGCATCTACCCCCAAACCGTCGTGCAGACCTGCGTCGTGCACCTGCTGCGCTCGGCCATGAAATACGCCTCCTACGGTGCACGCAAAGCCATGGCCCGGGACATGCGCCCGATCTACACCGCACCGACCGTGCAGGCGGCCGAGCTGGCCATGGAGGCCTTCGCGGAGACCTGGCAGAGCACAGCTCCCGGGGCGGTGCTGGCCTGGCGGAACGCTTGGGAAGACTTCACCCCGTTCCTGGCTTTCACCCCCGAGATCCGCAAAGTCATCTACACCACGAACCAGATCGAATCGATCAACTACCAACTGCGGAAGATCACCAAAACCAGGGGCTCATTTCCCTCCGACGAGGCCGCGATCAAGCTGGTCTACCTCGGGATCAGAAACATCGAGACCACCCGCGGCGGCGAGCTCGGAACCGGCACCCAAGGCTGGCACCAGGCACTGAACGCTTTCGCCGTTCAATTCCCCAACCGGCTTCCGATCTGACCACCCGGCAGACCGGATAACCGACCGGTCCCTTACACAGAAAACTTGACACCCCCACCGGCCCGGGACGAGGACCAGCAGCCGTGCATGCACCCCTACCGTTCTCGTCGCGGGTAATGTCCACCATGAAGCCCAACCCGTCCGCCGGCGGCCCACGCCAACGACACCGCCGTCAGTACAACCGGTGACGTCCTCGCCGGTGTGGACGCCCAGGACCAGGCCCCCTTCCGGTCGCCGTGACAGAGATGACGTGAATGACCTCGACACGGAGCAGCGCATCTGCACGCGAGCACCACCGGCCGGAACAAGACATAGATTCATATCGGGGTTTCTGTGGTCCTTGGTTTGCTCGGTCGCTACCAATTCAAAGAGGCACTGGCCTAATTCCTCCCGCTTAACGCCCCAGCACAAGCGGCCCCAACTACGGCGTCAGCACAGACCATGCTTAGTTGCGAAGGGCAACTTTACGCGGGTTTCTTTAGCCGCACTTGTCTCATTCGTGAACGATGCCATAGGGACGAGTTGACAGCCGAGGCAGGCCTGCTGACACCCAATCCGCATCCGCGTGCAGTTCCGGAGGGCCAACACCCGGAGGCAGCCCACTGCGCCTGCGTGTCTCTTAGGGAGCGACTGCAGTTGTGTCGGCTGATGAGCGTTACGTCGGCCCTGGCGGTCTGCGGCCCTCTCGGACCACCAGGTCCACGATTTTGAGGACATCTTGCAGTTCGCTTTCTGTTTGTCGCTCTGCCTCGACGCCACCGAAGAATGCCGCCTCATAGTAGAGGCCATCCCCCATGAGTTTCACTGCCCGGGATACACTTCGGCTGCCGAGTTGCTCCTCGAGTGCCGTCAGCCACAGCCGCAGAATCCGGTTGAAGCTGGCCTGCGCTTTGGGATGGCCCTGCTGCGCCAGGCGCGCCATTGCCACCAGCGCCCGGTCCAACGGGCTGACCTCACTGGGAACAGAGCCAATCGACGCTCCCGTTTCGTTAGACGAGTGGCCCGGATCCGAGGTCCACACGACGCATTTATTCCGCTATGGGCGCAGCCATGGCTTCAGTCAATTACTACTGAACCAGGTCGGGATGGGCCTCCTTGAGGAGAACAGTCCAACTGAGCCCCAGGGGCATCGATGGTAGAGCCGAGAGGAAGGGCCGCCCAGCGCCGCAAAGCTCGAGGAGGGCGACCTAGAAGGAACCAATGTCGTAGCCCGACATTTCGGGTTCATATCTCAGGGTGGGGAGCGCGTTTTGAACCATCTTCCCCCACTTGTCCGTGGACATGCCTTCCTCCGAGTTATCGAACGAAAGCCATTGCATCACTTGACCATCCATCACTCCAATTAGGATCCCAGAAAGAGCCTCAATATCGACATCCAACTCCTCCTCGGTTCTAACTTCGCGAAGGAGTTGGGCGCAACCATCCAGGTACCGGCGGTAAACCCGCTTAGCTAAATGTTGGGAATCTGAACTTCGTAACGACCACATGGTGAGCTCGTAGCCGGCGAGTTGCATGTCGCGATTGCGCCTAGACCAGTCCGCGAATGAACGCAATATATCCACGACGCCCTGGTGAAGTCCCACGGCTTGCCGTATTCCTATACCGACTTCAGCAAAGCTGGCAGCTGTGATGGTTTCATAGACTGCGTGGAAGAGATCTTCCTTCGTCGCAAAACAATAGTGAAGACTGGCAGTCGGTAGTTCGGCCACTTCGGCAATGCGGCGGGTTGTCGCCCTAGCCACACCTTCTCGGCTTATGACTCTTATCGCGGCGTCCACAAACTGCCGGCGGCGGAAACTGACAGGCTGATGATCCTGCGGCATGCTGCCTCCTCGCTCCTGCTTTCGAAATTGTTCCTTTCTGCCAGCTTACTTGGACGCTTGGCCCATTCGTAGTGCGGTCAGGCTCAACTTGCAATAAAGACAAGTTTGGGCAGCCCCGGCTGCCCGGTTCCCCTAGCTGCTTCCTCTTCGGGAGAGAACAACGGAGTACCGCACTGGAGATTCGAGCAGCAGGACAATGATGCTCAATAGCAGAGCAACGGCAATGGATGGCGACTAGCCCACACCCCAAGGAAAAGCGTGATCCAAGGGCTGACTGGCACTTAAACCTGCGAAGGAAAGTCTTGACCATGCGGCCAAGTTGCTGCTACTTTTGATCAAGTGATCAAGTTCACAATGGCTGGAAGGTGGAATTGACCAGCATGACACGAGAGCAGGCCTACGCCCACTGTCCCCCGGACTCCCATGTGGAGTCCATGGGGTCGGTGGCTCGTCATCCCTTCTCACCTTGCCTGCCTGAGGCAACAGCAATGGGGTGTCTCTGACCTCCGCGGTCAGAACACTCGTCGTCGACTGCTTGCATTGGGCACGAAGTTTCCTGCTCACAGTTGTGAGTGAGCGCTTAGTAGGACATTGGGGAAGGTAAGTCCGGCTCGGGGTACAACGATCCCTCCCGGCTCCCGGTCACTGTTCGGATCACGTCTAGAACTGACCGGACACATCCCCATCACCGTATTCATTTCTGCCGTTGGAGGCTGATCGCAGGATGCACACTGCCATGCTTAAGCTCGACCACTTCAGTGTCGAAGCAGACGGGGCCTCGAGCACCGTCACCGAAATTCTGCCTGAGTGGCACAAACACCAGCGCTTTGGGATTGTCATCCAGGAGCCCATGGGTCACGTCGGGGCCGGATTGTTGAGCCAAGCTGCCATCGCGGCGTTTTTCGAGGATCTGTTCAAGAACTCATGGGCCGACGTGCCAGTCCCGAACGAGGACCTGCCCGGTCCTTCCCAGTACCCCGGCACGTATCCGGAGATCTACGCGTTCCACGTCGGTCGTCGCCACGGCACGCTCAGCCCCGCTGACTTTGTGCCGAATTATAAGGAAGTCCTGGTCGAGGCCGATCCGATGCGGGTGCTGCAGGAAATTAATGGTCGTGGCATCACCATCCTCGCCGTCCCCGAGGGGGAGGAGAGGACTCACAAGTTCTTCTGGCCCGAACACCGGGCTTTCCTTTGGCGGACCGAGTGTGTGCTCAGCTACAGCGCCAGCGGGCGGGTGGCAGACCCGGACATTTCCATCACGTCGCTGCACGACGAGCCCGAGGCCAATGTGGACCGCCTGCTTGACCCAATGGAAAGCGCCGCGCCGTTTCGTGTAATCAACCCCGAGCGGACCAAAGTAGAGGCAGAGGGCGTGGTGTTCGAGGGGGACACCCTCGACGACCTCCTGCGCTGGACGGCCGATATTGACATGCGCCACCACGACGTCACGGAAGAAGAGCGCGCTGCGGCGGCCGCCGCCAGAAACGCAATCCGGGTCAACGGGCGATCCACCGAGACCTACCGCCGCCGCGATGCAAACTACGCCCTCAGACGACTCGTGCGCTAACAACACCCTCGGACGCTTCCGTCGTACGCCCGACTTTTGAAAAA
>NZ_JBNZGA010000033.1:0-6971 GCF_050573415.1 Paenarthrobacter sp. NEAU-H11 | reverse complement strand
GACGGCGGGCACGCCCATGCCTCCGAGACCGCCCTGCATGCCGAGGACAAGGGCTACCACAAGAACCTCAAGCCCCGGCAGATCCAGATGATCGCGATCGGCGGTGCGATCGGCACCGGCCTGTTCCTCGGCGCCGGCGGCCGGCTCAACGCCGCGGGCCCGTCCCTGGTCATCGCCTACGCCGTCTGCGGGTTCTTCGCGTTCCTGATCCTGCGCGCCCTGGGCGAACTGGTCCTCCACCGCCCCTCCTCCGGCTCGTTCGTCTCCTACGCCCGTGAATTCTTCGGCGAAAAAGCCGCCTTCGTCTCCGGCTGGTTCTACTGGATCAACTGGGCCACCACCACCATCGTGGACATCACCGCCGCAGCCCTCTACATGAACTTCTTCGGCAACTACATCCCCTGGATGGCAGCCGTCCCGCAATGGGCCTGGGCACTGACCGCCCTGATCGTGGTCCTGGCCCTGAACCTCGTCTCCGTGAAGGTCTTCGGCGAAATGGAATTCTGGTTCGCCCTGATCAAGGTCGCCGCCCTGGTCATCTTCCTCATCGCCGGCACCTACTTCGTCATCTTCGGCACCCCCGTGGACGGCCAGCAAGTCGGCCTGAGCCTCCTCTCGGACAACGGCGGCATCTTCCCCAACGGCCTGCTCCCCATGATCATCCTCATGCAGGGCGTCCTCTTCGCCTACGCCTCCATCGAACTCGTCGGCACCGCCGCCGGCGAAACCGAAAACCCCGAAAAGATCATGCCCAAAGCCATCAACTCCGTGGTCTTCCGCATCGCCGTGTTCTACGTCGGCTCCGTCATCCTCCTGGCCCTGCTGCTGCCCTACACCTCCTACGAAAAGGGCGTCAGCCCCTTCGTCACGTTCTTCGGCTCCATCGGCATCCAGGGCGTGGACGTCATCATGAACCTCGTCGTCCTCACCGCAGCCCTGTCCTCCCTCAACGCCGGCCTCTACTCCACCGGACGCATCCTGCGCTCCATGTCCGTCAACGGCTCCGCCCCGCGCTTCGCCTCCCGCATGAACAAAGCAGGCGTCCCCTACGGCGGCATCGCCATCACCGCCGCCGTCTCCCTCCTGGGCGTCCCCCTGAACTACCTCGTCCCCGCCCAAGCCTTCGAAATCGTCCTCAACGTCGCCTCCGTGGGCATCATCATGACCTGGGCAACCATCGTCCTGTGCCAGATCCAGCTCAAACGCTGGGCCGACAAAGGCTGGCTCGAACGCCCCACCTTCCGCATGATCGGCGCCCCCTACACCGGCTACCTCTCCCTCCTCTTCCTCGTGGGCGTGCTCATCATGGTCTTCATCGACTCCCCCCTCACCATGCTCGTCACCGCCATCGCCTCCGCCCTCATGGTCGCAGGCTGGTACGCCTGCCGCACCCGCATCCGCGAAATCGCCGAAACCCGCGAAGGCTTCACCGGCCTCTCCCCCGTCATCGCCAACCGCACACCCATCAGATAACCGAACAATAAAGAAAGACCATGACAACGGAACCCGCAGCAGCAACCCTGACCGAACCGCGCGTCCTGCACGCCGCCGTCGAATCCTCCGCGCAGCACAAGCTGCAGGCAACCCCTGCGGAGAAGCCAGAACCAGCAACCAAATCCGCGGGCCATGTGATAGTTGATTCGCTGGCCGCGCACGGCGTGGAGCGCACCTATGTAGTGCCGGGCGAGAGCTTCCTCGACGTATTGGATGGCCTGCACGCATCGGATATTGCAACCGTCGTCTGCAGGCATGAGGGCGGCGCCGCCTACATGGCTGAAGCGGACGGCAAGATGAACCAGCGCCCCGGCGTGGCGATGGTGACCCGTGGTCCAGGCGCCGCCAACGCCCATGTTGGCCTGCACACCGCATGGCAGGACTCCACCCCCATGCTGCTGTTTGTGGGCCTGATCCCCTTCGCTCACCGGGACCGGGAGGCCTTCCAGGAGTTCGACATCAAGTCCTGGTTCGACACGGGCGCCAAGCGGGTGATGGTCCTCGACCACGCAGAACGGGCGTCCGAGATCGTGGCGGAAGCCATGTTTGCGGCCATGAGCGGCCGGCCCGGGCCCGTGGTGGTGGGGCTGCCCGAGGACGTCATCCGGCAGCAGATCGATCCTGCGCTGCATCCCGCCATTCCCGTGGCCTCCGGTGGCATGAGCAGCACGGACGCTATCGCCCTCCGTGCTGCACTGGCAGAATCGAGCAGGCCGCTGTTCGTCACCGGCGGCAACGACTGGACCCAGGCGGCGGCAGACCAGCTGACCGCCTGGCTGGAGCGGCACCATATCCCCGCAGCTGCGGAATGGCGGACACAGGGGACGGTGCCCTTCGATTCGCCCTCCTATGTTGGCCCTATTGGCTATGGCCGGCCCCGCCCCACCTACGATCTCCTTGAGGAAACCGACCTGCTGGTCTTTGTAGGGACGGTGCCGGGCGATGTTATTACGGACGGGTTCGTCTGCCGGCAGGACTGGAGCAAAAAGAACTTCCTGGTTACCGTGGATCCTTCGCTCCGCGGCCGGTCGGGCCCGGTCTCCCGGCAAATCCTGGCCAAGCCGGAAGCCTTCGTACGCGACCTCGCGGGCATCAGCCTGCCGGCCAAGGCGGAATGGAAAGCCTGGACCGGGCGGATGCGGACGGAGCAGCAAAGGTTCGCCGCCCTGCCCCCGGCCTCTCCGGCACCGGGCCGGGCGCGGATGGACACCCTGATGGCGAACCTGGTGCCACGGCTTACGGAGGATGCGATGGTGACCTTCGGCGCCGGCGAACACACCAACTGGGCCCACCGCTACTTCCCAACCCGCCGGTACGCCTCCATGATCAGCGCCCGTAACGGCTCGATGGGGTATTCCGTGCCTTCGGCCATCGCGGCCTCGCTGGCGGAACCGGCACGCCGGGTGGTCACCATTGCGGGCGATGGCGAGTTCCTGATGAACGGCCAGGAACTGGCGACGGCGGTCCAGTACGGTGCCACGCCGCTGGTGATCGTCATGGACAACCAGGAGTACGGGACCATCCGCACCCACCAGGAGCGGCACTATCCGTCGCGCGTCTCCGGCACGCAACTGAAGAATCCGGACTTCGGCCTGATGGCCAAGGCCTTCGGCGGTTTCGGGGTCACTGTTACCAAGGACAAGGACATCCCCGCCGCACTCGATGCAGCCCTTGCGGCCATCGAGGAGGACGGCGTTTTCGCGCTTATCCACCTCGTCGTCGAACAGCGCGTCAAGGCCTACTAAACGCCGCCCACGCCCGGCCACCAGGCTGACCTGGCGAGGCACTGGCACACAGCAGCGGACGACGGCGGAGGGTCCCGCCGTCGTCCGCTGCTGCTCTGGGGCTGGATTGCCGGCGGATGGCCTCGTCCCAGCCGTCGGGGTTGACGCCGGTCAGAGCCGGGTGTCGAAGGAACCGCAGAACACGTTGTCGTTGAACGTGCCCTGGAATGCGGACTTGCCCTGGATCTTTTCAATGGTGGCCCGGATGGCCTCGCGGGACCCTGCGTGGGCGTGGACCGCCGTCTTGACCATCGGCACATCGATCAGGTGGTTCGGCTGGTTGAGCGAAACAAACACCGTGGGAACCTCGGTGACGTACCACGGGATCTCAGCGGCCATCGGCGAGGACCACTTGATCCGGATCGCCGCTTCCTGCGCGAAGCCCTTGACGTTCGCGAAGACGAACGCGGCGTCGTACTTGTCCGCGTAGTCGCCGGTGGCTTCCTCGGCGATGATCGACATGAAGTTAACACCGGTCTCCCCCGCAGCCTCCCGCTGGTCCGCGGTTTTGAACAGGTGCACCTCGAAGCCGGCGGCCTGCAGCTCTTCCTTGACGGTGTCCAGGTAGGCCAGCGGATCGGCGCGGGTGAAATCCGCCCCGCCGGAGATCCCGTACAGCCGGATCCTCGGATGCGTCTGCGGCGTGATGGGCAGGTTGTGCGCCGTGTCCTTGACCAGGGTGACGGTCTTGTCTGCAATCTCCGCCGCAACAGCCCGGTGCTCCGCGCTTCCGATCACGGCAAGCGCCGCAGGAGGCGGAACCAGCTGGTCCACAGGCTTGCGGTGCAGCCCCAACGAGGCTTTCAGTCCAAGGATCCGGCGCAGCGCGTCGTGGAGGCGCTGTTCGGTGATGACGCCGGACTTGACGCCGTCCAGCATGTAGCCGAAGTCCTCCGCCGGATTGCGGAAGAAGAGGAACATGTCGCAGCCTGCGGCGATGGTGGCCGGCACCAGGTCCTTTCGCTTCATGGCCTGGGTGAGGCCCACCATCTGCGAGGCGTCGGTAAGGACCAGTCCGTTGAACCCCAGCTCACCGCGGAGCAGGTCCTGCAGCAGCTCCGGGGACAGCGTGGCCGGAAGGATGTCCGCGTCCGCCATGCCCGGCCGGAAATGCCGGGACAGCTCCGGGGCGCCGATGTGCCCCACCATGATGGACTGCACGCCGTGCCCGATCATCTCGCGGTACACGTGCCCGTAGGTCCGGTTCCACTCCTCGTACCCAAATGTGTTGTAGGAGGTGACGACGTGCTGGTCGCGCTCGTCCACGCCGTCGCCCGGGAAGTGCTTCATGGCGCACACCGTCGGGGACTCGCTGATGCCGTCGAAGTATTCCTTGGCGCGCTCCACCACGATCTCGGGGGTGTTCCCGAAGGACCGGGTGGAGATCACCGTGTTCCGCCAGTTGTAGTGGATGTCCACGATCGGCGCGAACGCCCAGTTGCAGCCCAGCGCCGCGGTTTCCGCCCCGGCCACCTGTCCCATTTGCCGGGCGATGGCCTTGTCCGGGTGGGAGCCGGCCTGCAGGTGCGTGGACACGAACGTGCCGTCGTCACAGCTTCCGGCTCCCCCCATTTCCGGGTTCGAGGCCACCAGCAAAGGGATGCGGGTCTTGGACTGCGCATACCGGATGTGCTCGTGCACTGCCGCGGACGGGCCCGGCCGGTACCGCATGCCGCCCACATGGTAGTTCTCCAGCACGCCATCGAGGTACTCCGGGGAGTAGTCGTTGTTGTGGTTGATGAACAGCTGGCCGATTTTTTCCTCGAGGCTCATGCCGGCCAGGGTGGATTCCACCCAGGCCACGGCGTCGTCGTCGAGGTTGAACGGCGCCGCCTGGAGGTCGACGTCGAACTGCCGCGGCCGGGTGCCGGAGGCACCGGCAGGGCCGGCAGCGCCGCCGGAGCCACCAGTTTTGGAGCGCGCGACGACGGCAATTCCGGCAAGTGCTTCCCGCACCACTTCGTCCACGCCGGCAGCGATGTCGACGACGACGCCCGCTTCGTCAGCCTGGAGAGGTTCCAGCGTGGCGAGCTGGGAGTCGAGGAGGGCCGGCGGCATGAAGTGGCCGGTGCGCCCTTCAGTCCGCGCCCTCAGGACCTCTTTGCTCCCGTGCAGGTGCAGGAAGACGGTATCCGGCGCCTGGGCCCGGATGGCGTCGCGGTAGCTGCGCCGGAGGGCGGAGCACGCCAGGACCATGCCGCCGTCGCCCGCGTTGGCCAGCTCGGTGCCCACCGTGGCGAGCCACGGCCAGCGGTCGTCATCCGTCAGGGGCGTGCCGGCCGCCATTTTGGCGACGTTCTCCACAGGGTGGAGGGAGTCGCCGTCGAGGAACGGCACGCCGAGTTCCCGGGCGACGAGGTCGCCAATGGTGGTCTTGCCGCATCCGGACACTCCCATCACGATGATGCGGAGCTTGGTTTCGGGGTTGTACGTGGTCACCAGTCGTGGACCGTTCCGTCGATGAGGCGGTTGTAGGGCAGGTAGGCCTGCTGGTAGGGGTAGGCGGCTGCGGCTTCTTCGTTGAACTCGACGCCGATGCCGGGCTTGTCCCCGGGGTGGAGATAGCCGTCCACGAACGTCATGGACTGCTCGAACACCTCGTTGGTCTTGTCCGAATGCTGCATGTACTCCTGGATCCCGTAATTATGGATCGCCAGGCCCACGTGCAGCTGCGCCGCGAAGCCCACCGGAGAAATGTCCGTGGGCCCGTGGAAACCGGACTTGATCTGGTACTGCGCCGCGAAATCCATCACCTTCTTCAACGGGGAGATCCCCCCGAAGTGCGTGGACGCAGCCCGGACGTAATCAATCAGCTGTTCCTTGATCAGGGTCTGGAAGTCATACACGGTATTGAAGATCTCCCCGATCGCCAACGGCGTGGTGGTGTGCTGCCGGACCAGGCGCAGGCCCTCCTGGTTCTCCGCCGGGGTGCAGTCCTCCAACCAGAACAGGTCATACGGCTCCAGCGCCTTGCCCAGCTTCGCCGCCTGGATCGGCGTCATCCGGTGATGCCCGTCATGCAGCAACGGGATCTCCGGACCGAACTCATTCCGCACCGCCTCAAACACCGTGGGCAGGTGCCGCAGGTACGCACGGGTGTCCCAGTCCTCCTCCACCGGAAACGCACCCCGCCCGGCCGGCTCGTAGTCATACCGCTCCCCCGAAGCCTGCGCCTGCGCCGCCACCCCGTACACGGCCTTAATCCCGGGAACCGCCGTCTGGATCCGGATCGACTTGTACCCCAGCTCCAGATGCTCCCGCACCGAATCAAACAACGACGGCAAATCCGCGCCCGACGCGTGCCCGTACGCCCGCAACCCGTTCCGCGACGCCCCGCCCAACAGCTGGTACACCGGCATCCCGGCCACCTTGCCCTTAATGTCCCACAACGCCATATCCACCGCCGCGATCGCCGCCATCGTCACCGGACCCCGGCGCCAGTACGCGGACCGGTACAGGAACTGCCACGTATCCTCGATCCGGTGCGGATCCTTCCCGATCAGCAACTGCGCCACATGCTCCTTCAAATACGCGGCGACCGCAAGCTCCCGCCCGTTCAACGTGGCATCCCCAATACCCGTCACACCATCCTCCGTGGTGACCCGCAGCGTCACGAAGTTACGGGAGGGACTGGTCACAAACACATCGGCAGCAATGATTTTCACAACAGATCCAGGCTTTCTTAATCGATGG
>NZ_JBNZGA010000032.1:0-8361 GCF_050573415.1 Paenarthrobacter sp. NEAU-H11 | reverse complement strand
TGACATTGGCACCTGAAGGCCGGAAGCTTTTGCGCGTTGAACAGCGCAACTCGGCTGTCCCGGTGGAGCGGAAGCCGGACTGGATCAAGGCCAAGGTCCAGATGGGCCCGGAGTTCGTCCAGCTCAAGAACCTGGTCAAGAAGGAAGGCCTGCACACGGTGTGCGAGGAGGCCGGCTGCCCCAACATCTTCGAGTGCTGGGAGGACAAGGAAGCCACGTTCCTGATCGGCGGGTCCGAGTGCACCCGGCGGTGTGACTTCTGCCAGATCGATACCGGCAAGCCCTCCCCGGTGGACAGGTTCGAGCCCACCAAGGTGGCCCGCTCCGTCCAGGCCATGCAGCTGCGCTACGCCACCGTCACCGGGGTGGCCCGTGACGACCTCGAGGACGAGGGCGTGTGGCTGTACGCCGAGACGGTCCGCAAGATCCACGAACTGAACCCCGGCACCGGGGTGGAGCTGCTGATCCCGGACTTCTCCGGCAAACCCGAACACATCGAAGCGATCTGCGACTCCAGGCCCGAGGTCTTCGCGCACAACGTGGAGACGGTGCCGAGGATTTTCAAGCGGATCCGGCCCGCGTTCCGCTATGAGCGGTCCCTGGACGTGATCACGCAGGGCCGGAACCTGGGCATGGTGACCAAGTCCAACCTGATCCTGGGCATGGGCGAAACCCGGGAAGAGATCTCCGAGGCGCTGCGGGACCTGCACGAGGCCGGCTGCGACCTGATCACCATCACCCAGTACCTGCGCCCGTCCGAGCGGCACCTGCCGGTGGACCGCTGGGTCAAGCCGCAGGAATTCGTGGACCTCCAGGACGAGGCCAACGAGATCGGCTTCCTGGGCGTCATGTCCGGGCCGCTGGTCCGTTCCTCCTACCGCGCCGGCCGGCTCTGGGCCACCGCGATGCGGAAGAAGGGCCGCGACATCCCCGCCGAACTCGCCCACATCGCCGACGGCATCCAGGACTCCGGCACCACCCGCCAGGAGGCCAGCTCACTGCTCGCCGCCACGGCCTGATGCGGGACCTGCCCAAGGCTGAAGCTTTCCGTACCTGATGACCAGACAGGACCAATGATGTTCCCCATCAGAATCGAAATCATCCCTTCCGAAGGAATCGTTGAGCAGGTCCAGGCCCTGGTGCCCCGGAGCACCACGCTCAGCGTCACCTGCCTGCCGCACCACGGCATCGAACGGACCATGCGCACCGCGGTGGAGGCGGCAGACCTCGGTTATACCGTGGTCCCGCACCTGGCTGCGCGGAGCATCCGCAGCCGCGCCGAGCTCACCGAGATCATCCGGGGCTGCAACGCCGCCGGCATCGGCGAGGTGTTCGTCATCGGCGGCGACCGGAAACAGCCGGCAGGCACGTACGACTCCGCCCTTCCGGTACTGGAAGACATCGCCCAGTACACCGGCGGGACCATGCGGGCCGGAGTTGCCGGCTATCCCGAGGGCCATCCGGTAGCCAGCCCCCTGGACCTGCTGGACGGCTTGCTGGCCAAGCAGCACCTGGCCTCGCACGTGGTCACCCAAATGTGCTTCGACCCGGGAAGAATCCATGACTACGCGGCACTTTTGCGCCGCGAAGGCGTACGCCTGCCCGTCTGGGCGGGCGTGGCGGGGTCCGTCCCGCGGACGAAACTGGTGGCACTCGCCACGCAGATCGGCGTCGGAAGTTCCCTGAAATTCCTCAGCCGCAAGGGCCCGCTGGCCCGCAAACTCCTGAGCGGGGACCGCTACTCGCCGGACAGCCTGATCACCGGGCTGGCAACACAGCCGGGCAACATTGCCGGCATCCACCTTTACAGCTTCAACAGCCTTGCTTCGGCGCCGGACTATGGCGTCCACCCAGCGCCGGAACAGGCATCCCCTTCCGCAGCACTCCACCCAGCATTGATTCGAGGAGCAGCACGTGACCACTAAATCCACTACTTCCCACCAGGAGCCGCATCTCGAGCGGCAACTCACCAACAGGCACATCCAGCTGATCGCCATTGGCGGCGCCATCGGCACGGGCCTGTTCATGGGCTCCGGCAAGACCATCTCCGCGGCCGGGCCGTCCGTCATTTTTGTCTACATGATCATCGGCTTCATGCTGTTCTTCGTCATGCGGGCCATGGGCGAACTGCTGCTGAGCAACCTGAACTACAAATCCTTCAGCGACTTCGCCGCGGACCTCCTCGGCCCCTGGGCGGGTTTTTTCACCGGCTGGACCTACTGGTTCTGCTGGGTGATCACCGGAATCGCGGACGTCATCGCGATCGCCGGCTACTCCAAGGAGCTCTGGCCGGGGCTGCCGCTCTGGATCCCGGGCCTGGCCACCGTGGCCATCCTGCTGCTCCTGAACCTCGTCACCGTGAAGGCGTTCGGCGAGACCGAGTTCTGGTTTGCCCTGATCAAGATCATCGCCATCGCGGCGCTGATCATCGTGGGCATGTTCATGATCTTCACGGGCTTCCAGTCCGACGCCGGCCCTGCCACCTTCACGAACCTGTGGAGCCACGGCGGCATGTTCCCGAACGAGTTCATGGGTTTCGTGGCCGGCTTCCAGATTGCGGTGTTCGCGTTTGTGGGCATTGAACTGGTGGGCACCACGGCAGCCGAGGCCAAGGACCCGGAGAAGAACCTGCCCAAGGCCATCAACTCCATCCCCATCCGCGTGCTGCTCTTCTACGTTGGCGCCCTCATCGTCCTGATGTCCGTCACCCCGTGGACCCAGTTCCAGGCAGGCCACAGCCCGTTCATCGCCATGTTCTCCCTGGCCGGCCTCGGCGCTGCAGCCACCGTGGTGAACCTGGTGGTGCTCAGCTCCGCCATGTCCTCGGCCAACTCCGGCATCTACTCCACCTCCCGCATGGTGTACGGGCTGGCCCAGGAGGGCGACGCGCCCTCGGCGTTCGGTGCCCTGTCACGCCGCAAGGTCCCGCAGAACGCGCTGTTCCTCTCCTGCGTCCTGCTGCTCTCCGGGGTGGTGCTGATGTACGCAGGCCAGGACATCGGCAAGGCCTTCGACATGGTGACCACCGTGTCCGCCGTCTGCTTCGTGTTCGTCTGGTCCATCATCCTGGCCAGCTACCTGGCGTTCCGCCGCCGCCGCCCGCACCTGCATGAGGCATCGAAGTACCGGATGCCCGGCGGCGTGCCGATGGTCTGGGTGGTCTTCGCGTTCTTCGCCTTTGTCCTGTGGGCCCTGACCACGCAGCCGGACACGCTCCTGGCGCTGCTGGCCACACCGCTGTGGTTCGTCATCCTCGGCGTTGCCTGGCTGGCCATCCGCCGCCGCCCGGCCCACCTGGCCAGGTACGCGGAGTTCCAGGCAGATCTTGCCCGGGAAGCGGAAACGTCCAAGGCCCGGGAACTTGAGAAGGTGCAGAAATGAGCACGGCCACCACGCTCACCCCCAACACTCCCGCAGCCGCCCCTGCACACGATGCCGCGGCGCCGGACCCGGCCGCCGCCGTCGAACATGTCCTGACGGTTGACTGCGTGGAATCACCCGGGATTGTCCACGCGATCTCCGCATTCCTGCTGGAGCAGGGGTGCGACATCATCGACATCAAGCAGTACGGTGACAAGGCACAGGGGCACTTCTTCATGCGCGTGCACTTCTCCTCCGGGTCTCCGGCCGCCGGGCAGCCCGCCGGCACTGAAGAGCTTCGCAGCGGCTTCGCCCAGGTTGCGGAGAAGTGGCAGATGAACTGGCAGCTCGAACCGCACGGCCGGAAACGCCGGGTGCTGGTGATGGTGTCCAAGATGGGGCACTGCCTCAACGACCTGCTGTTCCGGGCGCGGACGGGCGATATCCCGGTGGAGATCGTGGCCGTCGTCTCCAACCACCGCGACCAGGAGGGCCTGGTCCAGTGGCACGGCATCCCGTTCTTCCACGTGCCGGTCACCAAGGACACCAAGGCCGACGCCGAGGCCCGGCTCCTGGAGCTCGTGGACGCGTTCGACGTGGAACTGGTGGTCCTGGCCCGCTACATGCAGGTCCTGAGCGACGACCTTTCAGCCAAGCTGGCGGGGAAAACCATCAACATTCACCACTCGTTCCTGCCCAGCTTCAAAGGCGCGAAGCCCTACCACCAGGCGTATGAGCGCGGCGTCAAGACCGTGGGCGCCACCGCCCACTACGTCAATGCAGAACTGGACGAGGGCCCGATCATCTCGCAGCAGGTCATCGAGGTGGACCACACGTACACTGCCGATGACCTGGTGGCCGTGGGCCGGGACGCCGAGTGCGTGGCGCTGCGGAACGCCGTCCGCTGGCACTGCGAGGGCCGGATCCTGCTGCTGGGCAACCGGACCGTCGTCCTGCGGTAGGGGAGTTCCTCCGCCGAAACAGGCCAAGGCGGAAGGCTGACGGAAGCGGACGACGGCGGGAGGTCCCGCCGTCGTCCGCTTTCCTTTGGCAGGGGGATCGGTGGTTGACCTGCCCGCCCGCAAACGGCAACGATGGGTATGGCGGACTTCGGTGCGGGCCGGAAACGGCGGACAACAACCTGGATTAGTGCGCTGGCCGTGTTGGGCGCATGGCTTTCGAAGTCATACCGGTGATTCAGGTGGCCCGCACTTTTCGAGCTGTGGGGCCCGGGTCCCGCCGGAGGTTGCTAGGGCCAGTCGGCAAGGCGGAACTGTAGGGGCTGCCTGATTCCGAGCAGGAGGTCGCCCGTCCATTCGGCCACACTGCGCTGACGGTCATCGGGCGGGTCTGGAATCAGCGGCTGCCGGGGGTCCTCAAACGCGTTGTCCCCTGGAGTGTCATTTGAGCTTTTCATGGTTTCCCTTTGGTGTGCCTGTGAAGCAACCCTAGGCAGGCAGCCATACCAGGGGAAGGGGGTTTATCTAGCGACAAGATAAACTTCGCAAATCTTGAGGAAAGCTCCCTTAAAGCAAACGGGCGACGGGCGGGAGGTCCCGTCGTCGCCCGTTTGCTGGCCGCTGGTCCCGGTACCTTGGCTGGTCCCGGCGGTGTTGCCTAGTCTTCGTACGTGTTGGCGATGTAGACATCGCAGGGGGCGTTGTGCGCCACACTGTTGGCCACGCTGCCCAGGAGACGGCCGATGCCGCGCATCCTCCGGTTGCCCACCACGATCAGCCGGGCGTCCAGGCGCATGGCTTCCTTGATGAGGGAATCGGCGGGTTTTCCGCGGGCGGCGAAGTGGGTGACCTCCACCCCCGGCCGCGTGTCGGCCAGTGACTTCGCGACGTTTTCGGAGGCATCGGAGTTCCAGACCCTCACCTCGTCCGAGCCGACGCCGAAGGTCTCGGAACGGTCGACGTCGAATGCGGTCACCACGTGAAGCGAAGCTCCCAGCGCTTTGGCCAGGTCCAGCGCTTTTTCCGCGGCCTTCAATGCCGAGGGGCTGCCGTCCACCCCAACTACCACTACTCCACTCATTCATGGCTCCTTTGCTCGTGTACTTTCAGCGTTCACTGCCCAGTCTAGGGAAGTTCGGGCTGACGCCCCCATGCCAATTTGCGGAGGGCACGCGCGACCTGTTGGTTCAGGGGACGCTAGGGCCCGGCACAGGCGAACACTTTGCCAAAGAACGCCCCCGGCCCGTCCGCGGCCGCTTGGGCTTCCGCCTTGGACGCAGGCCGCTCCAGGGCAGCTCTCCGCCCGGCGGCAGGTCAGGGACGGGCATGCAAAAACTTGTCTATTGCATCTTCCGCTGGGGACTGCCCGATGTAAGCAAGGTCCGGAGGGCAACAAGGTGGGCGACCGGGAACTGTCTGCAGTTGTTCCGGGTTCCCTGGCCACTGTGGTGGTTCCCAGTCGTGGTGTTCGGGCTTGTAGTGGCGGCCGGTGGGTGAGGTCCAGCCGGGTGGCTGGGTTTTGGTGCCGGGGGTGGGTTTCCAGCGGCTGTTGTGTTTGAGGCGGTGGTGTTTGGGGCAGAGTTGGGCCAGGTTGCTGATTCCGGTGGTTCCGCCGTGGTGCCAGGCCTGGAGGTGGTCTGCCTCGTTGTCCGAAGTCCGGTTGTTGCAGCCGGGGAAGGTGCATTTTCCGTCGCGGAGGCGGAGTGCTTGTTTCATGGCTTTGGTGAGGCGGTAGCTGGTACGGCCGATTTCCAGGGGCGCACCGTCGCGCGGGTCCACCAAGACGCGGTGGAACGAGGTGGCGCCGTCGGCGACGAGTTTGCGGGCCGTGGAGGCGGGGATGGGCCCGTACCCGTCCAGCATTGCGGGTTCATCGGTGAGGCCGAGGAGTGAGAACACCGGGACGGTGACCAGGACGTCCGCCTTGGGCGCCGGGACCTTGCCCAGGCGCGCAGCGTCCCCTTCTGCCGGGGCCGCGTTTGCAGGCGCAGCGTCCTCGTCTGCTGTGTCCCTGGTGCTGGTGTTGGCGCTGCGCGTGTCCGGTGTGCTGAGCAGCAGGGCTGCGGCGGTGTCGGGGCGGAGTTGGGTGAGGGTGCGGGATTCGTTGGGGCCCTGGAGTCCGCGGGCGAGGGCGGTGGTGCGGTTCCAGATGGCGGATGCGGTGTCACCGGGGAGGTACAGCGAGAGCCAGGCCATGCCGTCGCGGTCCGGGGAATATTCCATCCGCCGGTCCGTTGCTGCCTTTGCGTGGCGCTTTTCGAGGGATTCGGGGTGGTGGCGTTCGCGCCAGGCCCGCACCTTTGCCCGGAACCGGGAGGGCACGAGGTCACCGGGTGCGGCTCCGCGGGCCGGGTGGGGCGCGTCCGCGTCCAGGAAATGGGCGGCCATGGCGGCGGCGCCCGCGGGGCCGAGGCCATGGGTTTCGTCGGCGAGGATTTTGGCGTGCTGCCAGGAGATGGTCCCGGCGGACAGGGCGTCCAGGGCCATCGGGAGGGAGCGCAGCTGCCGGGCCTGGCTGATGAGCGCCCCGGCAGCCGGGGAGCTCACGGTCAGGACGCCGGCGATTTCCTCGATAATGGACATCTCCTGGTAGGACCTGTCCTGCAGGGAGGCGTTCGGCGGGATCATGGCGTGCTGGAGGGGGGGGTCAAGTTTTCTGTGTAAGGGACCGGTCGGTTATCCGGTCTGCCGGGTGGTCAGATCGGAAGCCGGTTGGGGAATTGAACGGCGAAAGCGTTCAGTGCCTGGTGCCAGCCTTGGGTGCCGGTTCCGAGCTCGCCGCCGCGGGTGGTCTCGATGTTTCTGATCCCGAGGTAGACCAGCTTGATCGCGGCCTCGTCGGAGGGAAATGAGCCCCTGGTTTTGGTGATCTTCCGCAGTTGGTAGTTGATCGATTCGATCTGGTTCGTGGTGTAGATGACTTTGCGGATCTCGGGGGTGAAAGCCAGGAACGGGGTGAAGTCTTCCCAAGCGTTCCGCCAGGCCAGCACCGCCCCGGGAGCTGTGCTCTGCCAGGTCTCCGCGAAGGCCTCCATGGCCAGCTCGGCCGCCTGCACGGTCGGTGCGGTGTAGATCGGGCGCATGTCCCGGGCCATGGCTTTGCGTGCACCGTAGGAGGCGTATTTCATGGCCGAGCGCAGCAGGTGCACGACGCAGGTCTGCACGACGGTTTGGGGGTAGATGCTGTTCACCGCTGCCGGCAGCCCGGTGAGCCCGTCGCAGCACAGGATCAGGATGTCGGCGGCTCCGCGGTTACGGATCTCGGTGAGCACGTTGGCCCAGAACTTCGCCCCTTCGCTGGTGCCCAGCCACAGGCCCAGGACCTGCTTGCGGCCCTCTACGTCCACGCCCACGGCCACGTGGCAGGCCTTGTTCACCACCACGCCGCCGTCCCTGATTTTCAGCCAGATCGCGTCGATGTAGACGATCGGATACACGGACTCCAGCGGCCGGTTCTGCCACTGGGCGAGCTCATCGGCAATCACGTCGGTCACCCTCGAAATTGTCGCCGCGGAGACCTTGGTCCCGTAGATTTCATCGAGGTGGGAGCCGATATCCCGGGTGCTCATTCCGCGGGCGTAAAGGGACAGGATCATGTCTTCGACCTTGCCCAGCCGGCGGGCCCGCTTGGGCACGATGACCGGTTCGAAGGAGCTGTTCCGGTCCCGTGGCACGGTGACCTGCACCGGCCCCTGGAGGGTCTGAACGCTCTTGGTGGTCTTGCCGTTGCGGGAATTGCCCGTGCCCTGCCCTGCGGGGTCCCCGGACTCGTAGCCGAGGTGGTCGCTCATCTCCGTTTCCAAGGCCCGTTCCAGGACCGCGCGGGTCATCCGGGAGAGGAGCTCTTCAACACCGTTGCGGCCCTCTCCGAGGTCCTCCGCTGCCGTGACGAGGGCGTCGATCTGGTCGGCGCTCAAGACGCCTTCAAGGGGGTTGGTGGTCATACTGATTTCGGCCAAGAGGGCCCGTCCTTTCAGGGGTGAAACCGCAGGTCAAACCCTAGTTAGAGACCGGACCCTTACACACTCAATGAAACACCCTC
>NZ_JBNZGA010000031.1:0-9072 GCF_050573415.1 Paenarthrobacter sp. NEAU-H11 | reverse complement strand
GTAAGTCCGGCTCGGGGTACAACGATCCCTCCCGGCTCCCGGTCACTGTTCGGATCACGTCTAGAACTGACCGGACACATCCCCATCACCGTATTCATTTCTGCCGTTGGAGGCTGATCGCAGGATGCACACTGCCATGCTTAAGCTCGACCACTTCAGTGTCGAAGCAGACGGGGCCTCGAGCACCGTCACCGAAATTCTGCCTGAGTGGCACAAACACCAGCGCTTTGGGATTGTCATCCAGGAGCCCATGGGTCACGTCGGGGCCGGATTGTTGAGCCAAGCTGCCATCGCGGCGTTTTTCGAGGATCTGTTCAAGAACTCATGGGCCGACGTGCCAGTCCCGAACGAGGACCTGCCCGGTCCTTCCCAGTACCCCGGCACGTATCCGGAGATCTACGCGTTCCACGTCGGTCGTCGCCACGGCACGCTCAGCCCCGCTGACTTTGTGCCGAATTATAAGGAAGTCCTGGTCGAGGCCGATCCGATGCGGGTGCTGCAGGAAATTAATGGTCGTGGCATCACCATCCTCGCCGTCCCCGAGGGGGAGGAGAGGACTCACAAGTTCTTCTGGCCCGAACACCGGGCTTTCCTTTGGCGGACCGAGTGTGTGCTCAGCTACAGCGCCAGCGGGCGGGTGGCAGACCCGGACATTTCCATCACGTCGCTGCACGACGAGCCCGAGGCCAATGTGGACCGCCTGCTTGACCCAATGGAAAGCGCCGCGCCGTTTCGTGTAATCAACCCCGAGCGGACCAAAGTAGAGGCAGAGGGCGTGGTGTTCGAGGGGGACACCCTCGACGACCTCCTGCGCTGGACGGCCGATATTGACATGCGCCACCACGACGTCACGGAAGAAGAGCGCGCTGCGGCGGCCGCCGCCAGAAACGCAATCCGGGTCAACGGGCGATCCACCGAGACCTACCGCCGCCGCGATGCAAACTACGCCCTCAGACGACTCGTGCGCTAACAACACCCTCGGACGCTTCCGTCGTACGCCCGACTTTTGAAAAATGGTGTCGAGGTCCACCGCACCATCGGACGACTGTAAGCCGCATCCCAGATCTGCGTGCCAACTCAAAACACCAGGCCAGCAGATGTGAAAGCGGACCAAACCCCGTAGAAAGGTACCGATGTGTCTAACCCATCAGCGATTGAGGTCTTCAAGGGTCAAGTGGAAGCGGTGGCCATCAAGCGCGACCTGGACTTGTTTCTGACGTACATCTCGCCCGACTGCGTCTTTCGAGACATGGCAGAGCCCCAACCTCGGCGGGGCCACCAGGCTTGGCGTGAATTTCTAGTCGACTACCTTCAGACGATGGAGGACATGAAAGTCAAGTACCTCAATGTGTTCACCGATGGTGTGCACCTGGCAGCCGAAACGGAACTGCAGGGGGTGTACCGCGGAGAGGGCGCCGATCCCGGTGGCACGCACGTAACGTTTCAATACTGCTTCATCGATGAAATACGCGACGGACTTGTCGTGAGCGAGAAGGTTTATTGGGATCCCCAGGACCTTGCTCGGCAGCTGCCCGGAAAGGGATGACGGGAAACTCAGCCGTTCAGGCGGGATCGACAAATTACGCTCATCATGATGCAGGAATCGCACCCTGAACAACCGCGGAATGAGGTCCATACAGGACACCGCGGACGATCAGATGGACAAGCTATCTGGGATTTGCCCTGACGAGGGGGCCTGAAGGCCCACTGCACGTATGGGCGTCGCAGGAAGAGAACAAACAATGGAAGTAGGAGACATGGCCTTCTACTCAGAATTAGCAGGAATAGCTAGATGACGGGAAGTGAAAAAGCGCGGAGCACCCGGAACCCGTTTGCCACCCGAAGAGGTCTTTCCGAGACAGATTGAAGCGGTGGTGACGGAGCTGCTTCCGAAGGTAGCCCCGTAACTATCCACTATTGCCTTTTTGATGAGATCCGCGATGGCCTTGTGCAGCGCGAGACCGTGTACTGGGATGTGCAGGAGGTTGCTCGGCAGCTTTCCAGCGCACCCAAGGATGGAGGTTTGGCATGACTCAGAAGACACCCAAAAGGGGACAGCAGGTCACGGTGCTCGGGCTGGGCGCGATTGGCGCTGCGGTGGCCCGAACTTTGCTGGAGTCGGGAATGAAGGTGACGGTGTGGAACCGGACCCAGAGCAAGGCCGCCAGCTTGGCGGATGCTGGTGCCGTCGTGGCTATATTTCCGGCGGAGGCAATTGCTGCCAGCCCGCTAGTGATTTCTTGCCTGTGGGACTATGCGTTCACGGACGAGGTCTTCGGCCAGGACGGAGTCGAGGCGGCCCTAGACGGCAAGGTCTTCGTCCAATTGTCTACGGGCAGCTCGCAGGAGGCGAAGCGGCAGGGAAGCTGGGTGGAGGCGCGCGGTGCCTCGTTCCTCGCTGGAGGCGTGATGTGCTTTCCCCGTGCGATTGGTGCCGAGGAGACCATCATTCTCTACGCGGGAGACCCCGAGGTCTTCAAGAAGCACGCAGACCTACTCGCAAACCTCGCACCTGCGCAACAACACGTCGGCAACAGACCCGGCGATGCCGCACCGGCGTACTTGGCGCTTTGGAGTTTCTACTTCTCTGGCATGGGCGGCTTCCTCGATGGTCTAGCCATGTTGTCCGCCCACGACCTGACCAAGGACAATGTCAAAGCCCTCGTGGCGCCAATGGCGAACAAACTCGTGGACGGAATGTTCGACTTGATGGGGCGGCTCGATTCCCACAACTTCGCCCGGGATCAGACCACGGTCTCCAGCATGGAAGGCGGTCTTGGAGACACCTGCGACCAGATCCGGAAGGCGGGCGTCGAGCCCCTCATGCTGGAGGCCTTTGTTCGTCGATTGGCGATAGCACCGGCCCACGGCCGGGGCGACGAAGACATCGCCGCCGTCGCAGACCTGCTGATGTCCCAAGCGTCGTCGATTGATGGGCGACTCGAATTGAACAGGCGTCAGTCATGACAAAACGTCTCGAAGGCAAGGCCGGCGTCATCACAGGCGCGGCGAGCGGCCTCGGCCTGGCGGTCCTCCAGGCAATGCTCAACGAGGGCGCGTCCATCGTCGCCGTCGGTCGGGATGCCGCTCGTGGACAAGAGGTTGTCAAGCGACTCCAGGACCAAAGGGGGGCGGTGGTCTTCCAACAAGGTGATGTGACGCGTGAAGAGGACATCGTGGCCGCCATCGAACGGTGCCGAGCGGAGTTCGGCACGATCGACATCATGCATAACAACGCGGGGTACCTCGTAACGAAGGAACTTCATGAGACAACAAACGATGAGTGGGCAACATCCGTCGCAACGAATCTCTCGTCGGTCTTTTGGGGCAGCAAGCATGCTGTACTAGCCATGAGGGAGGAGGGTCACGGTGGAGCAATTATCAACACCGCCTCCACAGGCTCCTTCACTGCCACTGCCGATACCGCGAGTTACGTGGCGACCAAGAGCGGTCTGCTCGGACTCACCCGGGCCACTGCATTGGCGTACGCCTCTGACGGAATTCGGTGCAATGCACTTTGTCCGGGATCTTTCGAGTCGCCGATGCAGCTGAAATTTCTCGCCGAAGCACCAGACCCCGTGGCCGCACGGCGGCGGTTCTTGGATTTGAACCCGGCAGGTCGCATTCTAAAGCCCGAGGACGTCGCCGGCGCGGCTGTCTTTTTGGCATCCGATGAAGCGCGCGCCATTAACGGGACGTCGCTGGTCATCGACGATGGCACCTTGGCCAAGGCCCACTAAAAGCTGTGATTCGGCTCACAAGTGTCTCGGCGGGACGGAGTCAAGTCCAGCTTCTCATACTAAACGGCGCGTAAATTGATGAATCTGCAGGACGTTGCTGACGGCCCTCTAGCCCCTCCCGGTTTCAGCGTGGGCGGCCACGGCGGGAGGTGCCCGGATTGGTGTTCAGCTTCAAGGTGGCGCAGGGCCCTCTCAACGGTTGGTCAAGGCTGGTTTGGCTCACAGTCATCGGCTCGGCCACACTGCTACTTGGCATGCTTGCTGCGGTCGGCCACGACGTCGCCGCTCACATCGGCCGGCGTGCTGCGCAAGGCGTAGGACCGAGGCCGCGCGGCCCGGGCCCCAAGTTCGAGTGGACTGTGAGGCGGCCACGAATGGCCTGGGGCTTCTAGGGCACATGCCCAGGTTCCCTGTACGGCATCTTCCCCGGCTTGGAGAATGACCAGGTTTGAGAGTTGGTATGAAAACAGGTATTTGGCCTGACCCAATGTAGGGCGTGCTCGGGGTTACGATGCCAGCGCCGGGCTCTAATTCCAGCGCTGCGCTTGTGCATGTATTGCCTTTAAGCAGCGGGCGTGGAAGACAGCGGGTGGTTACGCACGAGGAAATCACCGGCTTCGAGACCCTGCGGATCATCGAGGCCGTGGCCATGGGCGAGGACGCAGTGGGCCTCTGCCTAGATCCTGCGAACCGTTCCTTCCCCAGTGCGATCCAGTGCGCCGTCGAGAGGGGGCTCCCTCCCTACTACACACCTCACACCATTTGCGCGACTTTGTGTTAGTGCCCGCGCAGCAGGGGATCCCTCAGTCTGTTGCCCATCGGGGAGAAGGATATCCTCTGGGATTGGCTGCCGGGCACCCTGCCGGCCGCCCCGCTGCACGGCTGCAGCGGCTATTCCAATCCACTTTAGATAGGTAGACATTGCAGAACACTCTGAACAGCTTGGCCGACGCCATAAAGATTGACACCGGCCAGATGCGCCAGGTAAAGGTCGATACCGAGGCACGAACTGTGACCCTAGGGGCGGGCTGCCTCCGAGCCGTAAAACATGGCTGTCCCCGCCGCCGTCGTCTCGCACGCCGGGTAGACCGGCCTGATCTTGGGCGGCGACACTAGCTGTTGGACGGGCTGAACGTTGAGCTCGTCAACCCTGGGGCACCAACGCGATCTCACTCGGACAGGCAGAGTCCTGAGCCGGGCACGTGCCCATGAGGTCCAACGCTTGGACAAGGAATTTGTTGCTTCGGACTTGCTCGGCTCGGTCGATGCTCGCAGTTCTGATCAACGAAGCGCGACCAGGCGTGATGTGCTGGCGGGTTCGGGCGGACGAACCTGATGTTCACATGCTAAGCCTGAACTGCCGAGCTGCCATTTCCAGGTTCTGATTGGCGGTCATTCCGGGGTTGCGGTAACCAATTACGAGCGCGGCTGCTACGCCGACCACCGAGGGCGCCGAGGATGGCGCGGCGATGCTGCCAGGAATGACGATGGCATTCTCAGGCACCTCACCCCCGAGTGGTTCTGCGGATGGTCCGATGGCGTCGACCACCGGCGTTGTCGATGTGATATTGACGCCCGCGGCAAGGATCGCTCCGCGCCTGATGCGGGTGCCAGGACCGACTACGCATCCGCTCCCGATTTGGCAGTCGTCCTCGATCACCGCCGGCCGGGCCTCGATGGGGTACAGCGAGCCGACGATGCTCGTCGATGGCAGGATCTTCACGCGCTCCCCGATCTGCGCGCACGTGCCAAGTGAGACCCAGCTGTCGATCAGGCTACCCGCACCGACCCAAACCCCGAGATGGACGTAGCAGGACATCAGCGTCACGCCGGGACTGAAGAAGGAGCCATAACGGGCCACTGCGGGGGGTGCCACACGGATCTGGGCCTGCTCAAGGCCGCCTTTCAACGGAAACCTGTCTCTGAACTGCAGGGGTCCGGCTTCGTACTCGAGCGTTGGTTGGCTGCTCCTAAAGTAGAGGTCGAGGGCCTTTTTCACCCAGGAATTGACGGTCCATCTGCCGTCTGTAATGTCGGCGCAGCGAATCTTTCCGCCGTCGACGAGTGCCATAGCCTCCGCGATCGCACGCCGCTCGCCATCGTCAAGAGCCGCGGGCGACCGTTCCCAGATCTCTTCGATGGTTTCAGCCAACTGGTCGGTCTCACCCATCGGCTCATCGCCCCTTAGGCAAGGCGTTGGTGGATGCACTGGTGGCCGGCGGACGGCAGTCGTGCAGTCCGCCGTAGACTGGCGGCGCTTCCAGGAGGCAGGCCGCGTCGAAGCCGCGTTTCTCCAGGCGTGCCTCCTGCCTAACCGTAGTGGGATCGTTGCAAAGTACCGCTTCGAAACGCATCTGTGCTCTCCAATTTTCCGGGCTTGGTGAAATAGTGTGCAGAAGCATGTTCTGCTCCGTTGTCCCGACGTTCGTCGAACTTGGACGGAGCCTGATGCTCATGAGGCGCCATTGACGCCGTGATGTTTCCGGCGGCCCCTCAGTGCCTACCGGAGGCTCCAAAGGCGTTCGTAGGCGGCCCTGTAGTCAATCGGGCGGCAGTGCACTGTCTTCTTGCCTGCGAGGACCAGTCAGTACGCTGCGCCGGGCTTCTACCTTTTGGTGCTGGAACATCCGGTCACGTTCCATCTGCGTTTCCTGAGCGGGGGAGGGATGCCTCGACAGCCATCACTCCCCGCCCGGGCGGTCGCTCAACGGGTTGGTGCCACCGGCATTGCAGGGATGAACCGTTGAGAGGCAGCCATCAGGCTGTCGGCGACGGCAGCGATGTCCTCCTCACCACGGCCAACCGCATTCGCGACCCTCAATTGGGAAACAAAGGCATCGAGCATCCGGGGCTCTACGCCCGTCTCGCGGATTTGGGCGCAAGTGGCCTCAAGCCCCTCGATGTGGCCAGCTACTGTCGCCTGGTCCCCGGCGAAGTTACCCGCGTCGAGGCGTGCGAACACGTCCAGCGCGCCCTCGACGAATTTGCCGGCCATCGGGGCGACCATCTCTTTGACGCTCTCCCGTGGAAGACCGCACCCCGCTATCAAGGCGAGGCCGTCGAAGAAGCCGCCCATCGCGGCGAAGTAAAAGCCCCATACGGCGGTATAGACGGTCGCGGCGTCACCCGGCCTGCTCCCGACATGCCGCTGCGCGGGGGCAACGATGCCCAGGACGCCGGAATGCTCCTCAAATATGGCAGGATCTCCTGAGTAGAGGATGATTGTCTCCGGGGCTCCGACTGCGCGTGGGTAGCACATAATGCCCCCGGCTAGAAACGCCGAGCCTCGAGCCTCGAGCCATTCCGCCTGACGGGCTGCTTCCTCGGCGCTGCCGGTGGTCAGCTGAGCGATGACCTTACCAGCCAGTGCCTCCTTAACCCCGACCTGCGCAAGGATCTCATCCGCAGACGCGTAGTCCCAAAGGCACATCAACGTGATCGGGCTGGCAGCAATCGCTTCGGCGGGAGACGCCGCCACCGCCGCCCCAATCTCGGCCAGGGCCCGCGTCTTGTCCGACGACCGGTTCCAAACGATCACTTTCTTGCCGGCGGCTATAAGTGCTCGCGCCAGCTCGCCCCCCATCGCGCCCAAACCAATCACCGTCACATCGTGCTTCGATATCGGGTTCTGCATGCGTTGTCCTCTCGTCATTCCACGCCTACCAACCGGGTCGCAGCACGCAGCTGCTGCTCATAGGGAACCCCGTAAACAGTTTCCCGCTGAGTGAGACCATCACGGAATTCATCAATCACGCAGTACTGCAAGGCCACGCGCGTTCCACCTGGAGCGGCTTCATCACCCAGAAAAAGACCTCGAATCACGAACTCGCACAGGACGAACTCAGCATCACTAAACAGCGTCAAGTACTCGACTGTCGTGTCCACCATGGTCTCGTGGAACGCTGTCACCCACTCACGCAGTGCTTCGTGCCCTACCCGGGGTTTGGGTTCGCTCATATCCCTCAAGACGCAATCCGGCGCGAAATGCGCCACGAACGCATCAATGTTGCGATCAACCAGGCCCGCATGCACCTGGCTCTTAAAAATTTCCTCAGGCGACTGCATTGCAATTTCCTTTTTCTTTGGTCGCTTAGTTGATCCGTGCATGCGGGCATCCGCCGCCCGGGTTTTGCTTTCCCACGGCCCGGTGGACCGTGGTGTCGATGCGGCTGGCTGTAGCCCTGCCTTTGGCCACGAGGCGGCGATGCCGCTCGGTGATTGGCTCCTTCTCATCGGCGCGGATGTAGTCGCGGTAGATGAATCTCGCTCTCACAAACCCCCGTGCGAGCGACTGCAGCGCCCAGTGCGGCTGCTTCATCCCGTAGATGCGGAAGAGCGAAGGCGCGAAGAAGGTAGTGATGAGCGCCCGTCCGAACGGTCGCAGGGCTTGCTGCGGGAACCAGGCTTCAAGAAATTGCTTGATCAGCTCCTCTGTGAACGGCGCGCCGATCGGATTCTCCGGCCAGGGGCGCTCAGAATATGCCTGGGCATAGGCCGCGCACTCCTCGAAGGTCTTCGGCATCGGCTCGACGTCGGTTAAAACCTCGCCGCTCTCCACCGTGAACAGCTCGGCAATTCCGCACCAGAAGCGGTGTGCGGCGATCTTCTGCTTCTCTGACCACCCGGGCAGCCCGAGGCTGCGCTTAAGAGTGTGCTCGGCGGTCGCCGCAGCGGAGAACAGGAATATGTAGTCTTCCGAGTGCGAAAAGGATCCCTTGTAGTGCTTCGCCCATTTCACATGTTGCTTGTTAACGATATCGATCGCCTGCTTCGTCACGGGCGAGTCCGGGCCGTGCTCGGCCCACAGCAGCATGTGATCGTTGGTGTTGGTCGTCCGTTGTTCGGCTTGGACGATCATCGCGCCGGTACCGTCGCGATATGCCGCGTCCGCACCCCACGTGGTCATGCCCAGATGCGAATTGTCCACCGTGTACTGCCAGTGAAGATCGAAGTCCGTGACGTTATAGATGTAGCTGAGAGCCCAAATCTCCTGGTAATCGACGTACGGGTCGAGCTGCTCAATGCGTTTGCGAATCCACTTCCGCGAGGTGCGGATAAAGTCGGTGCTCACCGCAGCCGCGGACGCACCTTGGGCAACCGGTGTCTGTTGTTCCTGCATGCTTCTTCCTCTCATAGCGCCACAGAATAGATAGGTGTCGAGTCATGACACACGCCTTCGTAGCGCATAGTTCGCCTCGCGCCGCCTGTGGTCTCGGCCGAGCGGCTCCAGACGAACGCCGCCAAGCCACTGCCGCCACCGCCCGTCCTCATCAAAGATCTCCCAATGCCAGGCGACGACGACGTCCCAGGAAACGCTTCAGATCATCAAGCA
>NZ_JBNZGA010000030.1:0-10272 GCF_050573415.1 Paenarthrobacter sp. NEAU-H11 | reverse complement strand
GCATTGCAATTTCCTTTTTCTTTGGTCGCTTAGTTGATCCGTGCATGCGGGCATCCGCCGCCCGGGTTTTGCTTTCCCACGGCCCGGTGGACCGTGGTGTCGATGCGGCTGGCTGTAGCCCTGCCTTTGGCCACGAGGCGGCGATGCCGCTCGGTGATTGGCTCCTTCTCATCGGCGCGGATGTAGTCGCGGTAGATGAATCTCGCTCTCACAAACCCCCGTGCGAGCGACTGCAGCGCCCAGTGCGGCTGCTTCATCCCGTAGATGCGGAAGAGCGAAGGCGCGAAGAAGGTAGTGATGAGCGCCCGTCCGAACGGTCGCAGGGCTTGCTGCGGGAACCAGGCTTCAAGAAATTGCTTGATCAGCTCCTCTGTGAACGGCGCGCCGATCGGATTCTCCGGCCAGGGGCGCTCAGAATATGCCTGGGCATAGGCCGCGCACTCCTCGAAGGTCTTCGGCATCGGCTCGACGTCGGTTAAAACCTCGCCGCTCTCCACCGTGAACAGCTCGGCAATTCCGCACCAGAAGCGGTGTGCGGCGATCTTCTGCTTCTCTGACCACCCGGGCAGCCCGAGGCTGCGCTTAAGAGTGTGCTCGGCGGTCGCCGCAGCGGAGAACAGGAATATGTAGTCTTCCGAGTGCGAAAAGGATCCCTTGTAGTGCTTCGCCCATTTCACATGTTGCTTGTTAACGATATCGATCGCCTGCTTCGTCACGGGCGAGTCCGGGCCGTGCTCGGCCCACAGCAGCATGTGATCGTTGGTGTTGGTCGTCCGTTGTTCGGCTTGGACGATCATCGCGCCGGTACCGTCGCGATATGCCGCGTCCGCACCCCACGTGGTCATGCCCAGATGCGAATTGTCCACCGTGTACTGCCAGTGAAGATCGAAGTCCGTGACGTTATAGATGTAGCTGAGAGCCCAAATCTCCTGGTAATCGACGTACGGGTCGAGCTGCTCAATGCGTTTGCGAATCCACTTCCGCGAGGTGCGGATAAAGTCGGTGCTCACCGCAGCCGCGGACGCACCTTGGGCAACCGGTGTCTGTTGTTCCTGCATGCTTCTTCCTCTCATAGCGCCACAGAATAGATAGGTGTCGAGTCATGACACACGCCTTCGTAGCGCATAGTTCGCCTCGCGCCGCCTGTGGTCTCGGCCGAGCGGCTCCAGACGAACGCCGCCAAGCCACTGCCGCCACCGCCCGTCCTCATCAAAGATCTCCCAATGCCAGGCGACGACGACGTCCCAGGAAACGCTTCAGATCATCAAGCATGGTCCCCTCGAGGACCATGCCCTCTCCCTTTATCTGAGTCCTGTCGGCATTGAATCCGCGAAGACCCTTCAAACGTGTCAATGGGCCGATCATTCCGTCCACGTTGGTCGTCGTATAGCGAGGCGATGGAGATGTCGGGTTCCCGCACCCGGCCGGTGGCGCTGTCTGCCAGAAGAACGTGCCGTGCTCCGGGGCGGCCAAGTAAATTCAGGAGTTTCCTTCCCCTCGGGGTCGCCGAGATGAAGTATGTAGGACACCAAGATACGATAATAAGCGCTTGCTAACAAGAGTTGGCTTCGATCATCTTGGCGTGCGGCGGAAAGCGCGCTAAAGCAAGTCGGCCCCGCGTGACAGCGGATGAAACAGAATGATGCTCGAAAGGCGCTGCAGCGTACCACCTACAGGCCAACGCGGTGCTACGGCCATGACCGGTGATCCACACCTTGGCTGGAGATGTGATGGCTACGTCGCAACTGCGGGGAGTTCGCTGATGATTTAGGACAGCCGCAGGGGGCTATTTACGCCACGACACGCCAAGAGGACCCCTGCGCTGAGACACCATCGCCTCGCCGGCCCTTACGCGGCCCGGTGACCAGAACATGGCGTAGATGGGCCATGCCCATGCCCTCACCCTCACCTCGGTTCGCTGCTTTGGTCGTAGAGGTTTCCAGGTCCGGTCAGGAGATGGCTAAATCCACGACCTGGCACTCGCTAGTGCTCACGCCTCCCCCAGAAGCGTCTGCCTAGGGCAAAGGACTATACAGAGGGACGGAGTGGTTCATCGGCTCAAGCACGGACGGCGGGGCCGTGGGGGTGGTACCCGAACATTCTGCCGCACGACAACGCGCCAGGTCTTCCGCTTCATATGGATGCCGCCGTTCTTCGTCCCACTGGCGTTTCATCTCCGCATTGCGTTTCTATCGTCAGCCTCTTGGCTTGCAGCGGCCTGCGGACGATGCACCAGCGAACTAACATGCCGCAACTCAGGACAGCCCAAGATGGTGCCTCGGATGCTGGCTAAGCGTCGTCTTTGACGAGTTGACGCGAGAACTTGACCATAACGGCCTTGAGCGCGGATACTCAGAAAGTGACTAAGCGCCTGCTTTTGCAGCCTGATTCCAGCAGAGAACCGACGAAGCCAACGTCGCGGCTCCTCGATTTCGGTGTAGAGCATTAAAACAACGAACCAGGGTAGTCCACCTGAGACCGAGACCCGAGAGGGATTGATGTATCCGCGATGACGACACGACAGAACAACCACGTCGCCGATGTAACGCGCGCTCGGCTACTGGAAGCGGCTATAGCCGCGTTTGCCGCGAAGGGCTTCCACGGCACTACCACGCGTGACATCTGCTCGGCCGTTGGGATGAGCCCCGCCGCGCTCTACGTTTACCACAAGTCCAAGGAGGAACTGCTCTACCTCATTACGCGATCAGGACATGAGAACATCCTGCGACTGGTGGACGAGGCCGTGGCGACCTCCGGTGAACCAACCGAGGTACTGCGTAAAATAATCCACGGTTTTGCGATCGAACACGCCAAGGGACCCGCCGCCGCGCGGGTCACAAATTACGAGCTGCCCGCGCTTACACCGGAACACTACGCCGAGATCCGCGAGATGCGCCGCCGCATCGAGAAAGAGCTTTTCAATATCGTTCAGGCCGGTGTGGCCACTGGCGACTTCGACACCCCTGATCCCCAGATGGCAACCGTCGCCTTGCTCTCGCTCGGTATCGACATTGGGCGATGGTACCGCGACGGCGGCCGCTGGAGTCCGGAGTACACAGCAAACCGATACGCTGAGATGGCGTTGCGCATAGTCGGCGCCAGCGGCTGAGACCAAGCCTTCACATATAGCACGTCGTCTTGACCTCGATCCGCTGTTGATCACTGCAGCTGGGCACGTCGTGTAGGGACCATGTTCTTCTGTGCTGGCAAAACCGGGCTTGTCCAACATGCCCAGCGTTCGACAGATCCTGCTGAGGTGTGCGCCGCATCTGTGGCCTGCCTCGTGGGTACGAGACCCTCCTCGATGCCACTAAAATATCAACGTTTTGACATATCGCGCGTTGAGCAGGAGCTCCCAAACGGAGACGGACCAGAATCGACGGAATGGAACTAGTGACATGACCGACAAGCGTGTTGTCATCGCGGGTGGCCACGGCAAGATTGCACAACATCTGACGAAGTTGCTCACCGCTCAGGGAGATCAGGCCGTGGCGTTGATACGTAACCCTGCCCATATTGACACGGTTGTTGCGCTTGGAGCGCTCCCCAAAGTCGTCGACATGGAGTCGGCATCGGTCGACGAGGTGGCCGCAACACTCGAAGGCGCTGAGGCGGCGGTGTTCGCAGCGGGTGCCGGACCCGGAAGTACAGCCGAGCGCAAGGATTCAGTCGACCGAGGGGCGGCAAAACTCCTCGCAGATGCAGCGGAAAAGGCTGGGGTGAAGAGGTTCGTTCTAATCAGTTCCTCCAGCGCGGGCGAGCCGGTCCCTAGTGATTTAGACGGCACTTGGCGCGCATACATAGAGGCAAAGATTGCTGCGGAAGAAGACCTGTCGAACCGTCCCGACCTAGACTGGACGATTCTGCGACCTGGTGAGTTGACCGACGATTCGCCAACTGGTCACGTTGTGTTGTCCACCCCGCCGCTCAAGCGGGGAACGATTCCCCGGGCCGACGTGGCAGCTGTCATTGCACAACTGCTCGACGCCCCGGGCACTATTGGCAAAACGCTGATGGTGGCATCCGGCGACTCACTAGTGGACTACGCCATCACTGCGATTCAGTAGCGTAGTCCGGGGCGCTGGCAGGGCAGTGGCCGGGGCTCCTTCTCCACTGGGCACGGGAGCGTCGCCCAGAACCGGCGCCCAGCAGGGCGAATCCGCGCGGGATGTAATCCCCTGCCGTCTCGCCACCATCGGTGCGCTCGTCCACATAGCGGCGCAGCGCTTGTCGAAGGAACTACTCGGCTTATCGTCCTCGCGAAATGGCGGCTGGGAATTTTTCGCGACCGGCTCGTGGAGTCACTATCTGCTTTTCCGGTCCATTTGCGCCGTTCGGATCTGGCGTCGGGGTACCCCTGCGAACCTGCAAGCCCCTGACAGGCCGGCTCGAATGGGAACACCAATGGACTGCTCGGGCAGTACCTTCGGAAGGGAACGGAGCCCGGCAACTACACTGTAGAACACTTCGCCTCCGTCGCGAGACAACTCAATGGACGGCCCCGTGAATTCCTGGACGCAGAGACTGCTTGGGTGCACTTAACTGGACTCGCTTCACCTCATCCAGCTTCACAAGATTTGTTGCAGCAACCGCCGGAATCCGACGCCCAGTAAATGAATCGGTTTTCGTCCGCCACCGACATTGTTTCTGAAAGGTCGGACTACCACTTCTTATTTGCTTCCATCACCGGGATTAACAGTGCTGCAGCGGCTCCGAGTCCAACTGCAACACCCAGCATGATGAATCCGTGGACGTAACCGGCTTCCAGCGGAACTCCCGATGTGGAGAAGCCGGCAGTAACGATACCGGACATGAATGCAGCGCCGAACGAACCACCTATCGTCCGGATGTTCGCATTCATACCGCTCGCGACGCCAGTCTGTTCCGCCGGCACTGCTCCGACGACCACAAACGACATGGCCGAAAAAGCAATACCGAAACCGATTCCTGCCAAGGACGTCGCAAGATAGATTTCCATTCTGGACTGATGTAGAAACGCGAGCACGAAGCAGCCGATTGCGCTGACGATCAACCCAATTATCACGAGGTTCCTCGAGCTCAATCGTTTGGCCAATCGGCCGGAGGCTAGCCCGAGCACAAACATCCCCGCGCTGAAGGGCATCAGCATCAAGCCTGACTCTGTGACCGAAGCACCGAAACCGAAACCGGCCGACAACGGTGTCTGCAGAAACTGCGGCAGAAAACCAAACACTCCGTACATACCGATTCCCATCAGCAAGGCAACTAGATTCGCGGCCCACACACTTCGAATCCGCATCATCGACATGTCGATCAGAGGGTTGGAAGATCGCGACTCGACGAAAACCCAGATCACTGCGACGGCTGCGGCCGCCGCCAGCAGCCCAAGGACCACCGGAGAACCCCAACCCGATGTCGGCGCCTGGCTCACACCGAGTAACAATGCAACGAGCCATCCGGACATCAGCATGGCAGTGACCCAGTTAATCCTGCCAGCAGTACGGACAAGTGACTCGGGTATCAGGATCTGTGCCGCAGCCCCTGCCAGGATGACCATGGCAAGCGGGATCCAGAAGAGCCAGCGAAATCCCAGAGCGGTCACGATTGGCCCGGCCAGCACAATACCTAGACCCGCGCCGACAGAGGTGAGCGCGGCAATTAGGCCGATTGCTCCCACTACCTTCTCCTTGGGAAACTCGTCGCGGATAATACCGAACGCCAATGGCAGTACGCCACCACCGATTCCTTGGATCACCCGCGCAACAATCATCACCGACAGCGACTCGGCCAATGCCGCGAGCAACGAACCGACAGCCAGCGCGGCAAGCGCGATCACGAATACACGCTTCTTACCATGCATGTCACCGAGACGCCCGATGATTGGGGTGAATACTGACGCGGATAAGAGGTACGCCGTCAACACCCAAGTGACGTGGGTCTGAGTAGTGCCCAGCTCAACCTCGATGGTCGGCAACACAGGCATCACTAGCGACTGCAGAAGGGCATAGGCCCCGACGCCCAAGGTGAGGACAGCAAAGGTCAACTGGTGGCGTCCCCACCGCGGAGTTGTCTTCACAGGGTGGTCATTCCCAACGGATCCTCTGTTCCGAGACCGATTGGGCGGGAGGAATGGCGCGAGGCTTTACGGCATCAAGTTGCATAACGATTGAGATGGTTCGTGTATCCCAGTATGCGTATGGCGTCGCTCTGGTATAAGCCTGTGGACCCGATGGACTGAGAAATGGGCCACTGAATGTGCGACAGGTCCCTGGCGATTGTTTCCGGGTAGTTCATGTGTGTTACCCCAGCGTTGGGAACTCTCGAGGCCCTCGGGGGCCCATATCTCGATTGTTCGATTGTCATCTCTCCTCGGTCTTTCTAGCGCTGCAGGATCGATGCGGGTCCGGTCAAGTACGATCGCCGCAGTGCATAGCTCGCATCTCGCTAACGGTAGTTTTCGACGGTCGGTGTCCCATCCGAGCAGTGTGGATTCCCGGGTCGCAAACAGCGAAAGTGATGACTTTCCACATTCGACATTGTTGCTCCAGTTTCGAACACCTTTCGGCAGTGCCTGATGATTGTGCGCATCCTCGTCTTTACGACTACTGGATGCCTTCGTCGAATATTGCGGGATCGAACGTCCCATGAATCTGATCCGCGATGTCCCGCTCGATCTCCTGGGCAGCGTTGTGTCCAGCGAGTCCCGACACATAGAGTGCCGGCCACGTACCGTTACTACAGAAGTACAGCCCTCTCACCGGAGCGCGATAGTCGCTGAAGCCCGCTACTGGGCGCCAGTTGAAGGCGCGGGATGCGGTGATGTTTCCGTGAAGCGCGTGCCCCTCGAGCAATCCGAATTGGTTCTCGAGATCATCCGGCGTGAGGAACCGGTAGTCGTCGACAATTTGGTCAAAGTTCGAAATATGAGGGGCCAGGGAGCGCAAGACATGTTTGGCCCAGTCGTCGCCGACGGTCTCCCAGGTGCCCTCGGCCAAGTGATACGGCGCATAGGAAACCGACAGGCTCATGACGTGCCGACCCTCGGGGGCCAGTGTTGGATCGACCGCTGTCTGGACTAAACCGTAGATTATGGGGTCGCCCGACCAATCTCCATGGGTGGCGGCCTCGAAGCTGCGTTGCATCGCATCCTGTGTCAAACCCACGCGGAAGCCGCAGCGAGCGAGCAACTCGTTTTCGGCCTGATCGGTCGCGCAGACGAATTGTGGGAGGTCGTTCAGGGCGACGTGAACCTTCGCCATGCAACCGGCCATGCCTATACCAGAGAATGCGGATCGGATGTCGGGTTGGAGGGCTTCCTGGGGTACGAGGTCGATGAGCGTCGTTTTCGGGTTAATTGCCGAGGCAACGATCCGGGCGTTGATTTCCTCGCCCCCGGCGAGAACCACGCCCTCAACGCCGTTCGGGCCGACCTTGATGGTCTCGACAGCTGACGCGGTGCGAATCTGACCGCCTCTAGCCAGGAATGCACTGGCTAACGCTTGCGTTATGGCACCCATGCCGCCGATCGGAACGCGGGAAGCGAACTCCGCGGACGCACTGATCTTCGGCCGATTCCGAACGGCGCTGCTACCGCGGTACAGGGCGCGGTGCATGAGCTGGAATGCTGAGCCAGGCGATGCAGGCCCGAGGAAGTTGCCGGTCGCGGCGAGCATTGCGAGGGACGACTGCAGCTCCTCGGATACTAGGTGCTCGCGGACGAGGTCAGTGGCGCTCCCGAACATGACCTTCGTGAAGAGCTCTTCTTGTGCCGGGGTCTTTGGACGTGCGGCAACCTCGGCAAACGACGGTGGCGGGCCGAAGAAATCTACGTCAAGTGTTATGGCCAACTGCATCAGCTCGTCGTTCAGTTTCATTTGCGCGTCGTAGTCGCCAGGGGCAAAACGGTCGAACTCCTTCCGCACATCCTCTTTGTTCGGCCACGACACTACCCGCCGACCGTCAGGAAACATGATGAAGGAGCTCGGACGGAGAGGTTCCGACCAGGTCAGTCCGTGCTGGTCGAGCCTGAGGTCGGAGAGGACCTTGGGCTCGAAATTGTGGGCAGAGTTGGCTACGAGGTTCCCCCTCATGCCTGGGAACAGCTCTGCCGTGGTGCAGAGTCCCCCGATCGTCTCGCGCTGCTCGAGCAGCAGCACGCGAAGACCTGAGCCCGCGAGGTAAGCACCCGTCACGAGGCCGTTGTGCCCGCCGCCAACGATGACGACGTCAAAGTCTGGGCTTGTTTTGACCAACATGTGCGGCCACCTTCCTATGGATGCAAATCGTTTGACAGTTATATGAGGCCCTGTGTCCACGGTTGCCTGCTTGGACTGAGGATTATTGCCAGCTCCGTCCCGTGGCTATTGCGGGAGACTCTTTAGGATCCTTCAGTTGCTTATGACGGCTGCGGGTGCAGGCGGCAGGATGCTTTGGCGCCCGTCGACGGGGATGGCAGTGACGGATCCCGCCTCCGACTGTGTTCGGAGGCGGGCCGCTGCCGTCCAGCGGGAATGCCTGCTGGCGTTCGCGATTATCTATTCCGCTGACCAGGACACGTAGATGTCTGTGATCGATTCCCTGACGTCTATCACCATGTTCTTCCCAGCAGGAAGGATGTAGGTGTCGCCCGCTTTCGCGTCGATGGCGTCCTCGTCATCGGGCTCGATCACGATGTGTCCGCTAAGGAGGTGGGTGAACTCTTCTGCCTCGAGCCTGTAGCGAAATTTTCCCGGCGAGCAGCTGAAAAGCCCGACCGTAGCGCGGCCGTCCGGTGTTGTGTAGAGGATGGTTCCGGCCGCCGTGGGGTTCCCGGACATGATCGTTTCCTCGTCGATCGGCATGGCCTCCATCGGGACAGGTCCTGCGATATGCGTCATTTGAAAGTTCTCTTCGATGTTGTGGTGGTCATTACGTTGGGCCCAGCGTCAATCCACCGTCGATGACCAGTGTGTGGCCCGTCATGTATGAGGCGTCATCAGAGCAGGCGAACAAGATCGCCGAAGCGATTTCGTCGGGTAAGCCTTCGCGACCCATAGGCACTTGGCGGGAAACGGTCTCCACACGTTCCGAATCGCTGGTGAATGCAGGGTCGTTGAACGGTGTGTCGACCCACCCGGGACAGACGCAATTGCAGCGAATGCCGAGGGCGGCGTTCTCGACGGCGACCTGTTTCGTAAAGTTAACCAGTGCTGCCTTGGACGGTGCGTAGGGCGCGGACCCTGCCTCGGCGACGAGGGCCGCGCTCGAGGCAGTGATGGAGATTGTTCCTCTTCGTCGTTCGCGCATTCCGTGGAGGACCGCTTGGACAACGACGAAGGTCGACCGCGTGTTGATGGCGAATGTTCGGTCCCAGTCACTAAGGGTGATGTCGTGAACTTTTCCAACGATCGGCACGCCCGCGTTCGATACCAGCACATCGATTGGTCCTAGGACAGATTCGACCTGTGATATGGCCGCCCGGACGTCGTCAGGGACCGACACGTCGGCGATAACTGCGAATGCAGTTCCTCCTCTGGCCTGAATCCCCGCCCGTGTCGTCTCGAGTTCGTCGACGTTGATGTCGAGGACCGCGACATCGGCCCCCTCCTCCGCCATTCGCCAGGCGACGGCGCGGCCAATGCCGGTGGCGGCACCGGTGACGAGGCAGACGCGCCGCGAAAACCTGGACGATCCGGTGTCAGACATGTGAACCATTGCTCATGAGAGTCCGCGTCCGGATTTCCGAGGCCGCGCGCAGCCCCGCGCGGACCGCCGGGTGCAACCCGCCCGAGATACCGTAGCCGCCCCAGTCGCCGTCGAGGCCGGCTCCGCCGGGATTCGCGGTGTCGACGAATCCGCACCAGTCGCCGGCGAAGTGTATGTTGCCGAGGGGCTTTACCATCTCGGCAACATGCTGGTCGAAACCGACGGCAGGCGCGGGGATTCCGTGGTTCCAACGCTTAATCGAGTGGGCCAGAATTTTGTCGCGGGCCTCCGGGAACATGTCGGTGAAGTCGTTGATGAAGGTGTCGGCGATGCACTCGTCGGTGCGGTCGGAGAGCGGCGCGGCCGATGGTCCGACCGCGATCATCTTAATCACCGAGTGCTTGTCTGCCCCGACCGCCTCTACAACCCGGTGCGTTTTGGAGTTCAGGCCCACGCTGAAGCTTTTGTCGATCGTCCAAATTGCTGAAAGTTCATCCCAGGGGGCCGGGCCACCGTCTGCGAGCAGCAGGAGGACTTCAACGATCGGTAGGACCCGCACGGAGTCCATCGCGGCGAGCTTGGCCGGTTGGAGTCCCCGCACGATCTGGC
>NZ_JBNZGA010000029.1:0-10396 GCF_050573415.1 Paenarthrobacter sp. NEAU-H11 | reverse complement strand
GGTTCCCGAACAACAAACCATTTGTTGCAGGGAACACCAACTGAATAACAACACCACCCTGCCCTCACACGGGCAGGAAAGCATGTTGTAACCACAACACTTCCCACCCCCGGGGATCACACCCGGGCGGACGGGTAACAAGGTTACGGCGGTCATAGCGTGGGGGAAACGCCCGGTCCCATTCCGAACCCGGAAGCTAAGACCCACAGCGCCGATGGTACTGCACCCGGGAGGGTGTGGGAGAGTAGGTCACCGCCGGACAACCATTAGGTCGAGGCCCCAACCACCAGGTTGGGGCCTCCCGCATTTAAAAACCACACACCACCACACCACCCACAGCCCCCCTAGACTTACCGTCATGACCTCTAGCTCCAGCGGCCCACAGGTCCGCCGCGCCACCATCCTGGACGTGGCGGCCGCCGCAGGAGTATCCCGGCAGACAGTCACCCGGGCCATGAACGACATGCCTGGCATCAGCGCGGCCACCCGTGAACGTGTCAAGGCGCTGGCAACAGAGCTCGGATATTCGCCTAGCCGGTTCGCGAAGGGCCTGGTGCAGGGCGCCCGCACCTCACTGGGGCTGGCCATTCCGGACCTCACCAACCCGTATTTCCCGGCCTTTGCCTCCAGCGTGGTGGAGGAAGCCACGCAGCGGGGCTGGAACGTGGTGATGGATGATTTTGGCCACGGCAGCGGAAGCGGCCTCGACGCCGTGGCCCGGCTCGCGCCCCAGGTTGATGCCCTGATCGGATACCTTGGGGCCAGCTCGCAGCAAGCCCAGTCCTTGATGGGACGGCGTCCTGTGGTGGTCCTGGACTACCCGGCGGGACAGGCGGCCGGCCGGATCTCCTTTGACTACTTCCATGCGGCACGCATGGCACTGGAGCACCTTCTGGCGGCACAGCGCCGGCAGATCGCCTACCTCGATTCGGACGAAGGCGGGCAGGCCACCACCCGCGGGCTCGCTGTTGCGGCAGCGGCCGCCGACGCCGGCATTGACATCATCATCCTCGAGGCGCAGGACACCGCCCCGGCGGCACGGGATGCAGTCCGCTCCCTGCTCGAGCAGCACGGCACGGTCGACGGGCTCCTGGTGTTCAACGACCTGATGGCGGCGGGAGCGCTTAAGGCCCTCAATGCCGCCGGCAGGGCAGTGCCGCGGGACTGTGCAGTGATCGGGATGGACGGTATACCCCTGGGCGAGCTGGTCTCACCTGAGCTGACCACGCTCGCACTGGACCTGCGTGCAGTAGGCCGGGCCGCCGTCGGACTCGTGGCAGACCTGCTGTCCGGCGCAGTGGAGGCTGGGAGCCCGGAGGCCTCCTTGATCCTCAAGCATCAGCTGGTGCTTCGCCAGTCGGCCTGACCCTTCTCAAAGCAGACCTGAACGGCTAGGCTTGAAGCGCGGCCGTGAACGTTCACGTACGGCGAGCGAGACACGGTTCCCCGCACCACAGCCGCAGCCTCCCTGAAGCAAGGAAGCCCATGCCAGCCCATTCGCTTGCCGCCATGGCGGACAGCATGCCCGAAATCATCCCCGGTTCAGCAGCCCGACGCCTGGATCTTGGTGCTGGTGGGATCACGGACCTGGAATCTGTTGAACCCGGCAAGGGCACGTTGCCTCCGCGCGCTTACCTGCACAGCGACGCACCACGGTTGTCGCTGAACGGGGACTGGCAGTTTCGCCTCAGTTCCGGAATCCGGACCGCGCCGAAAGCCGGCTGGCAGTGGGGCAAGGACCTGGACGGGTTCGAGAGCCTGCCCGTACCATCGAGCTGGCCGATGCACGGGCATGGGTCCCCCGCCTACACCAATGTCCAGTTCCCCTTCGCCGTGGAGCCCCCGCATGTGCCGGACGCCAATCCCATTGGCGACCACGTAGTCGTCTTTGAGGCCGGCCCCGAATTCTTCCCCCACGCCCTGCTGCGGTTCGACGGCATCGAGTCCGCGGGAACCGTGTGGCTGAACGGAAGGGAGCTCGGAACTACGCGCGGCAGCAGGCTGGCCCATGAATTCGATGTGTCCGGGATCCTGGTCCACGGGCAGAACACCCTTGCCGTGCGCGTGGCGCAGTTCTCGGCCGCCAGCTACGTGGAGGACCAGGACATGTGGTGGCTCCCCGGCATCTTCCGGGATGTCACGCTCCAGGCGAGGCCTGAGGCCGGCATCGACGACGTCTTCGTCCACGCAGGCTACGATCACGCCACCGGCGAAGGCACCCTCAAGGTCGAGGTGACCCGGGGCGGACAGGCGATTGACGCCGTCGTCCGCGTTCCCGAACTGGATGCGGAACTGCCCGCAGGCGCGGAACTGCGCATCCCCGCCGTCGAACCCTGGTCTGCGGAGGTGCCCCGGCTCTATGAGGCCACAGTCAGCACCCCCGGAGAGTCCGTGGAGCTGCGGTTCGGCTTCCGCAGCATCGCCATCGAGGACGCGCAGTTCAAGGTCAACGGGCGGCGGATCCTGCTGCGCGGCGTCAACCGCCACGAACACCATCCGCGCCTTGGCCGGGTGGTTCCCAGGGACGTAGTGGAGGCCGAACTGCGGCTCATGAAGCAGCACAACATCAATGCCATCCGCACCTCCCATTACCCGCCGCACCCGGATTTCCTGGCACTTGCCGACGAGCTCGGCTTCTACGTTGTGCTCGAGTGCGACCTCGAGACCCATGGCTTTGAGAGTGCCGGCTGGGCCCGGAACCCGAGCGACGACCCGCAGTGGGAAACGGCGCTGGTGGACCGCATGCGCCGCACGGTTGAACGGGACAAGAACCACCCCGCGGTGATCATGTGGTCGCTCGGCAACGAGGCGGGGACCGGCAGGAACCTCGCCGCCATGTCCCGCTGGACCAAGGACCGGGACCCTTCCCGCCCCATCCACTACGAGGGCGACTGGTCCTCCGCGCATGTCGACGTCTACTCCCGGATGTATGCCAGCCAGGCAGAAACGGCCCTGATCGGGCAGGGGATTGAGCCGGCGCTCGAAAATGCCGCGCTGGATGCCCGGCGCAGGGCGATGCCGTTTGTCCTTTGTGAGTATGTCCATGCCATGGGCAACGGCCCCGGCGGCATGAGCGAGTACCAGGAGCTTTTCGAGAAGTACCCGCGCCTGATGGGCGGCTTCGTATGGGAGTGGCTGGAACACGGCATCACCGTCGCCTCCCCGGACGGTGGCGAGCACTACGCCTACGGCGGGGACTTCGCCGAGGAAGTTCATGACGGCAATTTCGTCACCGACGGCCTGGTTGATGCGGACCGCAGACCCAGGCCCGGCTTGCTGGACTTCAAGAAGGTCATCGAGCCACTGCGCATAGCGGTGGCAGGTGACTGGTCCGGTTTCACGGTGCGCAACGGCCAGGACTTTGCGGACACCGCTGCATTCAGCTTCCGTTATGCGGTGGAAGCCGGCGGCAGGACCCTCGCCGCCGGCACTTCGGACGTTCCGCCCGTGGCTCCCCGGGCGGAAGCGGTCATTGAGCTGCCCGCCAGTGTCGCCGCCCTCGCCGCTGCGGAACATGACGGCCGGCCTGCGGTGCTCACCGTCAGTGCAGTCCTCGCCGCTGATTCGGCCTGGGCTGCCTCGGGTCACGAGCTTGCCTGGGGGCAGTCTGTCCGGGAGCCTGACGCTCCGGCCGGTCCGGCGCCGGCTGCAGCCGTGGACGTCCGGGACGGTGACCTGACGCTGGGACCTGTTGTCTTCAGCCGGGTGACGGGCATGCCCACCTCCATAGGCGGCATCCCGGTGGAAAAGTTCGCGCTGAATCTGTGGTGGGCCCCCACGGACAACGACCTTGGCCGTGAATGGGGCGGTGCCGACGAGCGTCCCCTGGCCGCCCAGTGGAAGGATGCCGGCCTCAACCGGCTCCACACCCGGCTGCTGGGTATCACTGCGGACCGCGCTGCCGGCCCCGCCCCTGGGTCCAGTGCCGGCCTCACTGCCGACGGCGGGCGGAACGGTGGCGAAGTCCTGACCGTCCGGACGCGTGTAGGTGCTGCGGACAAACAGTACGGAGTATTTGTGGACTATGCGTGGACGAGCGACGGTGAAGCTGTCGGGCTTCGGACGTCGGTCCGGCCGGACGGCGCGTGGGCCAATCGAGGCTCCGGCGTGGAATGGGCGCGGATAGGGCTGGAACTTGTGCTGGGAGAAGAGACGGAGCTGGTGAGCTGGTTCGGCCAGGGCCCCCACCAGAGCTACCCGGACACGGGGCAGGGAGCGCGGACGGGCTGGTTCTCGCTCCCGCTTTCGGACATGGACGTGGACTACGTGCGGCCACAGGAGTCCGGCGCCCGGTCCGGAGTACGGTCCGCTGCTTTGCGGATTGGGGACCGGGCACTGGAGATAGCCGGTGATCCCTTTGCGCTGACTGTCCGGCCCTACAGCCAGGACGTCCTCGACGCTGCAATGCACCGTCCGGACTTGAAGGCGGACGGCCGGAGCTACCTCTATCTGGACCATGCGCTCAGGGGGGTGGGAACCGCTGCTTGTGGTCCCGGCGTGCTGCCGCAGTACCGGCTTGAGCCCCGTCAAGCCGACTTCTCCCTGACCCTGAGGGTGCGCTAGGGGAGCCGCAAAATGTGAGCCAGTCCATACCGCCGGAGGTTGCGGCGCAGGGGTGCCGGCTAAGGCCAAAGAGCCCTGAAAACCGCGGATTTCCGGGGTTCCCAGGGGTCTGCCCCACCCGAGGGGGTGGATTTGCAGAGCGGCTTCCCGCCGTGTATTGTTTTCTGAGTCGCCGCCGCTGAAGCGGAAAAATAGCGGCCAAACCCCTTAGCAAACAGCCTGAAAATGGTTCGCCACTTGGCGCGCCAAACGCGGGCGGGGCCGGGTTCGGAGCAACGAAAATCGCGGAAACGCCGATTTGCAAAGCTCCTTGAAACCGGGTAAGTTTGAAAAGTTGCTCCGGAGCGATCCACGGTGGTTTTTTGCTGGTGGTGGTGCCGGGTGTGTCTGTTGTTTGAGAACTCAATAGTGTGCCAAGTTTGTTGATACCAATTGTTTTAGTGATTGGTTGAATTGACCGGGTCATCCGCCCCTGTGGGTGGTCTGGTTTTTACAGCTGGTTTCAAATTTTGTGCAGCCTTTTTGTCCCGTTTTCCCGGGGCTGGGGGTTGTGTCTGTTTTACTTCAACGGAGAGTTTGATCCTGGCTCAGGATGAACGCTGGCGGCGTGCTTAACACATGCAAGTCGAACGATGAACCTCACTTGTGGGGGGATTAGTGGCGAACGGGTGAGTAACACGTGAGTAACCTGCCCTTAACTCTGGGATAAGCCTGGGAAACTGGGTCTAATACCGGATATGACTCCTCATCGCATGGTGGGGGGTGGAAAGCTTTTTGTGGTTTTGGATGGACTCGCGGCCTATCAGCTTGTTGGTGAGGTAATGGCTTACCAAGGCGACGACGGGTAGCCGGCCTGAGAGGGTGACCGGCCACACTGGGACTGAGACACGGCCCAGACTCCTACGGGAGGCAGCAGTGGGGAATATTGCACAATGGGCGCAAGCCTGATGCAGCGACGCCGCGTGAGGGATGACGGCCTTCGGGTTGTAAACCTCTTTCAGTAGGGAAGAAGCGAAAGTGACGGTACCTGCAGAAGAAGCGCCGGCTAACTACGTGCCAGCAGCCGCGGTAATACGTAGGGCGCAAGCGTTATCCGGAATTATTGGGCGTAAAGAGCTCGTAGGCGGTTTGTCGCGTCTGCCGTGAAAGTCCGGGGCTCAACTCCGGATCTGCGGTGGGTACGGGCAGACTAGAGTGATGTAGGGGAGACTGGAATTCCTGGTGTAGCGGTGAAATGCGCAGATATCAGGAGGAACACCGATGGCGAAGGCAGGTCTCTGGGCATTAACTGACGCTGAGGAGCGAAAGCATGGGGAGCGAACAGGATTAGATACCCTGGTAGTCCATGCCGTAAACGTTGGGCACTAGGTGTGGGGGACATTCCACGTTTTCCGCGCCGTAGCTAACGCATTAAGTGCCCCGCCTGGGGAGTACGGCCGCAAGGCTAAAACTCAAAGGAATTGACGGGGGCCCGCACAAGCGGCGGAGCATGCGGATTAATTCGATGCAACGCGAAGAACCTTACCAAGGCTTGACATGAACCGGTAATACCTGGAGACAGGTGCCCCGCTTGCGGTCGGTTTACAGGTGGTGCATGGTTGTCGTCAGCTCGTGTCGTGAGATGTTGGGTTAAGTCCCGCAACGAGCGCAACCCTCGTTCTATGTTGCCAGCACGTGATGGTGGGGACTCATAGGAGACTGCCGGGGTCAACTCGGAGGAAGGTGGGGACGACGTCAAATCATCATGCCCCTTATGTCTTGGGCTTCACGCATGCTACAATGGCCGGTACAAAGGGTTGCGATACTGTGAGGTGGAGCTAATCCCAAAAAGCCGGTCTCAGTTCGGATTGGGGTCTGCAACTCGACCCCATGAAGTCGGAGTCGCTAGTAATCGCAGATCAGCAACGCTGCGGTGAATACGTTCCCGGGCCTTGTACACACCGCCCGTCAAGTCACGAAAGTTGGTAACACCCGAAGCCGGTGGCCTAACCCCTTGTGGGAGGGAGCTGTCGAAGGTGGGACTGGCGATTGGGACTAAGTCGTAACAAGGTAGCCGTACCGGAAGGTGCGGCTGGATCACCTCCTTTCTAAGGAGCACCTACAGATTGTTCGTGCCGTGTATGCGGTGCGGGGGTTTGTCAGGAGTACAGCCCGTTGCGCAGACGCAAGTTCTGCGGCGGGTGCTCAAGGGTGGAATATCAACGAATAGCGGCTGCCGGTTCTTTCCGGTGCTTAGTACGGTTCCTCTTTGCGGGGGTTCCTGGAAGGGTGCTGGTGGGTGCGGGTGGTTTCGTGTTTGGCACACTGTTGGGTCCTGAGGCAACAGGGCCGTGGTTCCGTCCCGTGTGGGGCGGGGTTGCGGGTTTGTTTGTTTCTGGTTTCCTGGCTGCACCGATCATGCATGTTGTGTGTGTGGGGTGTGTGGTTTGGGGTTGTTGTTTGAGAACTACATAGTGGACGCGAGCATCTTTTATAAGAAGCAATTTCCAAGAATATGAACCTGGATCTGTTGTGCTGTCTTTCGGGATGGTGCAGTGGTTTTCGTGGTTCTCTCGAAAATTAGCGTTTTTGATCTTTTGTGGTCAAGTTTTTAAGAGCACACGGTGGATGCCTTGGCATTAGGAGCCGAAGAAGGACGTAGGAATCTGCGATAAGCCTGGGGGAGTCGATAACCGGACTGTGATCCCAGGGTGTCCGAATGGGGAAACCCCGCCGAGCGCGCGAGTGACTCGGTGACCCGCATCTGAACACATAGGGTGCGTGGAGGGAACGCGGGGAAGTGAAACATCTCAGTACCCGCAGGAAGAGAAAACAATAGTGATTCCGTTAGTAGTGGCGAGCGAACGCGGATCAGGCTAAACCGTTCCATGTGTGATAGCCGGCGGGCGTTGCATGGTCGGGGTTGTGGGACTTTCCATACCAGTTCTGCCGGGCTGGTGGGGTGTGATGTGCAGGCATAGGTGAACGGTCTTGAAAGGCCGGCCAGAGAGGGTGTTAGCCCCGTAACCGTAATGTTGTGTACCGCCTGTGAGAGTATCCCAAGTAGTACGGGGCCCGAGAAATCCCGTGCGAATCTGTCAGGACCACCTGATAAGCCTAAATACTCCCTAATGACCGATAGCGGACCAGTACCGTGAGGGAAAGGTGAAAAGTACCCCGGGAGGGGAGTGAAACAGTACCTGAAACCGTGTGCTTACAATCCGTCGGAGCCAGTCTGATTCTGGTGACGGCGTGCCTTTTGAAGAATGAGCCTGCGAGTTAGTGTTACGTCGCGAGGTTAACCCGTGTGGGGCAGCCGTAGCGAAAGCGAGTCTGAATAGGGCGTTGCAGTGGCGTGATCTAGACCCGAAGCGAAGTGATCTACCCATGGCCAGGTTGAAGCGACGGTAAGACGTCGTGGAGGACCGAACCCACTTCAGTTGAAAATGGAGGGGATGAGCTGTGGGTAGGGGTGAAAGGCCAATCAAACTTCGTGATAGCTGGTTCTCCCCGAAATGCATTTAGGTGCAGCGTTGCGTGTTTCTTGCTGGAGGTAGAGCTACTGGATGGCTAATGGGCCCTACAAGGTTACTGACGTCAGCCAAACTCCGAATGCCGGTAAGTGAGAGCGCAGCAGTGAGACTGTGGGGGATAAGCTTCATAGTCGAGAGGGAAACAGCCCAGACCACCAACTAAGGCCCCTAAGCGTGTGCTAAGTGGGAAAGGATGTGGAGTTGCGAAGACAACCAGGAGGTTGGCTTAGAAGCAGCCATCCTTAAAAGAGTGCGTAATAGCTCACTGGTCAAGTGATTCCGCGCCGACAATGTAGCGGGGCTCAAGTACACCGCCGAAGTTGTGGCATTCAAATATTAGCTAAGCCCTTGTGGTTCAGGCGTTTGGATGGGTAGGGGAGCGTCGTGTGGGCGGTGAAGTCGCGGTGTAAACCAGCGGTGGAGCCTACACGAGTGAGAATGCAGGCATGAGTAGCGAAAGACGGGTGAGAAACCCGTCCGCCGAATGATCAAGGGTTCCAGGGTCAAGCTAATCTGCCCTGGGTAAGTCGGGACCTAAGGCGAGGCCGACAGGCGTAGTCGATGGACAACGGGTTGATATTCCCGTACCGGCGAAAAACCGCCCATGCTGAACAGGGGATACTAACTGCCCGAGACCTGCCTGACACCCCTTGTGGGTGAAGGGTTTTGGTGGAGCGCAGGACCTGATCCTGGGAGGCAAGCGTATTAACAGGTGTGACGCAGGAAGGTAGCCGAGCCGGGCGATGGTTGTCCCGGTCTAAGGATGTAGGGCGAACGGTAGGCAAATCCGCTGTTCATGATGCCTGAGATCTGATGGGACCCCCGTTTGGGGGGATTCGGTGATCCTATGCTGCCGAGAAAAGCATCGACGCGAGGTTTTAGCCGCCCGTACCCCAAACCGACACAGGTGATCAGGTAGAGAATACTAAGGCGATCGAGAGAATTATGGTTAAGGAACTCGGCAAAATGCCCCCGTAACTTCGGGAGAAGGGGGGCCCCAACCTTGAACACCACTTGCTGGTGGGAGGGGATCGGGGCCGCAGAGACCAGGGGGAAGCGACTGTTTACTAAAAACACAGGTCCGTGCGAAGTCGCAAGACGATGTATACGGACTGACTCCTGCCCGGTGCTGGAAGGTTAAGAGGACCGGTTAGCCGCAAGGCGAAGCTGAGAATTTAAGCCCCAGTAAACGGCGGTGGTAACTATAACCATCCTAAGGTAGCGAAATTCCTTGTCGGGTAAGTTCCGACCTGCACGAATGGAGTAACGACTTCCCCGCTGTCTCAACCATAAACTCGGCGAAATTGCAGTACGAGTAAAGATGCTCGTTACGCGCAGCAGGACGGAAAGACCCCGAGACCTTTACTATAGTTTGGTATTGGTGTTCGGAGTGGCTTGTGTAGGATAGGTGGGAGACGTTGAAGCCCGGACGCCAGTTCGGGTGGAGTCATCGTTGAAATACCACTCTGGTCACTTTGGACATCTAACTTCGGCCCGTAATCCGGGTCAGGGACAGTGCCTGATGGGTAGTTTAACTGGGGCGGTTGCCTCCTAAAAAGTAACGGAGGCGCCCAAAGGTTCCCTCAGCCTGGTTGGCAATCAGGTGTCGAGTGTAAGTGCACAAGGGAGCTTGACTGTGAGAGAGACATCTCGAGCAGGGACGAAAGTCGGGACTAGTGATCCGGCGGTACATTGTGGAATGGCCGTCGCTCAACGGATAAAAGGTACCTCGGGGATAACAGGCTGATCTTGCCCAAGAGTCCATATCGACGGCATGGTTTGGCACCTCGATGTCGGCTCGTCGCATCCTGGGGCTGGAGTAGGTCCCAAGGGTTGGGCTGTTCGCCCATTAAAGCGGTACGCGAGCTGGGTTTAGAACGTCGTGAGACAGTTCGGTCCCTATCCGCTGCGCGCGCAGGAAATTTGAGAAGGGCTGTCCTTAGTACGAGAGGACCGGGACGGACGAACCTCTGGTGTGTCAGTTGTACTGCCAAGTGCACCGCTGATTAGCTACGTTCGGATGGGATAACCGCTGAAAGCATCTAAGCGGGAAGCTCGCTTCAAGATGAGATTTCCATACACCTCGTGTGTGAGAGGCCCCCAGCCAGACCACTGGGTTGATAGGCCGGATGTGGAAGCGAGGACTAACGACTCGTGAAGCTGACCGGTACTAATAGGCCGATAACTTACACCACACACCACACCCGTGAAACCGGTTCAAAAGCGGTTCCACACCAGGGTTGGTAAAAAGATAACAAGACTGCTTGCGTCCACTATGTGGTTCCCGAACAACAAACCATTTGTTGCAGGGAACACCAACT
>NZ_JBNZGA010000028.1:0-11485 GCF_050573415.1 Paenarthrobacter sp. NEAU-H11 | reverse complement strand
CGACCATGAGGGCGGAGGCGATGGCGGTGACGAGCATGGTGAGGGGGGAGTCGATGAAGACCATGATGAGCACGCCCACGAGGAAGAGGAGGGAGAGGTAGCCGGTGTAGGGGGCGCCGATCATGCGGAAGGTGGGGCGTTCGAGCCAGCCTTTGTCGGCCCAGCGTTTGAGCTGGATCTGGCACAGGACGATGGTTGCCCAGGTCATGATGATGCCCACGGAGGCGACGTTGAGGACGATTTCGAAGGCTTGGGCGGGGACGAGGTAGTTCAGGGGGACGCCCAGGAGGGAGACGGCGGCGGTGATGGCGATGCCGCCGTAGGGGACGCCTGCTTTGTTCATGCGGGAGGCGAAGCGCGGGGCGGAGCCGTTGACGGACATGGAGCGCAGGATGCGTCCGGTGGAGTAGAGGCCGGCGTTGAGGGAGGACAGGGCTGCGGTGAGGACGACGAGGTTCATGATGACGTCCACGCCCTGGATGCCGATGGAGCCGAAGAACGTGACGAAGGGGCTGACGCCCTTTTCGTAGGAGGTGTAGGGCAGCAGCAGGGCCAGGAGGATGACGGAGCCGACGTAGAACACGGCGATGCGGAAGACCACGGAGTTGATGGCTTTGGGCATGATCTTTTCGGGGTTTTCGGTTTCGCCGGCGGCGGTGCCGACGAGTTCGATGGAGGCGTAGGCGAAGAGGACGCCCTGCATGAGGATGATCATGGGGAGCAGGCCGTTGGGGAAGATGCCGCCGTTGTCCGAGAGGAGGCTCAGGCCGACTTGCTGGCCGTCCACGGGGGTGCCGAAGATGACGAAGTAGGTGCCGGCGATGAGGAAGATGACCAGGGCGGCGACCTTGATCAGGGCGAACCAGAATTCCATTTCGCCGAAGACCTTCACGGAGACGAGGTTCAGGGCCAGGACCACGATCAGGGCGGTCAGTGCCCAGGCCCATTGCGGGACGGCTGCCATCCAGGGGATGTAGTTGCCGAAGAAGTTCATGTAGAGGGCTGCGGCGGTGATGTCCACGATGGTGGTGGTGGCCCAGTTGATCCAGTAGAACCAGCCGGAGACGAAGGCGGCTTTTTCGCCGAAGAATTCACGGGCGTAGGAGACGAACGAGCCGGAGGAGGGGCGGTGGAGGACCAGTTCGCCCAGGGCGCGCAGGATCAGGAACGCGAAGAACCCGCAGACGGCGTAGGCGATGACCAGGGACGGGCCCGCGGCGTTGAGCCGGCCGCCGGCGCCGAGGAACAGGCCGGTGCCGATCGCACCGCCGATCGCGATCATCTGGATCTGCCGGGGCTTGAGGTTCTTGTGGTAGCCCTTGTCCTCGGCATGCAGGGCGGTCTCGGAGGCATGGGCGTGCCCGCCGTCGATGATGTGGTCTGGGATGGGGGGATTCGTCATGGGGTGTCCTTAATGGCTACTTGCTGAGGTTGGCGAGGCGTTCGGGGCTGAGGAGCTCCTGGAGCTGCGCGTCCGTGAGGAGGCCGTGTTCCAGGACCAGTTCGGCTACGCCCTTGCCTGTTGCGAGGGCTTCCTTGGCGATGGCGGTGGCGGTGGCGTAGCCCAGGTGGGGATTGAGGGCCGTGACCAGGCCGATGGACTGTTCCACCGTGCGGCGGAGGTGTTCGGTGTTGGCGGTGATGCCCCGGATGCAGCGGGCCGTAAGGGTGCGGCACGCGGCTTCCAGGTGGGAGATGCTCTTGTGGAGGCTGTGGACGATGATGGGTTCGAAGGCGTTGAGCTGGAGCTGCCCGGCTTCGGCGGCCATGGTGATGGTGACGTCATTTCCGATGACTTCGTAGGCCACCTGGCTGACCACTTCCGGGATCACCGGGTTGATCTTGCCGGGCATGATGGAGGAGCCGGACTGGACGGCCGGGAGGTTGATTTCGCCGAATCCGGCGCGGGGGCCGGAGGAGAGCAGGCGGAGGTCGTTGCAGATCTTGGACAGCTTCACGGCCACGCGCTTGAGTACACCGGAAAGGTGGACAAAGGCGCCCACGTCCTGGGTGGCTTCGATCAGGTCCGGTGCGGTCACCAGCGGCAGGCCGGTCACTTCCGCCAGGTGGCGGCACGCTGCTTCCGCATAGCCTGCGGGGGCATTCAGGCCGGTGCCGATGGCGGTGGCGCCAAGGTTGATCTCGTGGATCAGCAGTTCGGCCTCGGCCAGGCGCAGCCGGTCTTCGCCGATGGTGATGGCGTAGCTGCCGAATTCCTGGCCCAGGGTCATGGGGACCGCGTCCTGCAGCTGGGTGCGGCCCATCTTGACCACGGTGCGGAATTCCAGGGCCTTCGAGGCGCAGGCCTCCTCCAGTTCCGCCAGCGCATCCAGCAGTTCCCGCGCAGCGAAGATGGTGCCCAGCTTGACCGCCGTGGGGTACACGTCGTTGGTGGACTGGCTGAGGTTGACATGGTCATTGGGGTGGAGGCGGGCGTAGTCGCCCTTGGGGTGGCCCAGGATTTCGAGGGCGCGGTTGGCGATGACCTCGTTGGCGTTCATGTTCGACGACGTCCCGGCACCTCCCTGGATGACGTCCACCACGAACTGGTCGGCCAGCTGTCCGTCCAGGACGTCCTGGCAGGCCTGCTCGATGGCGTCCGCGCGTTCGGCGTCCAGCAGGCCAAGTTCGCGGTTGGTGCGGGCGGCGGCCAGCTTGACCGCTGCCAGTCCGCGGACCAAGTGCATGTTGGACGAGAGCTTTTGGCCGGTGATGGGGAAGTTTTCCACGGCCCGGAGCGTGTGGACGCCCCAATAGGCGTGGGCGGGGATGTCGCGGTCGCCGAGCAGGTCGTGTTCTGAGCGGCTCGGTGCTGGGGCGGTTGTCTCGACGGTGGTCATGTGTCCTTACGGGGCTTCGTTGACGGGTGTGGACAGGAAAGGTTCGGAGAGGAAGCCGGTGGCCTGCAGCAGGCCCACCTGGCGGCCTCCGCCGAGGACCGGGGCGGTTGCGAGGGCAGCCAGCGGAGCGGTGTCCACGCCCAGTGCCTCCAGCAGCTTGACGGTGGCCGGCATCCGGGCGCGGTCGCCGCCGTCGGAAATCTTCACGCCCACTGACCGGCCATCCGCCAGGCCCACCAGCTGGACGCCTTCAAAGCCGTCCTTCGCCACCGCGCCCGGAAGGAGGCGCATCAGTTCGGTGACGTCGCGGCCTTCGCCGGCCACCATCTCCGGGTGCTGCTGCATGGCGAGGCCGACGGCGGCTTCGGCACCGTGTGTACCAACGCCGGCGTCGTCCTCCGCGGCGGCGCGGGCAATCACCCCGAAGGCGCGGGCCATGCCGGACAAGGTCAGGGCAAACAGCGGTGTTCCGCAGCCGTCGGTGCTGAGGCCGAGCGGCTCCTCCCCGGCCAGTTCGGTAACGGTCTCCGCAACCAGCTGCTGCAGCGGGTGCGACGGATCCAGGTAACCCTCGACGGGCCAGCCGTTGATGACGCACGTGGCTGCCATGGCAGCGTGCTTGCCGGAGCAGTTCTGGGTTAGCTGCGTGGAACGGCCCCCGGTGCGCAGCCATTCTTCGCGCTCGCTTGCGCCGTAGGGGAGATCCCTGCTGTTGCCGAAGTCGCTGACACTGAGCCCGTGCTGTTCGAGGATCCGCAGCGCTCCCTGGCGGTGCATTGCGCCGCCCGAGTGGCTCGCGGCGGCCAGGGCCAGGAGGTCTGCCGGGAGCTCGAGGCCGGCGCGGACCATGGCGACGGCCTGGAGCGGCTTGAGGGAGGACCGGGGGTAGAACGGCGCCGAGGGTGCGCCTGCCGCCGCTGCCATAGTGCCGTCCGCTTCGAGGGCGATGGCCGATCCGTAGTGGATGCTTTCCACCAGTCCGTCACGGGTGGCGGTGACCAGGGGAGCGTGCTGCGGAAGCAGCGCAGCAGCGTTGCGGGCAGCAGAAAGCACAGGGGAGGGCATGGATTCCTTGGGTGGGGTACTTGGTTGTGGCTAGTTGTTGAGGATGGAGTCGAGGGCCTGGCCCACGGCGTGGAGGTGGTCGGCCATGGCCTTGCGCGCCGCTTCCGGGGAGCCGGCCCCTATGGCGGCGAGGATCTCCTGGTGTTCCACGTCGGAGGCGTGCTGCCTGTCTGCCACCATGTTCAAGGTTTCGGACTGATGCGCCAGGGCTCCGCGGATGTCCGCCACCACGCTTGCGAACACCTTGTTTCCGCTGGCGCCGGCGATGGCCGCATGGAAGGTGGAGTCCAGGGCAACCCAGGATTCCGGATCTGTCTCGGTGGCCATGGCGGCCACCAGGTGGCGGAGGGTTTCCAGCTCCTCCTCGGTGCGCCGTTCGGCGGCCAGCCCGGCGGCAGGGACTTCGATGTGCGGCCTGGCTTCGGTCAGGTCGCGGGCGGAGTACTGGCCGAGCATGAGGTCGTTGGCCACCTTGTCCGCGACGACGAACGTCCCCTTCCCGGTCTTGGTGACCGTCAGGCCCAGCGCGGTGCAGGAGCGCAGGGCTTCGCGGATGACCGAGCGGCTTACCCCGTACTGCTGCGAGAGGCTGGCCTCGGAACTGAGCTTGCTGCCCACCGGAACCAGGCCGGACTCGATGTCCTGCCGGATCGCGTTGAACACCGCTTCGGCAGCGCTGAGCCGCGCAAGGGGTGCAGGCTGTCCTGCTGTCCGGCTGTCTGACAGGTTCACGCTTTAAATATGGCAGGGGTCACAGCGCGTGTCAATGTAGGGCCGCCGTCGCTATTCTTTTCCTCTGCCCGGCCCGTTAGCCTCCTGCTATGGACGAATACTCGGAGGAACTCGTCAACCTTGCGTTCATGGCCTTGGATCACGCCATTGATTCGGTGGTCTCGTCCGGCACGGACCTGGTCCCGTTTGTCATCCGGGAGCATGGGGGACAGCGCAGCCTGCAGCGTTATCTTGTGGATGGCCAGCTTGAGGCAGGCGTTGCGGCCGCCCGGAAGTCGGTTTTGCAGGAACCGCTGCCAGATCGCGTCGCCCTTGCCTGGGACGGTTTCATGACAACGTCGGAGGGGCGGCAGGAGGCCGTCTTCGTTGAGTCCTACGAGCAGGGCACGCCCGCCGGGTTCATCATGGCGCAGCGGTACCAGCGGGCCGGATTCCTCCGGAAGAAGCGGGAATCGGTAGGCAATCCCGCCCTGGTGGAGAAGAACACCGCACCGCTCTTCTAGCGCTCGTCTATCTCAGGGGTAGGATCGGCACGCTCGTACCGGAAATGCTGTGTACGGGTGCCCTCTGGCCGGAGTAGGCTTCTGGTGACGACTAACCGGCACGTTCGTACCTGAGGAGGCTTCCTACGCGTTCCTTTTCCGAGCAGCTCGCCGCCGAGGTGCGCGCCCGGCGCACGTTCCTCCGCCTGACGCAGCAGGACCTCGCCGACATGGCAGGCGTCTCCGAGCGTTTCGTGCGCTTTGTGGAGCAGGGCAAGCCAAGCGTCCAGCTGGATTCCCTCGTTGCGCTCCTCGAAACCCTTGGGCTGGAGCTGCAGATTGCCACGCGCACCAGCCAAGCCGTACGTGCGGTCGCCGGTCCGGAGAGCAGCGCCGAGCAGTGAGGCACCGCATCGCGGACATCTACAAGGCCGGCGTGCTCGCTGCCCGGCTCGAACGGCACGACGGCGGCACGCGGTTCAGCTACCTGCCCGCCTACCTCCGAACCGGGGGACCCGCCGTCGCGACTTCCCTGCCGCTCACCAGCGAACCGGTGCTGTCCGCGGCAGGGGCCGCCCCGCCCTACTTCACCGGCCTGCTGCCCGAGGGCCGGCGCCTTAATGCGCTGCGGCGGTCCATCAAGACCAGCGCTGATGACGATCTCTCCCTGCTTATCGCGGCCGGCGCCAATCCTGTGGGTGATGTGCAAATCGTGGGCCACGGGGAGCCGCTGGATCCGGATGACCATGCGGTCCGGGTTGATCCAAAACAAGCCGTGGATTTCGACCAGCTGCTGGGCGACCCCGATCTGATCGACCCGGTGGCCCTGGCCGGGGTGCAGGACAAGCTGTCGGCCGGAATGATCTCGGTGCCGGTGGCCGGCGCCGGTCGCCAGTTCATCCTCAAACTCAACGCCCCCGAGTTCCCGCATGTGGTGGAGAACGAGCTGGTGATGTTTCGTTACGCGGCCAAGCTGAGGATTCCGCTGAGCCGCGTCCGGCTGATGCATGATGTTGCGGGCCGCCCGGGGCTGCTGGTGGAGCGCTTCGACCGCGTTCCCGTGCCCGGCGGCGGATCGGATGGGGTGCGGCGACTGGCCGTCGAGGACGGTGCGCAGGTGCTGAAGCTCTATCCGGCGGACAAGTACAACGTCAGCTATTCGCAGGTCTGCCGTGCGCTCGCGGACCACTGCACGGCGCCTCTTCCGGCCCTCAGGAACCTTGCCATCCAGGGCGCCTACGCGTGGCTGACGGGAAACGGTGACCTGCATGCCAAGAACGTCTCAATGGTCCAGCTGCCTTCCGGCGAGTGGACCATCGCGCCCGTCTATGACATCCCCTCCACAGTGGTCTACGGCGATAAGACTCTGGCGCTGGCCATGAATGGCAAACGGACCGGGATTTCCCGCCGCCACTTTCTGGGCTGGGCGACGGAGCTCGGACTTACCGGGCGGGCGGCTGCCCAGGTGCTGGAGATTGCCTTAAAGGCGTCAGGACCGCTTTTGGCGGACCTGGAATCCGGGACGGCTTTCCGCGGCCTGGACGGGGCCGGGCAGAAGAATAACGACGACGGCGGCTCGCCGTTCCCGGCCCTCGTCACCAGGACGTGGGTCAAGGAGTTGAAGCACCGGAGAAGACTGCTGGAAGGCTGATCCGCGCTGCGGGCTGACCATATGTGGCGCGGGGCCTGGGGATCTCAGGAGCCGGACGCATGGTGGGGCCGGACAATGACGAAGACGGCCAGGGCCGCGGCCTGGATGACGGTCAGGGTAACGGCGAGGGCGAATATTGACCGTTCGTACAGAAGTCCGATGAGGACGCTCCCGGCCAGCCATGCGATGCCGTAGCAGGCGGTGAAGATACCGTAGGCACTGCCACGCCGTCCTGTAGGTGCCAGTTCGGAGACGGCTGCACGCATGGTGCTTTCCTGAACGCCCATGGCGGCTCCCCACATCAGCACACCCGCGACCGCCAGTGCGGTGTGGTTGCTGAACCCGAACCACGGGATGGCCGCTGCGAGAAGTGGGAGGGCGAGGAGGACCTTCAGGCCGATTTTGTCGTAGAGCCAGCCGGATGCCAGAGCTGCCACGGCATCGACCGCCATGGCTACCGCATAGAGGACAGGCACCAGGGCAGGCGGCAGGAGCCCGGTGGCTACGAGGTGGAATGACAGCAGCCCGAACGTTGCATAGCCGAACATAGTCAGGCTGCTGAATGCTGCGTACATCCAGAATTGCCGGGGAATCCTGGACGACGCCTGGGGAGTCGCCACTGCCGGACCCGGGGTGGCTGATCCCGAGTAGCTGACGGAGCCGTCGGGGGGCTGGTGTTGTTCATAGAGGGACGGGTCAGGGACGCGTTTACTGAGCCAGACGAGGAGCAGCATTGCTGCCACTCCGGGAAGAGCAAGCAGGAGGAACCCCGGGCCGTAGCTGCCGGAGAGCGAGAAGGCCACACCGATCAGGAGCGGGCCGAGGAAGGCTCCCGCCTGGTCGAGGGCTTCGTGGAAAGCAAAGGTCTTGCCGCGGCCCAGCCGGGTGCCGGCCTCCGCGAGCATGGTGTCCTTCGCCGGGCTCCGCACGGCTTTGCCCAGGCGCTCCATCAGGACGAGCAGGCAGGCAATCCACAAAGCGCTGGTGATCCCCAGAAGGGGCACCGAGAGCGCGGTGAGTCCGTAGCCCGTGAGCGCCAATGCCCACCTTAGCCGGGGCCGGTCCGCCAAGCGTCCGAAGACCGGGCGTAGAACCAGGGCGACTGCCTCACCGGCGCCCGTGATGACACTGATCAGGAGGGCCGAGGCGCCAAGCGCGCCCAGGAAGGGGCCGGTGACGCTCCTGGCACCTTCGTAGACCATGTCCATCAGAGCGCTGACAACGCCGAAGACCAGGATGAAGCGGAAGGCCGTCAGCGGCGGTCCCGCCACCCTCCGGCTGCCGGCGTTGCCGGTGGTGTTCTTCACGCTGGGAGGCCTGGTCGGGTCAGGTCCTGAATCATTCATGGCGAGCGTCGGCGAGGACTCTCTGGACCTGCCAGGCTAGAGGTGCTGGATCCCGGCCCGTTGCATGGCGTCCTTGTAAACATCCACGTTCTTGGCCAGGAGCTCTTCCTGTTTCGTTTCGGAAACGGCGAAGGCCCGTCCTCCCAAGGCGGTGGCCTTGTATATCTTGATGCCGCTGTTTTTCAGGGACTGGTGGTAGGTCTTCTCGAAGAGGGTGAGGAAGGTCGATGCATCGGTACCGTGGGCGATGATTGCCGAGACCCGGGAGTTGATCTTCAGGAACTGCCGGAACGGGCGCAGACCGTCCGTTTTCTCCTGCACATTCAGGGCGGAGGGCATGTCCGGGTCGCGGACCCAGGGATAGGCGTTCCACGGCATCACATAGCGGGGATCGAGTTCCGCCAGTTCATAGATCTGGGTGGCGCGGCGGGCGGCCTCGTCGTCGTTGTAATGCGAGACGAAGCCGGACTCGGTGCCCTTCCCGGGGCTGACCTGCAGGCTGACAATCCGGCACTCATCCTCGTCATGCACAGGGTCGATATAGGGGACGACAGACCCTGGCTTCTTTGCCATCAGTTCATCGCACAGCTGCGTGACCTTGGCAATGTTCGGTTCCTGTAGCAGGGCCTTTTTCTCGTCCCAATCAATCGTCACGATTTCTCCCTCAGCAGCAAGGCGTCCAGAATCAGGCGTCTTATGCCACTCTACGCTTCCGGGCTGAAGGGTGGGCAGGGGAAGTTCTCTCTCCCTTGTGCGCGGAGCACGCTAAAGAAGGCATTTCCGGTGATCCTTAGCGTGTAATGTCCTCACGCCGTCAGGGATTGCCTGTGGCGGGCGCGCTTGGCTGCTTTGGCCCGTCGGCGGTGTTTTCGGCGATGGCGCCACGGCAGCCCGTCAAGTGCCGGCCCGGATGCCGGCCTCGCGCTCACTTGCGTGCCAACTGTTGCGGTGTCGGCCAGTGCTGTGTCAGTAGGGGGTGTATTAGCCGGGGCGGTGCCCGGCAGCGGCGGCGCTGTGGAGTGGTAGGTGTGGCCGGTGGGGGTTTGGAGTTCCACTGTGTGACGCTGTCCAGGTTTGGTGGTTGGTGTGGCGGTCCAGCCGGGTGTTTCCTTGGTGTGGTTGCAGGTTTCGCAGAGGCCTTGGCCGTTGGTGCTGGTGGTGGGTCCGTCCTGGTGCCAGGGGATGATGTGGTCGTGGTGGCGGATCGGGGCGTCGCAGTAGGGGGTGCGGCAGGTGTCGTCGCGGATCTGGAGGAAGCGGCGGATCCCGGGCGGGAAGAGCCGGGCTTTGGAGTCCATGGCCAGGAGGTCCCCGGCGCCGGGGGTGGTGTAGAGCCGGCGGAGCCAGACCTGATATTGGGCATCGTCCGCGCCGCTGGCAGACTTGGTTGCCGGGCGTGCTGATCCTGAACCCAGAGATCCGGCACCCGTGAATCTTGGACCAGCCGCTCCAAGGCCCGCTAACTTCGAGCCTGCCGCCGCGCCGAGGACTGCTTTTCGGGCCCAGTGGGCGGGGACGGTGCCGTAGCCGGTGAGGCGGGCGGGTTCGCTGTCGCCCTGGAGGAGGGTGCGGTCGGTCATGACGAGCTGGACTTCGATGCCGCTGATCCCGGCCGGGGTGCCGGTGACGCGTTCAACGAGTTCATCGGCCATGATCGCGCCCCGGGACCGGTCATCCCCAGCGGACTTTACCGTGTCCGCGTGGCGGGTCAGGGCCGCGTAGGCGGCGACGCCCTGGCTGACCGGGAGGAGTGCGGTCAGGTAGGTCATGGTGTCAGGCGACGGCCGCAGGCTGACGCAGCGGTCCGTGACGGCACGGGAAGCGCGTTTAGCCACCGAGTGGGGGTCGCGCCGGTACGCGGCGGCGCGGACGGCGGCGGTGATGGCCCGGTCCCCGGCGCCGACCAGGGCGCCGGTGTCCGCGGCGATCTCCTCGTCCACGGCGCACCGGTCTGCGGCGGAAAGGCAGGGGGTGTCAAGTTTTCTGTGTAAGGGACCGGTCGGTTATCCGGTCTGCCGGGTGGTCAGATCGGAAGCCGGTTGGGGAATTGAACGGCGAAAGCGTTCAGTGCCTGGTGCCAGCCTTGGGTGCCGGTTCCGAGCTCGCCGCCGCGGGTGGTCTCGATGTTTCTGATCCCGAGGTAGACCAGCTTGATCGCGGCCTCGTCGGAGGGAAATGAGCCCCTGGTTTTGGTGATCTTCCGCAGTTGGTAGTTGATCGATTCGATCTGGTTCGTGGTGTAGATGACTTTGCGGATCTCGGGGGTGAAAGCCAGGAACGGGGTGAAGTCTTCCCAAGCGTTCCGCCAGGCCAGCACCGCCCCGGGAGCTGTGCTCTGCCAGGTCTCCGCGAAGGCCTCCATGGCCAGCTCGGCCGCCTGCACGGTCGGTGCGGTGTAGATCGGGCGCATGTCCCGGGCCATGGCTTTGCGTGCACCGTAGGAGGCGTATTTCATGGCCGAGCGCAGCAGGTGCACGACGCAGGTCTGCACGACGGTTTGGGGGTAGATGCTGTTCACCGCTGCCGGCAGCCCGGTGAGCCCGTCGCAGCACAGGATCAGGATGTCGGCGGCTCCGCGGTTACGGATCTCGGTGAGCACGTTGGCCCAGAACTTCGCCCCTTCGCTGGTGCCCAGCCACAGGCCCAGGACCTGCTTGCGGCCCTCTACGTCCACGCCCACGGCCACGTGGCAGGCCTTGTTCACCACCACGCCGCCGTCCCTGATTTTCAGCCAGATCGCGTCGATGTAGACGATCGGATACACGGACTCCAGCGGCCGGTTCTGCCACTGGGCGAGCTCATCGGCAATCACGTCGGTCACCCTCGAAATTGTCGCCGCGGAGACCTTGGTCCCGTAGATTTCATCGAGGTGGGAGCCGATATCCCGGGTGCTCATTCCGCGGGCGTAAAGGGACAGGATCATGTCTTCGACCTTGCCCAGCCGGCGGGCCCGCTTGGGCACGATGACCGGTTCGAAGGAGCTGTTCCGGTCCCGTGGCACGGTGACCTGCACCGGCCCCTGGAGGGTCTGAACGCTCTTGGTGGTCTTGCCGTTGCGGGAATTGCCCGTGCCCTGCCCTGCGGGGTCCCCGGACTCGTAGCCGAGGTGGTCGCTCATCTCCGTTTCCAAGGCCCGTTCCAGGACCGCGCGGGTCATCCGGGAGAGGAGCTCTTCAACACCGTTGCGGCCCTCTCCGAGGTCCTCCGCTGCCGTGACGAGGGCGTCGATCTGGTCGGCGCTCAAGACGCCTTCAAGGGGGTTGGTGGTCATACTGATTTCGGCCAAGAGGGCCCGTCCTTTCAGGGGTGAAACCGCAGGTCAAACCCTAGTTAGAGACCGGACCCTTACACACTCAATGAAACACCCTC
>NZ_JBNZGA010000027.1:0-23871 GCF_050573415.1 Paenarthrobacter sp. NEAU-H11 | reverse complement strand
GTCAAGTTTTCTGTGTAAGGGACCGGTCGGTTATCCGGTCTGCCGGGTGGTCAGATCGGAAGCCGGTTGGGGAATTGAACGGCGAAAGCGTTCAGTGCCTGGTGCCAGCCTTGGGTGCCGGTTCCGAGCTCGCCGCCGCGGGTGGTCTCGATGTTTCTGATCCCGAGGTAGACCAGCTTGATCGCGGCCTCGTCGGAGGGAAATGAGCCCCTGGTTTTGGTGATCTTCCGCAGTTGGTAGTTGATCGATTCGATCTGGTTCGTGGTGTAGATGACTTTGCGGATCTCGGGGGTGAAAGCCAGGAACGGGGTGAAGTCTTCCCAAGCGTTCCGCCAGGCCAGCACCGCCCCGGGAGCTGTGCTCTGCCAGGTCTCCGCGAAGGCCTCCATGGCCAGCTCGGCCGCCTGCACGGTCGGTGCGGTGTAGATCGGGCGCATGTCCCGGGCCATGGCTTTGCGTGCACCGTAGGAGGCGTATTTCATGGCCGAGCGCAGCAGGTGCACGACGCAGGTCTGCACGACGGTTTGGGGGTAGATGCTGTTCACCGCTGCCGGCAGCCCGGTGAGCCCGTCGCAGCACAGGATCAGGATGTCGGCGGCTCCGCGGTTACGGATCTCGGTGAGCACGTTGGCCCAGAACTTCGCCCCTTCGCTGGTGCCCAGCCACAGGCCCAGGACCTGCTTGCGGCCCTCTACGTCCACGCCCACGGCCACGTGGCAGGCCTTGTTCACCACCACGCCGCCGTCCCTGATTTTCAGCCAGATCGCGTCGATGTAGACGATCGGATACACGGACTCCAGCGGCCGGTTCTGCCACTGGGCGAGCTCATCGGCAATCACGTCGGTCACCCTCGAAATTGTCGCCGCGGAGACCTTGGTCCCGTAGATTTCATCGAGGTGGGAGCCGATATCCCGGGTGCTCATTCCGCGGGCGTAAAGGGACAGGATCATGTCTTCGACCTTGCCCAGCCGGCGGGCCCGCTTGGGCACGATGACCGGTTCGAAGGAGCTGTTCCGGTCCCGTGGCACGGTGACCTGCACCGGCCCCTGGAGGGTCTGAACGCTCTTGGTGGTCTTGCCGTTGCGGGAATTGCCCGTGCCCTGCCCTGCGGGGTCCCCGGACTCGTAGCCGAGGTGGTCGCTCATCTCCGTTTCCAAGGCCCGTTCCAGGACCGCGCGGGTCATCCGGGAGAGGAGCTCTTCAACACCGTTGCGGCCCTCTCCGAGGTCCTCCGCTGCCGTGACGAGGGCGTCGATCTGGTCGGCGCTCAAGACGCCTTCAAGGGGGTTGGTGGTCATACTGATTTCGGCCAAGAGGGCCCGTCCTTTCAGGGGTGAAACCGCAGGTCAAACCCTAGTTAGAGACCGGACCCTTACACACTCAATGAAACACCCTCGGGCCGGTCCGGTAAGGCCTACGCACACTGGCTCAAACCCGCGGTCCTGCGTTCACCGCGGATTGAGACCGCCGCGCTGGACCCGTTGCGCGGCTACGCCAACGCGATCCGTGATGGACTCCCCGAATCCATCCGTCCTGGACGCGTTCCACATCGTCAAACTCGGATCGGCCATGGTCGACGAGGTCCGCCGCCGGGTACAGAGGAAACCCTCGGACACCGCGGACGCAGGGGCGAGCCGCTCTACGGATCCGCAGGACCCTGTAGGTCGGAGCAGAACACCTCACCGACAAACAAGCCGCCAGGCTCGATGCAAAACTCTCCGTTGGAGACCGACCAAGAAGTCACCCTCGCGTGGCAGTGCTATCAAAAGCTCTGCAACATCCACCAGGCCTCTCCAGCCCGCGGACGTGAACTCGCGCGTGACAAAAGTGATCTCCTCGTTCCCCACCTGCCACATCCCGGAAGTCTTCCGCCTCGGCAGGATACTCAAACAAGGGAAGTCGGCAATCCTGGCCCACTTCCAGCATCTTTGGCGCCTCCAACAGCCCCACCGAAGCGATCAACGGTGTTATCGAAACCACCCGCCGCATCGCCCGGGCTTTCCGCAACTTCACCGACTACAGACTCAGATGCCTACTCGCCGCCGGCGGCCACCGACCCTACCGGAAGAACACCCTCAACCATGCCTGACTGCAAAGGGCCCGTAAAGCCGACCGTGGCTGGTTTTAACTCGCCCTACGCCCGTCACTGAAGGCCAACAAGCTCCATGGGGTACTCCTTAGTGGAGTCTCGCTCAAGAACCTTTTCCCGTTCCGGCTGCTGATCACCGTCAACGTCGTTGGCATCCTGAGGTAATACACAGGCCAGGATTTTGCGGAGCAGGGCGAGCGTGTCGCGCTCGAGAGCCGAGACCGTATCCCGCTCTAAGCCCCCGGCGTTGCCATTTCTACCTTCATCCTCACGAAAAACGGCATCCTGAAGACGGCATCGAACGAAATCACCAAGCGACAGGCATTCCTCGTCTGCTTTGGCTTGTAAAGCGTCTCTGACGGCATCGTCGATGCGGACGGTGATGACAGCCATAATTTTCCCTTCAATTTAATAGAACGCGCTGTCTAATGCCCCTCGGTTGAGAGGCACACGGAGAGCTCATCCAGCAGACCTATTTCCCTGGACCAGGGAGTCAGCGACGACGCTGGTCGGGTTCAACCTTTTTAGTGCTGGTGTGAACCCTGGGTGATTGTTGGTGGGTGCAGGAGACCAAGTATCGTGCCCCTCGGGAGAGGAAGTCACACGACTCATATGGATACTCCGCACGAGTGAGGTCAGGCAGTAGGAACAAGTGAGGTTCCCTCGTCAGCGACGCTCTCGGTCGGGACGGTCATGCCCTGCGACAGCGCCTTCCTGGCCAACATGTAATCCTTTGGCCGGTTGACGGCATGGACAGCAACGAGACGACCATTTCTGTAGTAAAAGACGGAGAATTTTTCACTGGACATGGAACCACGTAGCTCAACTTGGTCGTAGCTCTCAGTTAAACCTGCCATTTGAAGTTTGATGTCACCTTGGTTGGACCAGAACCACGGCAGGCTTGAATGCATGTACGGTTGTCCCGCAATGGTCGCGGCAGCGACCTTCGCCTGATCAACCGCGTTTTGAACCGACTCGAGCCGCACAAGACCGACACCGGTCATGGGATTCGGCATCACTGTACAGTCTCCCGCGGCGACGATCCGCGGGTCGCTAGTGCGGGCAAAGGCGTCTACAACGATGCCGCTCGCCGTCCTAAGCCCGAGACGTTCCGCCAAATCCAAACGGGGAGTCATGCCAATCCCGACAATCACAATATCGGCAGGTATCAGAGTCCCGTCGGCCAGACGGACACCGCTTACACTTCCGTGCTCGCCTTCAATGGCTGTCACACTGCATCCTAAAAGCACGTCGGTGCCGCGTCGAGCATGGGATTCGGCCAGAAAGGTTGACATCTCCGGAGCGACAGCGCGTGACAAGAGCCTGTCCCCGACCTCCACCACGGTGACGCGTTTGTCTCTGCTTCGTGCCATCGCTGCTGCCTCAAGTCCGATGAATCCGCCGCCGATCACAACAACCGTCGCGCCGTACTTGAAGGCATCGAGAAGTTGTTCTGCGTCGGCGATGGTTCGGAGATAGCAAACTCCCGCGAGCTTCGCACCGGGAATGTCGAGGCGCCGAGGGCGGCCGCCGACGGCAAGCATCAGGTTGTCGAATCCCTTGATAGTGTCGTTATCGAGCCGTGCGATACCACCCATATCGACGGCATCGCCACCCATTTCGACATCGATCACTCGTCGGTTGCATAGAACTTCGACACCCAAGCTGTCGTAAAACTCCGGCTTCCTGAAGTGCAGCGACTCATGGCCGGCAGAGCCGGTCAGAAACGCTTTCGACAGCGGAGGCCGTTGATAGGGCGGATGAGGTTCCGATCCTACAATGGCGATTTTCGCGGTGTATCCCATCTCCCGCAAGGAGAATGCCGCCTGAGCCCCGGCCTGCCCGGCTCCAACAATCAGCGTGCCGTTCACTACTGCTCCGGCGCGATTTCGACGCGAAGCCCGTCGAGACCGTCATGGATTTCGATCTGGCACGCAAGACGGCTATTGGCCTTGCGTGCTGCCGTCGTACCGTCGAGCATGTCGTCCTCGAGGTCCTCGGCTGGTCCGACAAGGTCGGTCTGCGCGGGATCTATGTAGACATGGCAGGTTGCGCATGCACCTGCCCCGCCGCACTCCGCGACCATCCCAGGCATACCGTTCTGTATCGCGATTTCCATTACTGAGGAACCGGGCGCCGCCTCAAGCACATGCGTTACCCCGGCTGGTGTTAGGAATTGAATCTTGGACATCTGAGCCTCCTTGGCTGGCCACGTGCCCGAATGCGGGTTTGCCAGCGTTCCATTTATTCTTGCTTCGCATTGATTTCCGGCAGCACGCGTGCTGCCCTAACGAGAATGTTTTTTGTAGCCCGACAGAAGCCTGCGGGGCTGCAAAGCACTGTGTCGGCGTTCGACGTGGACTGCAATAAATCTCGGGATATGCGCCGGGAGTTAGCGGGCCGGCCGTTCCTCGTCCGGAGCCGGTGCATCAGTCGCGTGTTCTGGAACAGCCGGACCGATGCCGGCCGCGTTTGCCGCCTGGATTAGCAGGCAGTCGCTGATACAGTGTCCTGTTTCTGACACCAACCGCTAGTTCTTATGCCTCTGCCGCATGATGTCACGAATGGTACTGGGTGGCCCAGTTGCTTCTTCGGCACATTGGTCGAACTTGAGAAGCGACAGGAATTTTCAGCCTCTGACGATTGAAGCGACCCCAGGAATTTCGGCGGGATTGAAAGTCTTGGTTTGGGGCTTGCCAGAATCGACCCAAGCCTGGACCTTCGCCCTGATTTCGACGGTTTCAAGCCGCTCCAGCTCCATGGAGTACGTCGCTTCGGCTAGCTCGAGTAGCACGTCCGGATCCTCGCCGGAGAGGCGCTCCAGGTTCATGAAGTACTCCAATTCTGCAGGATCCGGCGGATCCATGCCCTCAACCTCGGCACCTTCGTAGAAGGCGTCTGCCATCCCTGCCATGGCGAAAGCTACCTCGGTGAACTTAGCTAGTCCCTCCTGGAACCGGACGGGCAGCGGCCGCGGATCCTCATGCGCGTTGCTCAGGGCGTCACGCAAGGCGATGCCGCCCTGGGCTGCCTGCGACATCCCTTGCGCGTAGATCGGGTTGAACGATGCCACGGCGTCACCAGTCACGACAAAGCCGTCAGGACGCAGGTCCAGCTGGTGCCATAGCCGGAACTGGCTACCACTAACCCGGTAGGTCGAGACGTCACTGACCGGTTCGCTCTGACGGGCAATCTGTCCCAGCAGGGGCGTCGGCGCTGCATCAAGGTATTCGAGCAGGGATTCGCGGTCGCCGGGTGGGTAGGCCTTCATCATGCCTACTCCAAGAATAATGTGCAGCCCGTTGTCCTGAGGAAAGATGAGCCCCCCGGTGTGGTGGCCGGGGAACGGCATAGCGGCGAGGCCCTTCGTGCCGTCCGGCAATGCACCATCCGGCAGGCGAACCAGCTGGGAAGAGTAGCCCATATACGCGCGGACATGCTTCTCCGCGGGGCGGTCGTATCCGAGCTCTTCCATCCATTTCGGCGCCTGGGATGACCGTCCGGTCGCGTCAATCGTCAGGTCGCACTCCAGGACCTCACCGCTCTTTAGGCGCACTCCCGTCACCAAATTGTCTTTTGCTATCAGGCCGATCACGGAGCCAGCATGCACCTCCACGTTCGGCAGCTTCAGCAGGTTTTGCCGGATCACTGTTTCCAGAAGTGGGCGCCGAAATCCTATCGACTCGAGCGGACTGTCAATACGCATGCGCCAGCCTTCGCTGGAGATGTAGGGGATGTCCCGGATCTCGTCTTGCGTCGGGCAGCCGGCTGCGATCAGCTGGTCGCGCAGGTCTGGGATGAACTCGCTGATCAACTTCATGCCGATTGGCAGGAATGCGTGAGGCTGCCTCCCTTGTGGCGCGCCTTTGCGCGCGTCTACCCCGTCGACGAGTTGGTCGCGCTCAACGATCGTTACCCGTTCAAAGCTCCCGGCGGCTCCGAACGCCGCGAGCAAACCCCCGATGCTACCGCCAACGACAACTGCGTGCTCTTGCTTCATTCATTTCCTCCAAATATTGAGAACAGTCCCGGCCTCGTTGCGCTGGACAGTGGCAGCCCATCAGCGATCAGCGTCACTCGAAGCTATAAAAGTTAGCGATTGCTAATACGTTGCTCGGCCGTCAACAGTGTCGAACGGGATGATGAGTCACTGATCCCTTAGAACTCCACATATTTGTGGAGCTGATCACATGGCCGAGTCTAGGCCGACTTGGCCAGGCGGTCAAGAGTTTTTACGAGTAGGCGATCGGTGACTTGGGTGCTATTCGGGCAAGATCCGGAGGATGCGTAGTGAACAGAGCGCAGGCACGCTGCTCCGATCCAGTTGATCATGTGATCCAGAGTCAGTGGGTCTGGCGGCAGATCCCTTCAATTTCTGCGGGTCGCAAAAACGATCGAGGTCCTACGCGCCCCAGCTGTCGTACCGCGTATCATTCGGAACGGAAGAGTGCCTTCCTGGACCGGATGCGGGCGGTTCTGCCGGAACGCGGCGCCGGTGTATACATCTTTTGGCCTCGATCGGAACCACGTCCGTGCCCGTCGGAATCCTGCTCTGAGTGCAGGACCGACCAGGAGTAGCCCAGTGCCGCGTCTCAGCCCGGCTGCAGCGGTCCATGGCCTGGCCGTCAGGGACCATGGCGTCCACTGCCTTGATCGCCTCAGAACGCAGGATCGCGCCGCCCAATCCTGGCCGACGGAAACAAGCCGTCTCTGGTGCTTATGCTGGGCCCGGCCGCGGCGAACAAGGCCTGTCGTCCAAATCAATCCCGCTTACCTGCAAGGCGCAGGCATCGTGTCATCCCCGATTAGGAAGACCATAAAGCCACCGTAAGTGCAAGGGCCCCGCCGGAACCCGCCCAGTCAGCTACGACATCGAACCGTACAAAAGAGCTGCGTTGTCCACGCAGCTCCTACACTTTTAAGCAGTGGCAGGCCCCGGGCTAGCTGATGACACACCCGCCCTCGCCTGCCGCTGGCAGTATTCCAGGCAGTCGTCATCTGGAGCGCCGTATTATGAGGAACGCCGTGACAGAAAGGACGGGCCGGGCCCTTACTCATCCGAGTTGACGTGGGCCACGGAGGCCATCGCGAGGTTGCCAAAGCCCTCCTGCTGTGCCTTGGCAAGCAACTGCTCTGTCGCTGCCATGAGAACTGTGTTAGTTCCCGCTTTGGTCATTGCCTCCCGGAAACTCTTTACGGCGTTCGAGTAGCCGTTGACGTTTGCCTCATCGGTATCGAATTCCTGCGTCTCGACCGCCTCAGCGAGTCCTGCGATCTGCTCGGGAAGACGAGAGATCAATGATTCCGCGATGGCTTGGATATCTACGGAGCTGATTCCGGACTTGAGAATATACGGCACCGATTCAGCAAATGCTGCCAGCGCCGTAATGAAGAATGCGCTACTCATTGCAGCGATGTTCGCGCCGCCGATCTCATCGGATACATAACGTGACTCGCGGCCCAGCGTCATGAGTTGGTGCGCATGCTCCTTGAAGACACTTTGGGAGCCCGAGTAAACCACCAGCCCTTCGGGCGTTCCGATATTTTGTGGATAACAAAGTATCGTCCCGTCAAGATACTTCGCCCCTCTGCTGCCAATCCATGCATTCATTTCGAAAGCATCTTGTCGGGAGCCGGTCGAGAGATTCACGATCGTTTTCCCGCGCAGGTCCGGCACCCTCTGCAACACCGTTCGCACCGCATCGTATCCCTCTAATACGCTCACAATTGTATTAGCCCCGCATGCGCTTGCTGGTGAATGCCCCATGGTAATACCCGGAATAGTGGTCAGCGCCTGGGCCTTTTCAGGGGTTCGATTCCAAATCGAAACGGTGTGCTCAGCCTCGGCAAACGCTCGTGCGACCCCCGCCCCCATCAGACCGCACCCAAGAACGGTTATCGACTCTCGACCGTGTATCTCTGCCATATTCACTCCTTCTTTTGCGTCCGCCCCGCATCTGTTTGTTGATGGTGCCCAGCAAGTCTCGACGGTTCGACGGTGATAGCCGCATGCGAGGCTTGGAAAAGGCAACTAGTCGGCAGGGCGTTACTCTATGCCGACTAAGCGCTTACTTACAAGAAGTTTCCCAACTTTGGTGCCAGAGAAGCGGAAGTCGTGAGGCGTTGTCCCGATCCTCGAAGAAACGGGGGCCCGTCGCGCAGGTCTTGTGTTCCAACAGTTGCAACACCCAGAATTTTTAGGAGTTGCAACGGCAGGGGTCTTCCTACGAGGTAAACCATTAGGTGCGGTGCGCTACGGCCAGGACCAAAAGGCTGCCTTGTTTCGCGGTTCTCGACCGCCCCGTTAGCGCGAGAACAGCGGGACAGGAGCTAAAACTCAACGCCACACATCTGCTGGTGCTTTGGAAGCTGGTCTGACACCACATGTAGCTGAGAAGGAGTCTTCTCATGTACTTCTACTCGTCCCACTCAACTGGCATGCACGGTTATTCATGAGCCGGGAGTAGTCGATTTCGGCCGTTCCCACCGGCATGCTTGAATTGGCGTTCGGCATGCAAGCATGGGACCCAGGGAAGCTGACGACGGACGCCGATGATCCAGACGGTTGCCCGTTCCTTGTGCTGAAATACAACCATGACCTCCCGAGCAAAACGTCGGAACGTGAGAAACAGGCGGAGGAATCGGGCTGGACAGGCCTCCTCCGATCCCTACGCATCGATGCTCCTTGGGTCCCTCGAAGGAATGGCTGGGGAAACCGGCCTTTTGTCGAACGAAGAAGACCCTGCGGCCGCGATCAAATCGATCATCACCGCCATCGTGACAGACCTGCGCGTTGCCCTCCATCGCTTCGACCCGATTCGCGTTATTGAGGTGGCAAGGCTCGCGTGCTTGCCCTGGGCCGCCGAAGGAACAAACAGCCCGATGACGCCCGAAGCAATAGTCAGCGGTGAGGGTGGTTTCAACCGGGCCGAATTGCTGGCTCTGATAGTGGCCAGCGATGGTGACGAAACACTCTCAGACGAGGGAAGCCAAGGGGCTGAAGAATCGGCTGGCAGGGCGACGCGGAGTCTTAGTCAGGTTATAGGGGACGCCCTTCCCAAAGCCGACCGCATACTGAAACTTGCGAGCCTGCTTGACATCATCGGTGCGGAGCCTGAGAAACCGCTGGCAATGCTCGCTTTAATGATGCGGGGCTCTGAGATGTGGATACGAAACTCCTCCTATCCCGACATGGTCGCCGACACGGTGCGTCAGCTCTTCGGAAAGCAAGAGATCAGCCAACAGCTGGAAAGAGATCTAGGATTTGACGCTGCCGCCGCGATGGACGTCCTTGACGCTTGTCATGAGCTTCAAGTCGACCGCCTCAACAGTCGACTGTGGCGACTCATCGACGATTTTTCAGCAGTAAGTGATGACCCCGCACCCGCGGACCCGGAGGAAATGATCCAAGTTTGGCAGAGTACCTGGGAGCCCACAGCTGAATTGATCACAGTCACGATCGATGAAATCTGTACTGCAACGGGGCTACCAGCCTCTGTTGTTGCTGCGGTCTTGGACCATTTTACGTTTGAAGCGGTTGCCTGGACACCAGAACAGCTCGTTTACGAATTTACCCGTGGCAACAACCTTCTTCGCACGCGCCCAGTCTTAAGGTCGGCTGACGGTGCTGCGATGCTGATTCATGGCGCGCACATAGTAACTGCGGTCCGTGAAAGCCTTGAGCAGCATCTCAAGACGACCACTGTCTGGGAGCCCTACCAAAGATTCAGAGGAGATCTACTCGAGGCTCGCACTAAGGCCGCTTTCCGGCGAATCCTTGATTCGGCAACTACGTGGGATGGATTTGAATACTACGTCCCTGCTAATGAAGCGGAAGAGCGTGGAAAACCTTCAGGTTTCAGCAAGCGAGTAGAAGGCGACCATCTCATCGTTCAAGATGATGTGGCCTTCATCGTCGAGGACAAAGCCGTTGCCCTCACCGCGAATTCTCGTACTGGCGACACCCGCAGTTTCCGTCGTGACCTCACCGGAATTATCACGAAGGCATCTATTCAGGCCAGCCGGCTGCAAGAACGGATCCAACGCGATGGTGGGCTGCGCATACATCGTGAGGGATGGGTGGATCTATCACGCATCCGTGAAATACATACCATCGCCGTGAGCCTTGACGATCTGCTTTTCGCGCATACCGCGACAGCGGAACTCGTCAAGGCCGGTCTGCTCAGCTCTGAGAGTATCCCGTGGACGGTTTCCATCCACGATCTCGACCTCATCACTCAACTTATTGATCGTCCTTCAGAGTTCCTTCTCTATCTCAGGCGTCGCCGCGATCCTGAGGCTACCGTTTTTTATTCAGCTCCTGATGAACTTGACCTCTTCCTCTACTTCTATGAGGCGGGTCTCTACGTGGAGCCGGATCCTGACTTGGTCAAGGCCCGCATGCCCTTCATGCCGGCGCCCACCACTGCTGAACGGCGGAGGTATGAGACTCAGGCGCCAGCCATCATCACAAGTCGTACTGAGCCGTTAGACCGTTGGCATGCCGCGCAGGTTGCAATAAACAAGAGCGTGCGCGCCGGTACAACTCGTCCAGAAGATTCTGATGGGATCAGTGATTCCGGGGGTGAAACCGAAGCCGCGCCGCCCAAACCGAGGATGAGTCCCAGTCCGCTGGGCCAGTTGGTCGATACCGTCGAGTCAAGACGGGACTACGGCTGGTTAAGCGTAGGGGCAACGCTTCTGGCTGGCTCCTTTGAGTTCCAAGAGAAGATGGCAAAAATCCCGAGCCTACTGCTTTCCGAGCCCTCTTCAGGACGCTGTGAAAGAACCGCGGCATTGCCCTTCGGGAATTCTTTGGAGGAGGGATGGCTGCTGGTCTGGTGCACAAGGCCTCCTGGACGACCTCCAGCTTCCTTCGAAAGACAGATGAGGGATTATCTGCGGGCGAAGATGCATCAGTTGGGCCTGCCGCGAGGGGCTTCCTTCGCCTACGACGAGACCACGGGCCAGCTGATTGACGTCTTCTTCGATGACCATGTGGGGGAGCTGGAACCGCGACTTCAAGCCAGGCTCGACCAACTTAGGGCACCTGGAGATTTCGACCGGTTCGAGCCGGCGCAGAGGGCAGCAAAGAAACGGACCAAGCGCTAAGACTTAGAGACCGGCAGCCACCAGCATCCGCGGGACGAAACCCGGAACGGCACCACTCATTCCAACCCCAGACCGTGGAAACATGCACTAGATGCAGGAAACCTACAGCGACAAGCGATCCAGGAGCAAATTCATGCTCCGGCGTCCGGCCCCAGTCATCGCGTCCAGTGGCATCTGACCTGTGGAAACGCCAAATTCGTCAGGGAACGGGAGTTCTCGCATCCACTTCTACTCCCGTGCTGTACACGCCGATAACATAGGTTATGTAAAGTAGGACTCTGCGTATTGCATCAGATGAATCAATTGCCCGATCCCCCGGTTGGGCAACGGAGTTCTCCGACTTCCTTGCGATTCCGCGGATTTTGCGGCCTGACGGATTTGATGTGCCGCTTCCCAGGTGGTCCTTTCGGCTGCAACCCCCAATCTCGAAGGCGGCCGATACATGCCTAAAACCTGCGGTTTTGTGCTGATGATGCATTCAATGAATCATTGATTCAGATACTGAGCACGACTTGCACGTGAATTGGTGGCAAAAACAGAGGGAAACGGGTTTGGCGCGTGCTGCAGCTGAGCGCTGTTCGGCTGCTGAATCCCGAGGAACAGACGCTTGAAGACATGCTGACCGGGTGGCGCAACCAGCAGCTCTCCAGGAACCTGCAGTCCGACACGAGTGATAAGGGCATCGAGTGCGTCCGCCGGTTCGTCAACCATGTGAACGAGTTCCCGTGGAACTGGGCACCGGAGCATGTCGAGGAGTATTTCGGTGACCTGCGCTCCATCCACCAGCTGAAGCGCTGCACCGTCCGCGGTTACCAGTCCACGCTCCGTCGGTTCAGGTCATAGGTGTCCAACCCCGACTACGGCTGGGACCGGGTCTGCGGACAGCGTTTCGGAACTCACCCGTCCCAGGTCTTCTTTGACTGGAACACCGCCTCCTACCCACAGGAGTACGAGAGACGCCCGTCCAAGCGGCCATTCACCAAGTCGGAACTGCAGATGCCGTTCGGTCCCGCTGACGACCAAATGCACTCTTACTCATTCAGCAGGACCGTCACGCTGCGCTAGGCGCACCCCATGACGGCGCGCGTGCAGTTTCAGGGAGATCGGGCGCGCACCCCTGAAGAGGAGAAGTTCCTGAAGGCGTTGGCTAACCGGAGTCGGCAGTTGGCCACCGGCGCACCCCAAGCCTGATTCGTTCATGTGTTCGCGGGCGCCTGCGTGTCTCTTAGGGAGCGCCTGCAGTAGTGTCGGCTGATGAGCGTTACGTCGGCCCTGGCGGTCTGCGGCCCTCTCGGACCACCAGGTCCACGATTTTGAGGACATCTTGCAGTTCGCTTTCTGTTTGTCGCTCTGCCTCGACGCCACCGAAGAATGCCGCCTCATAGTAGAGGCCATCCCCCATGAGTTTCACTGCCCGGGATACACTTCGGCTGCCGAGTTGCTCCTCGAGTGCCGTCAGCCACAGCCGCAGAATCCGGTTGAAGCTGGCCTGCGCTTTGGGATGGCCCTGCTGCGCCAGGCGCGCCATTGCCACCAGCGCCCGGTCCAACGGGCTGTCCTCATACATTGACGTGCGCACGTAGTATCGCGCTGGACCCTCAGGGTCAACGGCCATCGCTTCGAGATCCCGCGCAGAGAGGGAGAAGAGCCGTTCGCCCAACCCATCCACCAAGGCTTCTTTGGAAGGAAAATGGTAGAGAAGCCCACCTTTGGAGACACCGGCGGCGGCCGCAACATTGTCGATAGTTGCCGCCCGCCCTCCATCTTTGATGAGGATGTCTTCAAAACTGTCGAGGATTCGCTCCCTGGAACTGGTCATGGAAGCAATAATACTGTTGTCATCGTTCTTTACTGTACCGTCTGGACGGTATAGCGAAGCGGCATGTCTCAGTACACTAGGCCGTCAACACGGCCCTTGGGGTGAGCGCACTTCGGCCTTCCCCAAAGACCCAGAGGCCCGGCCCCGCAGGCCGCCGCAAATGGATTGCGCTTGCGGCACAGATGCTTCCGGCCCTCCTCGTGGCAGTCGACAACACAGTGCTCAGTTTCGCCATTCCAACGATCTCCCTAGAGTTCAATACCAGCGGCATCATGCTTCTCTGGATCATCGATAGCTATCCTCTGGAGCTCGCGGGTCTGCTCGTTGCCATGGGTACCTTCGGAGACCGCTTTGGCCGGCGCCGCTTGCTCATGACCGGGGCCGCCGGGTTTGCCTTCTTCTCCGTCGCCGCTGCCTTCGCGCCGACGGCAGAGTTCCTCGTGGGATCCCGTGTTGGGCTCGGTGTCTTCGGTGCCATGCTCATGCCGTCAACCCTCTCGCTGATCCGGAACATCTTCATCGACCGCAACCAGCGCAGGCTTGCCATCGCCGTCTGCGCCGCGGGGTTTCTCAGCCGGGGCAGCACTCGGGCCCCTTGTGGGCGAAGTCATCGTCCATACGGTGAGTCGACGGCTAATTCTCAGTTGTTTGATCAACTGCCTGGCTCGCGCCTGAACCTTTTCGCAGGAACATCTTGACCATGTGGCCAAGTTTCTGCTAACTTGGCCATGTGATCAAGTTCGCAATGGGCTGGAAGGAAGGGATTAGCATGACACGAGAGCAGGCCTATGCAGCCTGTCCCCCGGATTCGTATGTCGAGTTCTATGGGGGGCAGTGGCTCGTCATCCCACTTGCCCCCGTTGAGCAGCCGCCCTTTTTCACCTGCCTACCTGGCGGCAGCGGTAATGGGCGACGCTAAACTGTAGCCGTCCATTGGCCATCCGGTCAGGTTGGCATCGGAATTCCCGGCGCTCGGGATGCCCCTCCCCTATCAAGCGAGCCACGGCAACTTTCGCGCTCTTATTTTTAGAACTATACCGGCTGGACGGTATAGTTATGGTTGGTTCGTCCACTTGCGACGACCGGTTTCTCGGGGCAGGCCATGGAGACCAGTCACACGGCCGGATTTCTGACAATCGAGGAAGCACCGTAAGTAACGGGGGCGGTCCCAATCGAATTCGGCGGATTGGCAGAAGAGATGAATGAGAACGTGAGCACTGCATCAAAAAGCACCCAGTCCTTCGATCCCCTCTTTGACCTGACTGGCAGAGCTGCCATCGTCACCGGCGCAAGTTCAGGTCTGGGACGTCGCTTTGTCACCGTGCTCGCAGAACGGGGCATGAGTGTAGTGGCGGTGGCTCGGCGCGCTGACGCTCTCATGAACCTTCAAGCTGCCTACCCCGACAGGGTGCTTGCTGTCCCCGCCGACATCACGGACGAGGATCAGGTGGAAAGCCTAATCGCGCGGACAATCGACTGGAAGGGAGCCATTGACGTCGTCGTGAACAACGCCGGCGTTACCTCTATTCAGCCGGCCGAGGATGAGAGCGTCGAGACTTTCAGTAACGTCATCGACGTTAACCTCATCGCGCTCTACCGAATGTGCCACCACGTCGGCCGGGTCATGCTCAGCATGGGCTCAGGCAGCATCATCAATGTTGCCTCGATTAATGGCTTGGTCGCGAGCTGGTCTATTCCTGAGGCGGGCTACTGCGCCAGCAAGGGTGGCGTGATCAGCCTGACCCGTGAACTGGCGGCGCAGTGGGCTGATCGTGGCGTTCGGGTCAATGCTCTCGCTCCCGGGTATTTTCGGTCCGAGATCACCGAAGGGCTCTTCATGGGAAGAGCTGGCGAACGACGGTTCCGTCGAATGCCAATGGGTCGCGGTGGGCGTGAGGACGAACTCGACGGCGCGCTGGTGTTTCTTGCTGCCAACGCATCGTCCTACATGACCGGGCAGACGTTAGTGGTTGACGGGGGATGGACGGCTGTCTGATAGCTGTATCAGGGTGGTAACGGGATGTAGCTAACGATGGAACGATGCGGCGTGACTAATACAATTAAGCCTTCCGAAGGCACCAGTCTCCTGTTTGACCGCAGCGGCCTTGGGGGATTGCCATGCCTCGGACGCCGCGACCTCCAAGAAGGGCCCCCACGGCAGGCTCCTTTGGCCGCGGCCGAGATGTTCTCCGCCGGCGGTTGCAACGCCCGCTCCAGGCGTGCCCTGCCCTTGGGACTGGGCGCCGGGGCGGTCTTTAGCCGATACTCCCCCAAAGGGGCACCTGCCGCCACTGGGCACGCGATCCCAGTTCGAGCCACGGTTGCGGCCGGGAGCATGGGGAAGCCTGTTGCATCGTTTATTTGGTGGTCCCGCATTCCGGAATGGAGGCGCGATGACGGCCACTAGCGATCTTATCTTCGAGAGCGCAGCACGCTACCCGGATCGCCTAGCAGTGATCGCGGATGGGCTCAGGTGCACGTACGCTGACCTCGCCGCATCAGTTGGAAGTTTTGCTTCTTCCCTCAGCGCCCTGGGGGTGGGGCGCGGCGAGCGGGTCGCGATCCTGATGAACAACGGGCTCCCTTTCATCGAGGCTTACTTCTCCTGCCTCGCGACTGGCGCGACGGTGGTGCTGCTCAACCCGACGCTTTCCCGGAGGGAGCTCGAGCACGCGGTTGTTGACAGCGCAGCGTCGCTTCTCCTCACGGATGGCGAGCCAACACCTGTCGCCAGTGCGGTCGCCACCGCCGTAGGCTGCCGTTGCGTGGCTTGGGCAAATATTCCGTCGTCACCTGCGCCGGCTCCGCGGCCGGGACTCAGCGGCAATGAGGATGCCGTGGTCATTTACACCAGCGGCTCGACCGGCACGCCCAAGGGTGCAGTACTCTCGCATTCCAATCTTCTGTGGAACGCATGGATCTCGGCGTCGACAAAGCTCTTCGCGTTCACGGAGAACGACGTGATCCTTGCCGCACTCCCGCTCTTCCACGCCTACGGCATGACCTGTGTCATGAACGCCGGTCTCCTGGCTGGCAGTTGCTTGGTGATTATGCCTTTCTTCCAGGCGGGTGAGGCGCTCCGGTTGATGAACCTACATGGCGTCACAGTCTTAGAGGGCGTGCCCACGATGTACCACGCACTCCTCGAACCCGCCCGGGCACAGGCTGCAAAGGTTCCGCGGTTGAGGTTGTGCATATCAGGGGGCGCCGCGATGGCCCTCCCCCTCCTGAGGGAGTTCGAGGCCACGTTCAGCACCGTTGTCATGGAGGGTTACGGACTCTCAGAGACGTCCCCCATGGTGTGCTTCAACCAGCCGCACTTCCCCCGCAAGCCTGGAACCGTTGGACGTGCGGTTTGGGGTGTCGAGGTCGAGATCGCGCGGGACGACATCTCTGAGCGCATCGAACTGGTCCCGCCCGGCGAACGTGGTGAGATCGTCGTCCGGGGACATAACGTCTTCAAAGGTTACCTAGGCCGACCGGACGCGACCGCCGAAGTTTTGGTCGAAGGCTGGTTCCGGACCGGCGATATCGGAGTCAAGGACCAGGAAGGATACGTTGCGGTTGTCGACCGCAAGAAAGAGCTCATCATCCGAGGCGGTTACAACGTGTATCCCCGCGAGATTGAAGAGGTCCTGAAGGCCCACCCAGCTGTGGCCGACGCTGCGGTCATCGGTCGCTATGACGCGCGGTACGGTGAGGAGGTCGTTGCCGTCGTTCGCCTGATCGCCGAGGCTGCTGACGACCCCCCGACCATTCTGCGGTGGACCTCCGACCGGGTGGCCGCCTATAAGCGGCCCCGGGAGCTTGTCATACTCGATAAGTTCCCGATGAGCGTGACGGGCAAGGTCCTCAAACGCATCCTGGTCCGCGAGCTCTTCGGTGGTGTGAAAACTGCGGCGGACCTCGCCGACGGCTGATGCTCAACAGGCGCCGTTGACGCCGCGTGGGATGTCCCGGAGGCCCCTCAGTGTGCCCTACCGGAGGCTCCAAAGGCGTTCGTAGGCGGCCCTGTAGTCAATCGGCGACTCGAAGTTGGCGCCAGCGGCCGGCAGGTTGTGATCCTTGTCGCATGCCTGCCAACCGATGCCGTTGTGGACCTTGGACGGATCTTTCCCATCGAAGTGGATGACGAGGTAGTTCACGCCGCCGTAGCCCTCCATGCCGGCGTCGTACCCCAAGCACGCATCTATACCGGAATCGCTCCGAATCGATTCGATGCCCTCGACCGAGCCCTCACCGGCGACTACTAGTGTCTGGTCCAGCCGACTCGAGGACTTGAGGGCCTGGGTGCCGCCCGCGGTCAGGATCGCATCGTAAGGCGCGATGAACACATTCGCGTCCGGATGCTTCAGGAACTGCTGGGAGATCTTGGACTGAAGTGGGGGCCCGAAGTCCGCACCCACGAACTCGGCGTCAGCCCTGATCTCGCAGCCCGTGCATTTCGCTAGCGCGTTGCGGACTCCCTGCGACATCTCGCGAATCGAACCGAGGTCGGTCTGGGTGCTCATGATGACCTTCGCTTGACCGTCGGTTTTAGCGATCGCATAGTAAGCCTGCGCCTGGCCGTACGCCGTTAGGTAGTCGATGTAGTTTTCGAAGCCGGGGTAAGCGACCGTGTAGGCAAAGGCTGGCGGATCACACTCCTCGCCAGCGAGGTTGATCGTCGGCACCTTGGCCTGTTTCGCCTGCGCCAGGCCGTTCTTGATGGCTGGGCAGTCTACGTAAACCGTGATGATGCCGTCGGCTCCAGCGGCGAGGGCCTGCTGCACGCCCGCGAGCTGGGTGGTCGGGCTGAATTTGCCGTCGAAGACCGTCACATCCCATCCAAGCTTCGTCGCTGCCTCCTTGACCCCGTCGACGGCATCGACCATGACCTCCCCGTTCAACCCGGCGGGCATCACCCAGATGTTCTTTCCCGCCGCGGGCTCCGCGATGACCGGTCCGTTCGGTTCCTGATACGTACCCTTGTACAACTCGTCAAGCATCGCAACGTACTGTCCATCAGTCGTTGTCGTACCGCTGCCACCGCCCGATGCGTCCGTGCCGACGCTGCTGCCGCAGCCAGACACCGCAACCGCGACGCCAACCACCACACCGAGCGTCGCGGCCAGGCGCAGTCCCCGCTTTGAGATACTCGGATTCTTCATATGTGGATCTGTCCTTATTGGTCGGGGGTTTGCCCCGCAAGTGGGAGTGACGATGCGCGGATCGAGGGTCTTGGCGATGGCGGCGGCTTTGGTCCGGCCGGCGGTGAACGTCCGGTCGCGTTCCATCTGCGTTTCCTGAGCGGGGGAGGGATGCCTCAACAGCCATCACTCCCCCGCCCAGGCGGTCGCTCAACGGGTTGGTGCCACCGGCACTGCAGGGATGAACCGTTGAGAGGCAGCCATCAGGCTGTCGGCGACGGCAGCGAAGTCCTCCTCGCCACGGCCAACCGCATTCGCGACCCTCAATTGGGAAACAAAGGCATCGAGCATCCGGGGCTCTACGCCCGTCTCGCGGATTTGGGCGCAAGTGGCCTCGAGCCCCTCGAGGTGGACAGCTACTGTCGCCTGGTCATTCCTGCATCGGATGTGGTCCATGTTCCGACACAGGACCTACTTGAGGCTCCACAGGCGGTCGTATGCTGTCTTGTAATCCACCGGTGACAGGAAGTTCTCGCCATCGGCGGGCAGGTTCTGATCCTTGTCGCATGCCTGCCAGCCGACGCCGTTGTGCACCTTCGAGGGGTCCTTCCCATCGAAGATGAGGGCGAGGTAGTTGACCCCGCCATAGCCCTCCATGCCGGCGTCGTACCCCAAGCACGCATTTATGCCGGAACCGCTGCGGATCAATTCGATGCCATCAACCGAGCCCTCAGCGGCGACTACCAGTGTCTGGTCCAGCCGACCTGAGGACTTGAGTGCCTGGGCGCCGCCTGCGGTGAAGATCGCATCGTAGGGCGCGATCATCACGTTCGCGTCCGGATGCTTCAGGAGCTGCTGGGAGATCTTGGACTGCAGCGCGGGTCCGAAGTCCGCGCCCACGAACTTGACGTCGCCCACAACCTCGCAGCCCGAGCACTTCGACAGCGCAGCTACCATCCCCTCGGACTGAAGCAGAGACGCATGGAGGTCTGTCTGCGTGCTCAGGATGACCTTCGCACGGCCGTTGGTCTTGGCGATCGCGTAATTGGCCTGCGCCTCGCCGTACGCTGTGATGTAATCAGCCTTACTGTCGAATCCGGGGTACGCGACTGTGTAGGCAAAGGCGGGCGGATCACATTCCTCGCCAGCAATGTTGATGGTCGGCACGTTGGCCTGCTTCGCCTGCGCCAGGCCGTTCTTGATCGCCGAGCAATCGACGGCGTACGTGATGATGCCGTCGGCGCCAGCGGCGAGGGCTTGCTGCACGCCCGCGAGCTGGGTGGTCGGGCTGAACTCGCCGTCGAAGACCGTCACCTCCCAGCCAAGCTTCGTCGCTGCCTCCTTGACCCCGTCGACGACATCAACCATGACCTCAGCGTTCGACCCGGCCGGCATTACCCAGATGTTCTTGCCTGCCGCCGGCTCCGCGATGACCGGTCCGTTCGGTTCCTGGTACGTACCCTTGTACAACTCGTCAAGGATCGCAACGTACTGCGCATCGGTCGTTGTCGTACCACTGCCACCGCCCGATGCGTCCGTGCCGACGCTGCTGCCGCCGCAGGCGGTCATCGGAACCGCGATGCCAACCGCCACGCCCAGCGTCGCCGCCAGGCGCAGTCCCTTTCTTGAGGTGTTCAAATTCTTCATGTAGGCATTGCTCCCTTGTTGTATTGGAATTCATGTCGTGCGTTGATTGGAACCAAGCCTGACCGCCAGCGCGACGCCGATGATCAGGGCTCCACCGTTCACAAAACTGGTGATGTAATCCTCGGCGCCGGCGAGACTGAGCCCGCTGTTGAGCACGGCGAGGAAGTAGACCGCCACCAGCGTCCCGAACACGTTGTACCGGCCGGGCTTGATCGCGGCGGCGCTCAGGAACGCCGCGGCCAGCGCGGGCAACGTGAGCAAGTCACCGACACGCGGATCCGCGCCGCCGGAACGAGCCACTAGGAGCACACCTCCGAGTCCGCATAGGGCGCCCCCCATCACGAAGCTCGTAGCAAGGATGAGCCTGGTCCGGATACCCACGAGCTGGGCCGCGGACCGGCTCGATCCCATCGCATACAGGTACCGGCCGTACGGCGTTTGACAAAGCAAGTAGTACACCAAGGCGGTCACAGCGGCGAGCGCATACGCCGTTCCAGGGATACCAAGCCAAGTCTCCGTTCCGAAAGCGGTGAACTCGGCCGGCATGTTCCCGCTGACGCCCTGCCCGTGAGTATTAAGCGTGATGACTCCGGCCAGGATGATCGAGACGCCCAGCGTGGTGATAACCGCGTTGACGCGAAGTCGCGTCACGAGCAGAGCGTTGACCGTCCCAACAACGAGGCCCACTCCCAGACCGATCAGGATCGCCACCGGGACCGACACGCCGTTCGTGAGCGCGATGGCAACGCAGATCGATGACAAGCCGGCGTTAGCACCAATGGAGAGGTCCCACTCGTTGCAGACCAACGGAACCAGGGATCCAAGGGCGACAATCGCGATCGCCGTGCTGCCGCCGATGAGCACCTGAAGGTTCGCTGCGCTGAGGAACGTGTCCGCGGTCTTCGGCCAGAGGCTGAAGAAGGCAAACGTCAGAATGAGCAATCCCAGAAATGCATAGGCCTCGAGGTAGGACCTGAGCGGCTTGCGACGCCTTGCCGGTTGCCCAGAGCCGGGTGGCCGATGGCCGTTTGCCGTAGCCGGCGTCGTCGTAGTTGTCGTATTCATGCTGCCTCCTTGGCAGGGCCGTCCGTGTGCGAGAGTCGCTGAAGTACCTCGCTCTTTAGGTCATCTCCGGCGACTTCCGCCACCTGTCGCCCCTTGCGGAGGACCACGACGCGGTCGCAGATCGCCGCCAACTCTTCGGTATCGGAACTCGCGATGATCGCGGCGCTCCCCGCGTTGACGGCGCGGCGGATGTGGCCGTAGATCTCGGCGCGTGCCCCGACATCGACGCCCTGCGTGGGCTCGTCGAGGAGCAACACCTTGGGGTCGCGCCGCAACCAGCGCGCCAGGATGGCCTTCTGCTGGTTTCCCCCGGACAATGAGTTCAGGGGCGAATCGATCGAATCTGCCTTGATGGCGAAAGAGGTCAGAAGCTCTCGCGCAGCCTGTGATTCCGATCGCTGACGAAGGCGTCCGCCGCGCCAGTACTGGCCCACGGATGCGATGGACAGGTTCTCCTTTAGTGTCAAGTCCGCAAACGCGGCGTCCGAAGCGCGGTCCTCGGGCACGAAGCTGATGCCCGCCGCCATGGCGGCGAGCGGGGTGGTCAAGCGCACTTCTGTCCCCTGCACGCGGACCGTCCCGGCACGCGCTCCGAGCACGCCGAACAGGGCCTTCAGCAGGCTTGAACGCCCTGAGCCCATCAGTCCGGTTACGCCCACAATTTCACCCTCATAAGCCCGCATCGAGAAGTCCTCGATGGGTCCTGCCGAGAGCCGCTCGATGTCGAGCACGACCCCACCCGTCGCCGTTCCGCGATGGTGCTTAATCTGCTCGACCGGCCGGCCCATAATGAGTTCGACAAGGTCATCGTGTGAAATGTCACGCGGAGACACCGTGCCGACCACGCGACCGTCGGAGAGCAGCGTCGCCCGGTCGGCGGCGGTGAAAACCTCTTCGAGGCGGTGCGTAACGAAGACGATCGTTTGGCCTGTGGCGGCGTAACGGCGCAGGGCGTCCAGAAGCAGGGTCACTTCGTGGTCCGGCAGCGAGGCGGTTGGCTCGTCCAGCAGCAGGATGCCGTCGCTCGCGTCCTCCTGATCCTGGAGCGCCCGAGCGATAGCGACCATTGTCTGCGTCGCAGGACCGAGTTCGGCCATCTCAGTGTTCGGGTGAACCGCGATCTCGAATCTGTCGAGAACGTCTCGCGCTCGGGTGCGCGTTCTGCGCCAACGGATCCGGCCAGTTCGAGTAACGTCGAAACCCGGTCCGCCGATCGACAGATTTTCCGCGACGGTGAGATTGGCGAACGTCGAGGGCTGCTGATGGACGAACCGTAGTCCCATCTCGCGCGCCCTGGTTGGCGTCATCGCGGCCAGCCCTATCGTCCTGCCTTGGATCTCGATAGTGCCGTCGTCAGCTGACTGCACACCGGCCAGCGCCTTCATAAGCGTCGACTTGCCGGAGCCGTTGCCACCCAGAAGGGCATGAACCGTCCCGGACTCCAGTTCGAACGACGCCCCACGCAGGGCACGGGTCGGACCAAAGCTCTTCGATGCTCCCTCCACGCGCAACGCGAGTTTCCCCGCACTCACGCTGACACTGCCCTGGGGCCCACGCCATTCCCGGCGAGCAGGTCCGGCATCCTGTCCCGAGAACTCGTTGCCAATCCCCTTTCGGGAGCGTGCGTCCTAGTCAGGAGAAGCAACAGCAACGCACGATTCACATCCCCAGGATCGTTGACGTCGATCGCATCGGACCAGCCGTCACCCCCCAGAGAGTGTCCCTTCGACCTGATGATTGGCATTGCAATTTCCTTTTTCTTTGGTCGCTTAGTTGATCCGTGCATGCGGGCATCCGCCGCCCGGGTTTTGCTTTCCCACGGCCCGGTGGACCGTGGTGTCGATGCGGCTGGCTGTAGCCCTGCCTTTGGCCACGAGGCGGCGATGCCGCTCGGTGATTGGCTCCTTCTCATCGGCGCGGATGTAGTCGCGGTAGATGAATCTCGCTCTCACAAACCCCCGTGCGAGCGACTGCAGCGCCCAGTGCGGCTGCTTCATCCCGTAGATGCGGAAGAGCGAAGGCGCGAAGAAGGTAGTGATGAGCGCCCGTCCGAACGGTCGCAGGGCTTGCTGCGGGAACCAGGCTTCAAGAAATTGCTTGATCAGCTCCTCTGTGAACGGCGCGCCGATCGGATTCTCCGGCCAGGGGCGCTCAGAATATGCCTGGGCATAGGCCGCGCACTCCTCGAAGGTCTTCGGCATCGGCTCGACGTCGGTTAAAACCTCGCCGCTCTCCACCGTGAACAGCTCGGCAATTCCGCACCAGAAGCGGTGTGCGGCGATCTTCTGCTTCTCTGACCACCCGGGCAGCCCGAGGCTGCGCTTAAGAGTGTGCTCGGCGGTCGCCGCAGCGGAGAACAGGAATATGTAGTCTTCCGAGTGCGAAAAGGATCCCTTGTAGTGCTTCGCCCATTTCACATGTTGCTTGTTAACGATATCGATCGCCTGCTTCGTCACGGGCGAGTCCGGGCCGTGCTCGGCCCACAGCAGCATGTGATCGTTGGTGTTGGTCGTCCGTTGTTCGGCTTGGACGATCATCGCGCCGGTACCGTCGCGATATGCCGCGTCCGCACCCCACGTGGTCATGCCCAGATGCGAATTGTCCACCGTGTACTGCCAGTGAAGATCGAAGTCCGTGACGTTATAGATGTAGCTGAGAGCCCAAATCTCCTGGTAATCGACGTACGGGTCGAGCTGCTCAATGCGTTTGCGAATCCACTTCCGCGAGGTGCGGATAAAGTCGGTGCTCACCGCAGCCGCGGACGCACCTTGGGCAACCGGTGTCTGTTGTTCCTGCATGCTTCTTCCTCTCATAGCGCCACAGAATAGATAGGTGTCGAGTCATGACACACGCCTTCGTAGCGCATAGTTCGCCTCGCGCCGCCTGTGGTCTCGGCCGAGCGGCTCCAGACGAACGCCGCCAAGCCACTGCCGCCACCGCCCGTCCTCATCAAAGATCTCCCAATGCCAGGCGACGACGACGTCCCAGGAAACGCTTCAGATCATCAAGCA
>NZ_JBNZGA010000026.1:0-25917 GCF_050573415.1 Paenarthrobacter sp. NEAU-H11 | reverse complement strand
TGTCAGCGATGGTCGAAAAGTGAGCCGTTTCGCGGGCTGAAAAGTGAGCCACTTTGACGCTGGTTATTCTGCCGTATTTTCCGGTCTTGTCGAGGGCAGCGAATTGACCTGAGTGTGTTTGAGGCGGTAGCTGGAGCCTTTGAGGGTGATGACTTCGGCGTGGTGGACGATGCGGTCGATCATGGCCGAAGCGACGACTTGGTCGCCAAAGACGTCTCCCCAGCGGGCGAAGGGCAGGTTCGAGGTCAGGATCAGTGAGGCGTGCTCGTAGCGTGATGAGACGAGCTGGAAGAACAGATTCGCGGCATCCTGTTCGAAGGGGATGTAGCCGACTTCGTCCACGATGATCAGTCCGTAGCGGCGCAGCCTGACCAGTTCCTGAGGCAGCCTGCCGTTCTGGTGGGCTGCCTGGAGCCGGGCGACCCAGTCGATGGCGGTGGCGAACAGGACCCGGTGACCGAGCTGGGTGGCCCGCAGCCCCAGGCCGGTGGCGAGGTGTGTTTTGCCGGTTCCTGGCGGTCCGAGCAGGACGATGTTGGACGCTTCGGTGAGGAACGCGCCGGTGGCCAGGTGCGCGATGGTGTCGCGTTTGAGGCCGGGCTGGTGATCGAAGTTGAAGTCCTCGAGTGATTTCCGGGCCGGGAACCCGGCGGCCCGGGCTCTGATCTCGGCGCCGGAGGCTTCCCTGGCGGCGACTTCCCGGGACAGGACAGCGGCGAGGTATTCCTCGTGGGTCCAGCCTCCTTCACGGGCCTGGTCCGCGAGGCGGGGTGCTACTTCCCGGATCCGGGGTGCTTTCATCGCCCGGGAGTAGTACTCGATCTGGCCGATGGTTTCCTTAGCGTCCGGCATCAGGCGACCTGACCGTCGTCCAGGACAACACCGAACGCCCGGTCATAATCCGCAAGGTCCCGCAGCGCGGTGGTCTCGCCCACAGGTTGCGGGGTTTGGAAAGCCTTCCGCAGCGCCCGTGCCGCCTCAACATGGTCCGGGTCGGTGATGGTCAGGCCGGCGCCCCAGGACCGGGCGTGGGTGCCGACGCATCGGCCATCCAGGCTGATCGTGACGGATTCGAGGCCGGCGGTGATGTCGACGAACCGGCCGATGGCCTGCGGGTGAACGGAGTAGTCGTTGGATCCCATCCGGACGTAGTAGTCCCTCGGCAGCCGAACCCTTGAAGTGAAACCGATGACCGGTGGAACCGGCGGCAGCGCCAGCATGGCCGCTTTGTCCGCAGCGAGCAGGTCCGACGGGCGGGCGCCGGTCCGTCTGACCAGCCGGGCGTTGGCCTTCGGCAGCCACTGCCCGAGCTGGGTGTTGAAGTCCTCCGGAGAGGTGAAAACCCGGCCCGGCAGGAAGGAAGTCTCCAGGAACTGGTTGGCCCGCTCCACCACGCCCTTGCTCTCCGGGTCGTAGGGTTTAACCTGCACGATCCTGGTCGCGAGGACCCCGGCGAACGCCGCGACTCCGGCGGCGTAGCTGTTCCGCCGGCCGATGCCGGTTTCGTTGTCCCAGATCAGCCGCCGCGGAACCGCGCCCAGGGATCCGAGCAGTTCCCACATTCCGGCCAGCAGGTCCCCGGTCATCCGGGACGGGATCATCCGGGCCATGATGAACCGAGAATGCGAGGACACCATCACCAGCACAGGCAACACCCTGGCTTTGCCCGCGCCGACGGGTATCCGCACCTCGGGAAACCACAGATCGCACTGCGCCTGATCCCCGGGATCGTAAGAGATCCGGTCCGCAGGATCAGCCGGGGCATACTCGGGCCGGATCCTGGCAACGTTCTCCCGGAACCACGCCGGCGACCCAGACCAGCCCACCCGCTCAGCCAACACAGTCGCCGGCATCCGCGGGTTCTCCAGCAGCAACGCACGAATAGCCGGTTCCACAGCCTTGATACCAGAGTCCTGCGGCGCCCGAACGTACGCTGGCGGACCCTCCGAGCTGACTGCCTTCGCGACCGTGTTCCTGGAGACCCCCAACCGCGCCGCTATCGACCTCATCGATTCACCCTCGGCCAGATGCAACCGCCGAATAAGCGCCCAATCCTCCACTGTGATCACCCACCCAATCGTTTGGAACGGGTGGCTCAGTTTTCAACCGTCACAATGGCTCACTTTTCGACCATCACCGACAGCCATGGGTTCGGGATGGCCTGCTGGTGCACGCCCACCACTTGTCCACGGGCGGGGCGTCACGGTACAGCCACGTGAGCGCAGCCAGGTTGCATGAATGCCAGGTCTGGGGCGCGGGGCCACGGGTGCATGTCACCACGGGCTACGCCAACTCGCGAAAGAGTGCTGGCGAAGACGTCAGGACGCATCGGGCACGCCTCGGCAGCACGGATCTCACGTCGTTCCTGACCAGTGACGGAAGGGAAATTCTCGCAACCAGCCTTGCGAGGACCGTCCTGGACTGTGCCCGGACCCTGCCATTTGAGCAGGCCGCTGTCATAGGCGACCACGCTCTCCGGAAAGGAGCCGACCTGCCTACGTTGCGCCGGCTCCTCGACGAAGGGCCGGAAAAGCGGGGGAGCCGGCGCGCGCGTCTTCTCCTCGACTCGCTTGACGGACGCTCAGAATCGGCAGGCGAAACGCGAACCAGGCTTCTGCTGCATTCCCTTGGCAGACGAAACTTCACACCCCAGGTCGAAATACTAACGTCCGTCGGGCTCTTCCGCGCTGATTTTGCCGACCCTGGATCGAAGATCATCATCGAGTTTGACGGCGCCGGCAAGTACACCGACTACCGGTCCACGGACGAGGTGTTGCTGGCCGAGCGCCGGCGGGAGACCGCGCTGATCGAGGAGGGGTGGTTGGTTCTTCGGCTGGTGTGGACGCACCTTGATCGCCCTGCCGAGCTCAACCGCCGCATCCAGGCCATGGCAGAACGCTCCCGGAGAAGGTCCGCCTGACAACGTGGACGGCCCTGCCCCGCAGGAACGGTGCCGGTCAACACCGTTTGTGCGGGGAAGGGCCGCTCGAGGGCAGCGGAAGCGTTACAGGTTCCCGGTGGCGATGTTGAGCATGCGGCGCAGCGGCTCGGCGGCGCCCCAGAGGAGCTGGTCGCCCACGGTGAAGGCGCTGATGTACTGCGGGCCCATTTCCATCTTGCGGATGCGGCCCACCGGGATGTCCAGGGTGCCGGAGGCGGCGACGGGGGTCAGGTCGGCCATGGAGGCTTCCTTGGTGTTCGGAACCACCTTGGCCCACTGGTTGTCCTCGTCGAGCAGCTTCTCGATCTCGGCGACGGACAGGTCCTCGCGGAGCTTCAACGTCAGGGCCTGGGAGTGGGAGCGCATGGCACCGATCCGGACACAAAGGCCGTCCATGATCACGCGGTTTTCCTCGGAGGTGCCCAGGATCTTGTTGGTCTCCACCCCGGCCTTCCACTCTTCCTTGGACTGGCCGTTGCCCAGGTCCGCGTCGATCCAGGGGATCAGGGAACCGGCCAGCGGCACGCCGAACTGGGTGGCATCAATGTCAGTCCGCTGGTGGGCCAGGACCTTGCGGTCAATGTCCAGGATGGCCGACGCCGGATCGTCCAGTTCCGTGCTGACCTCGGCGTTGAGCGTGCCGAACTGGCTGAGGAGCTCACGCATGTGCCGTGCGCCGCCGCCAGAGGCAGCCTGGTAGGTCATGGAGGTGCCCCACTCCACCAGGCCGTTCTTGAACAGGCCGCCGAGGCCCATAAGCATGCACGAGACCGTGCAGTTGCCGCCGATGAAGTCCTTGGTGCCGTTCACCAGGCCCTTGTCGATGACGTCCCGGTTGATCGGGTCCAGCACGATGATTGAATCGTCGTTCATGCGCAGGGTGGAGGCGGCGTCGATCCAGAGGCCGTCCCAGCCGCGGCTGCGCAGCTCGCCGTGGACCTGCTTGGTGTAGTCGCCGCCCTGGGCGGTGACAATAATGGGCAGCTTAGCCAGCGTGTCGACGTCGAACGCGTTTTCGAGCTTGCCGGCGCTGCCTGCTGCTGTTCCAGCAAGCGTCGGCGCGGCACCTCCCGCGTTGGACGTGGAGAAGAACACCGGGTTGATGTTGGCGAAGTCGCCCTCGTCCTGCATGCGCTGCATCAGGACGGAACCGACCATGCCGCGCCATCCGACCAGGCCGACGGAAGGGGTAGCTGCTGTAGTCATTCGTCCAGTTTAGACTTCGGAACCGGGACGGCGCAGTCGGTTACGTCACTGCCCGGTCCGGCAGTCACAACCGGCGGGGTGCTACCTGTCGAACTGGCGGGCAGTGGGCTCGGGGACTCCCCGTTCCGCGCGCAGGCGCTTGGCCCGGGAAGCCACGCTCGCCATCCGCCCGGCGTACAAGACACCGCCGATTCCGGCAACGGTCAGGATCAGGGCGCCCCACAGCGGGTCCTGGCCGCGGCTGGTGGGTCCGGCCACCAGCATGACGGAAAAAACCGCCACGGCCGCGAAGAAAGCCGCCATCAGCAGGAAGCCGCCGGCGGACCGCACCTGCGGGTGCGAGCTCGCCGTGACAACGCCGAGCTCTTCCCTGGCATAGCTGTGAAGCCTGCCCTCCGCGGTGCGGAACAGGATCCGCTTCTCACCCTGCGCCAAGGCCTGGTCGTGGGAGGCGCGGACCTGGTCGTCGGAGCCGGAAACGTTGCCCGGGTTGTTGCTGCCTGGAATGCCGTTCTGCACGCTAGTCCTGTCGGATTGATCGGATGTGGTCCAGCACCTGGCTGTCGGTGAGGCCGTCGATTTCCCGGATGGGCTCCGCAGGGCCATCGATAATGCCGTATCCCACGGCCCAGCCCTGGCCGCTGCGTTTAACCAGCAATTGCTGCCCGGCCCCGTCCACCAGCAGCCGGATGGTGGCGCCGCCGGAGGGGTTCTCTTCGAGGTGCTTGCGCACAATGAAGAAGTTGACTTCCGCCGGCGTGGAATCGGGGCGCTGGGCCATGGCGAACCAGCTAAGGTACGCGCGCGGCTGCAGCAGGATCCGGTAAGCGGGCGACTCCACAGACAGGACGTTGTCCACGGAGTCTGCGGTCAGCAGGTTGATCTGCACCCGTTTGGTTGCCTCCGCCAGTGCACTGGTGACCGCGGCGACCGGGCCGTCTACGGACAGCTCACCGCCCGGTTCAACGGTGGCCGCACCGCGGGCCACCAGGGAGGAAGCGCCGGCAGAGAGAAGCGGGGCGTCGTCGAGTTCACCCTCCAGCCGGAGCGCTTTCGCGGATGCTTCGGCGCCCGGGCCGCGCCGGAGGTTCAGGAGCACCAGGAGTTCTGCGAAGCCAAAGCCGATGGCATCCGGAAAGCCCCCGGCGGTTGAGGACCTGGCTGTGGTTGTTGTCTCAGTCACTGAATGTTCTCCTCAGTTTTCAGAAGCCAAAGAAATCGCCGACGGCGTCCACGCCGTCGCCGACAGCGTCGCCAACGGCCTCTGCCCCGTCAGCGATCTTATCGCCTACGTAGTTGACGGAGTCGTGGATGACAGGCACGTTGTCGTAGAGGGCCAGCGCGCCGCTGGCCACCATGCAGGCCGTGCCGATGGGAGGCGGAGCGAAGGAACCGGCGCCCAGCAGGGCCTTGGTGGTGGAGTACGCGGCAGAACCATAGTCGCCCTCCTGGAAGTTATTGAAGGCGTCGAGGGAGTCCAATCCCACGCCCACGACTCCCAGGCCCTTGCTGAAACCATCAAGGTACTTGAACGCGTTGCCTTCCTTGGCAAGGTTGAGTACCTCATGGAACTTGCCCTCGAACAGGTTGTTGGACATGTTGAAGAACGTGCTGAAGGCGTTGGAGTTCTGGAAGGCCCGCCAGGCCACCGGGTCCATGAAGTCACCGATACGTGACTTATGGAGCATCGCGCCAATGTCGAACAGGCCCGCCCGCAGGTTCGGGAAGGCCTTGATGAGGCCGTAGATGTCCCACCCGTCCCGGAACGGGGAATCCGGATCTGCCAGCCAGCCGGGGCCCCAAGGGTTGTTGCTGCCTTGTCCGGGGACAGTCCCGCCCGGACCGCCGCCACCCGGCAGGCCCGCACCCGGGCCTCCTGTCCCGGGCCCGCCGGAACCGCCGGCGCTGCTCGCCCTGTCCTGCTCGTCGGCGTTTGTGAGCAGGAGCTTTGATTCCTGCTTCAGGCGAGCCGCCGTCTTCTGCAGGAGCGCCCGGTGGTTGCCGTTCCAGTCGGAACGGAAATGTTCAGCATCCCGGCCCTTCCAGGAGGGCGTGTTGTTGATCTGGCTGCTCAGCTGTGTGGACTGCTGCAGCAGCAGGTCCGCCGTTGTGCCGAACTGCTTCGCGAGCGTCCGCAGCTGCTCAACGTCGGCGCCCCACAAGTTTCCTGCCACCAGGCATCCCCCAATCTCTTGAAACAGCCGTTCCCTGACGCTGCAGGCCCCAGCCTAGTGAACAACCCGGGACGTGCGCGATGGGGTGTCCTCCCCATCGGCGGACAATGCCACTAGCGAGGGTCGGATTCCTCCCGCACAGCGGCTTTTCGGGCACGCAAGGCGAAGAACGCACCGAACGCGAAAACCTGAGTCACCGCCACCAGCACGATGGCTCCGGCGATCTTGTTCCCGCCCAAAATCATGGTGAGCCCAACAATCGCGGACAGGAGAGCCAGGAGGGGGAGAAGCATGTACCCCAGGACAAACAGGGTTTCCGGTTTCTTGAGCATGTCCTAGCCCTCGGTCCTTGACCATTTGGTGAACCTGTAGCGCGTGCCGTTGGCGGCCGTGAGCCACCCGTCGGGCGGGACGGAGACGGACGCCTCCCAACTGGTGCCAAGCTCCGGGGCGAACGTGTCGCCGTCGGCCTCGACATCGATGGTGGTGACCACCGCAACGTTGGCGAGCTCGGTGGCCTGGCGGAAAATCTCGCCGCCACCCAGGATCCAGACCGTGTCCCCGCCGTCCACGAACTGCGACTCCAGCAGCGCGTCGTCAAGGGAGGGAACCACGACGGCGCCCTTCGCCTCGGGCGTTTCGGCCCAGCTTTTCTGCCGGGTGACCACGATGTTGGTGCGGCCGGGCAGGGGGCGGTATTTGTCCGGGAAGGACAGCCACGTTTTGCGGCCCATGATCACAGGGTGGCCCATGGTCAGCCGGGTGAAGTGCTTGAGGTCCTCCGGCAGGTGCCACGGCATGTCGCCGTCCTTGCCGATGACACCGTCCGGGGTCTGCGCCCAAACCAGGCCAACGCCGGTCACGGAGGCGGCAAGTTCCTCAGTGAAGGACTGCGGGTCAGTGAAGTTCTCGGTGCTCATACGGCGATCGGGGCCTTAATGGTCGGGTGGTGTTTGTAGCCCACCACTTCGAAGTCTTCCAGCGTGTAGTCGAAGATCGACGCCGGCTTGCGGGTGATCCTCAGCTGCGGGTACTCGTACGGCTCCCGCTCCAGCTGCTTGAGGACCTGGTCCATGTGGTTCTCATAAATGTGGACATCTCCGCCGGTCCAGATGAACTCGCCGGGCTCCAGCCCCACCTGCTGCGCCACCATGCAGGTGAGCAGCGAGTAGGAGGCAATGTTGAAGGGGACGCCCAGGAACATGTCCGCGGAGCGCTGGTACAGCTGGCAGGACAGCTTGCCGTCAGCCACATAGAACTGGAAGAAGGCGTGGCACGGGGGCAGGGCCATGTCCTGGAGCTCGGAGACGTTCCAGGCGGATACGATGTGCCGGCGTGAGTCCGGGTTGGCCTTCAGGTTGTCGATCAGCTCCGCGATCTGGTCAATGTGGCCGCCGTCGGGAGTGGGCCAGCTGCGCCACTGCACACCGTAGACAGGTCCGAGGTCGCCATCGGCGTCGGCCCATTCGTTCCAGATGGTGACGCCCTGGTCCTGCATCCATTTGATGTTCGTCTCACCGCGCAGGAACCACAGGAGCTCTACTGCCACCGACTTGAAGTGCACCCGCTTGGTGGTGATCAGCGGAAAACCCTTCGTCAGGTCGAAGCGTATTTGGCGGCCGAAAACGCTGGTGGTTCCGGTTCCGGTGCGGTCCGATTTGTGCGTGCCGGAAGCCAGGACATCGCGGAGGAGGTCTTCATAAGGCGTTGGGATGCTCACGGCTAAAGTCTACTTGGCCGGTCCGGGGAGCCGCTGCGCGACATTCAGTCGTCGAACGGCTTGAACTGCTCCACGGCCACGACCCGACCCTGCCCGCCTGGAGCCACGTGGCACACCACCAGTTCGCCGGGGGAGAGGTACGGCTCCTTGGCCGGCAGGAGCGCGCGCAGGTGCGCCGGCATGTGCCGGCCGAGCTGGGTGAACACGGTGGGCAGCGCGGGGCGGTGCGTGCAGATGACCACCGGCCGCTGCTTGTCGAAAAGGCCCTCGATGACGGCGGCCGTTTTCTTGGGGCTCCGCTGGTGCCGGTGCTCCGTGAGCGGCTCCGCGAGCTTCACCTTCGCCCCCGCCGCCTTCGCGTAAGGCGCCACTGTTGCCACGCACCGCAGCCAGGGGCTGGTCACCACGCGGAGCGGCTTCCAAGCGTGCAGCAGCCTGCTGACGGCCTGCGCCTGCCGTGTCCCCGTGGCGGCAAGCGGCCGCTCGCCCTCTGCCTTGCTCCAGGATGAACGCGGCTTGGCCTTGGCATGCCGGAGCACCACGAGCGGCCACGTGTCCAGCTCCCCGCGCCTGTGCGCGTCGTGCAGGTACTGAAGGGGCACGACGTCGGAGGGATTGGACAGCAGCGCAGCCGCCTTCTCGGGGGCGCACCACATGACGCTGTCCACCTCCTTCCCGTCGGGAAGCATCCTGACCCCGTTTGCCTTGACGGCCCAATAGTGGACCACCTTAAGGCCGGAGGCCACGTGGTAGTGGATGGGCGGCAGCGGGATGCCCAGCTGGGCGATGAGCCCGATTTCCTCCTGCACCTCCCGGACTGCGCACTCCGGCACCGTCTCGTCGTCGTCGATCTTGCCCTTGGGCCACGACCAGTCGTCGTAGCGCGGGCGGTGGATCAGCAGGACTTCAAGCTTGTCCTTCACCACGCGCCAGGGCAAAGCGCCGGCAGCCGTTACGGCTACTGGTTCCCCCGGGTGGTCTGTCTGGTCTGCTACAAGTGCATCGCTCGACAAAACAGTGGCCCTTAGCGCCGGCTCAGGCTGCGCTGCCGGGGGCGGGAGGCCAACAGCCAGGACTGGACGTCCTCAAGGGGCGTGCCGTCGTCGGACAGGTGGTGCCGGGTCCAGACCCCTTGGTTGTCGAGGTGCCAGCTCGCGGTTTCGGGATCCATGTAGCGCTTCAGCAGGTCAAGGACGTAGGTGATGTCGTCGGCGCTGGCCAGCTGGACCAGGGCCTCCACCCGGCGGTCCAGGTTGCGGTGCATCATGTCCGCCGAACCGATGTACACCACCGGATCCCCGCCGTTGGCGAAGGCGAACACGCGGGAGTGTTCCAGGAACCTGCCCAGGATGGAGCGGACGGTGATGTTGTCGCTGAGGCCCGGCACTCCCGGGCGGAGGGAACAGATTCCGCGGACCACCACGTCCACTTTCACGCCGGCCTGCGAAGCCCGGTACAGGGAATCGATGATGGCCTCATCCACCATGGAATTGACCTTGATCTGCACGCGGCCGGGGATTCCGGCACGGGCATTGCGGATTTCGGTTTCAATGCGGTCGATCAGCCCCGAACGCACGGAACGGGGTGCCACCAGCAGCCTCTTGAACGTGGATTTGGGTGCGTAGCCGGAGAGTTGGTTGAACAGCTTGGACAGGTCTTCGCCCACCTGCTCGTTGGCGGTCAGCAGGCCCAGGTCCTCGTAGTAGCGGGCAGTCCGGGGGTGGTAGTTGCCCGTGCCGATGTGGCAGTAGCGGCGCAGCCCGTCAACCTCCTGGCGGACCACAAGCGAGAGCTTGCAGTGGGTCTTGAGGCCCACGATGCCGTAGACCACGTGCACGCCGGCCTGTTCCAGCTTGCGCGCCCAGGAGATGTTCGCCTGCTCGTCAAACCGCGCCTTGATCTCCACCAGGGCCAGGACCTGCTTGCCGGCCTCGGCCGCATCGATCAGCGCGTCCACGATAGGGGAGTCGCCGGACGTGCGGTACAGGGTCTGCTTGATGGCCTGGACCTTGGGGTCCGCGGCCGCCTGCTCCAGGAAAGCCTGGACGGAGGTGGAGAACGAGTCGTAAGGGTGGTGGAGCAGGATGTCCCGCCGGCGCATGGCGGCAAACACGTTCGCGGCCTTGGACGTCTCCGACTCGTTGAGGTACCGGGAGGTGTGCGGAACGTGCTTGGGGTAGTGGAGGTCGGCACGGTCGATGCCGGCAATCACGGACAGCCCGCGCAGATCCAGGGGAGCCGGAACGGAGTAGACCTCGGATTCCTCGACGCCCAGCTCGCGGATCAGCAGCGCGCGGATGTTCGGGTTGATGTCGTTGGTGACTTCAAGCCGGACAGGCGGGCCGAAGCGGCGGCGCAGGAGTTCCTTTTCGAGGGCCTGCAGGAGGTTCTCAGCGTCGTCCTCCTCCACCTCAACGTCCTCATTCCTGGTGACGCGGAAGGTGTGGTGCTCGAGGACCTCCATCCCCGGGAAGAGCTTGTCCAAGTGGACGGCAATGACTTCCTCAAGGGCGATGAAGCGGGCCACGCGCCCGGCCACCGCGCCGGCACGGGGACCGTCGATGGAGATCAGGCGCGGCAGCTGGTCCGGCACCTTGACGCGGGCGAAGAGCTCCTTGTCGCTGACCGGGTTGCGGACCACCACGGCGAGGTTGAGCGAGAGCCCCGAGATGTAGGGGAAGGGGTGGGCCGGGTCCACCGCCAGGGGCGTAAGGATGGGGAACACCTTCTCGGCGAACATGACACTGAGCTGCTGCTTGGCGGTCTCATCCAGTTCGTCCCAGTGCATGAGGTGGATGTGTTCATAGGCCAGGGCGGGGCGGAGTTGCTCGGCGTAGACCTGCGCGTGCCGCTGCTGCAGCCGGTGGGCCTCTTCGCTGATCCGTTCCAGCACCTCCACGGGGCTGAGGCCCGCGGGGGAGGGGACAGCCAGGCCGGTGGCGATGCGCCGCTTGAGGCCGGCAACCCGCACCATGAAGAACTCGTCCAGGTTGGAGGCGAAGATCGACAGGAAGCTGACGCGCTCCAGCAGGTGGAGCGTGGCGTCCTCGGCCAGTTCCAGCACGCGGGAATTGAAGCTGAGCCAGCTGAGCTCCCGGTCCAGGAAGCGGTCCGGCCGGATGTCGCCCTCCGGCTGCAGGTTCGGCGCGAACTCCGGGATGTCAATGCGGTCCTGGGTGGCGCGCGACGCCGGAACCTCCGAGGAGCCGAAGCGGGCACGCACCGGCACTGCAACATCCTGTGACGTGGCTGATCCGGAAGGTTCCGGGTTCATGGCATCTCCTTTACCTGGCGGTTGATGCTGGCGCTTCCGGCCTGCGCGGTCCTGCTTCAACCTTACAAGCATTCAGCAGGCCGAAGACCGCTGATTTTCGGCCCGCACCTGATACTCCGCTTGCAGGACTAGCCCGCTGCCACCGGCCCGTACATGACGTCCATGTCCCAGCGGGTGAACCCCAGCCGCCGGTACAGCGAAACGGCAGGGGCGTTGTCGGCATCTGTGTAGAGCATGACCGCGTGCAGCCCCAGGTCCTGGAGGTACCTGATGCCGGCTACGGTGAGGGCTTTGCCGAGGCCCATGCCCTGGGCAACAGGCGCAACACCTACTGCGTAAACCTCACCGATGGCGGGGTGGGGGCCGTGCTGGGGGTGGACCTTGGTCCAGTGGAACCCGAGCAGCCTGCCCTGCCGGTCCTCGGCCAGCAGGAAGCCTTCGGGGTTGAACCAGTCCTCGGCCATGCGCGCCTCAAGGTCGGCCCGGGTCAGGCTGCCCTGTTCGGGGTGGTGGGCGAAGGCGGCCCGGTTCACGGCCAGCCAGGCTTCCTCATCCTGGCCGGGAACAAAGGCGCGGATGGACACCCCCTCCGGCAGGACGGCCTCGGGAAGGTCCGCCCCCGCCGTCGTCATCCTCATTTTCCAGAGTTCACGGACGGGCCCAAATCCATAGCGGGCGGCCAGTTCCGCGGCGGCCTCGTGGTTGCCGTGGGACCATGCCTTCAGCCCGTCCAGCCCGCGGCTGTCCTTGAGCGCGCCCACCAGCCGGTCCGCCACGCCCTGGTTCCGGTAGCTGGGGTGGACGGCGATCTCCAGCACTCCGGTGCCGTCAGGGGATTCCACCACCACGGCAAATCCGGCGAGGTCCTGCCCGCTGGCGGGATCGGAGTCCTCGTCCGGGGCATAGAGCGCCAGGGTCAGCACTGAGTGCTCCGCCGAATCGCCGGCCCGCATGGTCACCTGGGTCTGCTCCGAAATGGAGGGATTGCCGTCCGATTCCTCTGCCGCGGCCAGGAGGTCCCGGCAGTCCTTCAGCAGCTGCTGGTCAACCGCGCCCCGTTCAGCATGGACGGGCCACTTCTCTGGGTGCGCTGGAGTCATGAGGCAAGGCTATACGGGAAGCGGCTCGGGCGCTCAGGCCTCGGTGAGCTCATCCTCCTGCTGCCGCACCAACGTCAGGCGGTAGCCCACGTTGCGTACGGTGCTGATGAGGTTCTCGTGATCGGCGCCCAGCTTCGCCCGCAGCCGCCGGACATGGACATCCACGGTGCGGGTGCCGCCGTAGTAGTCATAGCCCCACACTTCGGTGAGCAGCTGCTGGCGGGTGAAAACTCGGCCGGGGTGCTGCGCCAGGTATTTGAGCAGCTCAAATTCCTTGAAAGTCAGGTTGAGCGGTGCGCCGTTCACGCGGGCGGTGTAGCTTGCTTCGTCGATGACGACGCCGGCGGCCCGGATCTCCGTTGGCGTGTCCTCCTGCTCGGGGACGGCGCGCGCCACAGACAGCCTGATGCGGGCTTCCACTTCAGCGGGCCCGGCGGAGTCCAGCACGATGTCGTCCACGGCCCAAGCCGACGAAACAGCCGCCATGCCGCCTTCGGTCAGGATCAGCACCAGCGGCGCGCTCAGGCCGGTGGCCTTGAGCAGCTGGGTGAGGGAGCGGGCGCCCACCAGGTCCTTGCGGGCATCCAGCAGCACGATGTCGCAGGGATCGGTCTCCAGCAGCGCGGTGGGCTCGGCGGGGAGGATGTGGACCCGGTGGTTCAGCAATTCCAGGGCAGGCAGGATGTCTACCGAAGAGCCAGGGCTGTTCGTCAAGAGCAGGATGTGCGACATTGTTCCTCCAAGGGCCGTCCGCGCATCATTGGGCGACTGAACCGGGTTTCCACCGGCCGGTACTGGCTTCCTGCTCGGGTCTTGGGCCATTGTTCAGGGCGCCGGCCGGCCACCTCAGCAGGGAGCGTAGCTGAGCTTTGAGTATACCCGGCGGGGCCTTCGCGGCCATGGATTCGGCGCGGATGAGGGGACGTTTTGCGACATATGCCGTTCATATAAGGCAGGATTGAGCCAAGGGCCCCGACGCCCTCCGCGAAGGGCGGCCCGCCTTTCCAGGTCGACGCCAGGATGGGATTGCAGCGCAGTGAGTGCAGAAACTAAGTCCAGGCCGGGTTCCGCGTGACGGCGGAACTGCAGGCGCCTGCGCGGTCCTTGGGCTCGTGGACCATCGGCGTGGCGGGAATGGCCGGCCTGGCCGCGATCATTGCCGGGGTGTATACCTCCCGCGAGGTGCTCGTAGGCGTTGCGGTGGCGATCGCCGCCGCCATCGGCGTCGGCTGGCCGCACTTCCTCCGTATTCCTGCCAAGAAGACCCTGGCTGCGGTGATTGCCGTGCCGGGCGCCGGAGCCGCGGTTGGCGCCGGCCTGGCTCCTGCTCCCGGGTACCTGGACTGGACCCCCGCCTTCATCGCGCTGGGCATGATCGCCGTCTTCGTGGTGCAGCTGATCCGCGGAACCGGGCAGGCGCAGCGGCTGGAATCCACCCTGGGATGCTGCGCAGGGGTGCTGCTCGCCTGCCTGGGCTCCGGCTGGATAGCGGGCGCTCGGTTCAACGGGGTCCGGGAGATGCTCCTGGTGGCGGCCATCAGTGCCGCGGTTGCCCTGCTGGCCGGGCTGATCCGCTGGCCGGACAGCGTCGTGGCACCCCTAGGAATCGTGATGGCCGGCCTGGCCGGGCCCCTTGCCGGACTGGTGTTCTCGGACATTGCGGTCCTGCCGGCCGCCATCTTCGGCGTCGTAGTCGGGGCGGTGCTGGCAAGCTTCCGGCGGCTCGTAACGCTTCGCGGTGCACCCCTGAACATCCAGGCTGCCCTTAGCATGGGCCTTGCGCCTGTCTCGGCGGTGGGTTCCCTGGCCTACTTCATAGACAAACTACTCATCTACTAACGCGTTAGGATGGCACCATGTCCGTACTTGCATTTGAAATCTTCTTCCTTGTCCTGCTCGGCATCGCCAGCCTCGCCATGGCCTGGTTTGCCGGCTTCGTGGTCTACCGCCTGTTCAAAGGCCAGAAGTAGTCCCCTTTTCCGGAGCTAGCCGTTTTCCGAGGTAATCGCAGTGCCCATTGAGATTCCTACAGACCTGACTCCCGAACTTGTTCCGCTTTCCTGGCTCATTGGTGAGTGGGAAGGCCGCGGCCGCCTCGGCAGCGGGGACGAGGACTCGGAGCATTTCGTGCAGCACGTGTCCTTCACGCACAACGGGCTGCCGTACCTTCAGTACCGCGCGGAGAGCTGGCTGACGGACGACGACGGCACGCGCCTGCGGCCGCTCACCGTCGAGACCGGTTTCTGGGCGCTGGAGCGCAAACAGCTTGATGCCGACGGCGGCCCGGGCCTGATCCCCGCGGACATCGTTCCGGCGCTGAAGAGTGCCGACGAAGTGGAGGCCCTGCGCAACAGCGAGGGCGGGTTCGACATCTCGGTGTCCATTTCGCACCCCGGCGGCATTTCCGAGCTCTACTACGGGCAGATCAAGGGCCCGCAGATCCAGCTCACCACGGATATGGTCATGCGCGGCAGCCACTCCAAGGACTACAGCGCCGCCACGCGCATCTTCGGCCTGGTGGACGGAAACCTCCTGTGGCGGTGGGACGTCGCCGTTGGCGGCAAGGACGGAAAAGGCCTGGAAGCGCACGCCTCGGCCTTCCTGAAAAAGGTCTCCTGACCCCTCCCCGTCCTTCGGCGCTGAGGGCGCAGGCGGCGGGATCCCGCGTCGATTTGCAAGAATCCGGAATACCGCCGAGCCCCAAGGACTTCTACTACATATGACTACTCCCAGCCCCCTGCTGTCGCGCCCTGGCGCCGTCGAGGCGGCCGGTGCCGACGCCGGCGTTGCCGCCCACTACGGTGAGCCCCTCCGCGAGCAGCGCGCCCTCGCGGCCGGAACCGCCGTCGTCGACCTCTCCTCCCGCGGCGTCGTGACGGTGACGGGTCCGGACCGCCTCAGCTGGCTCAACACCCTCTCCTCGCAGCAGGTCACAGGCCTGCAGCCGGGCGAGTCCAGCGAACTGCTCCTTTTGAGCGTGCAGGGCAGGATCGATTTCGACGCCAGGGTGATTGACGACGGCGGCACCACCTGGCTGATCGTCGAGGCCGCCGAAGCCGCCCCGCTGGCAGAGTTCCTCAACAGGATGAAGTTCATGCTCCGCGTGGACATCGCGGATGTCTCAGCCGACTGGGCCGTCATCGGCAGCACGAAGGCAGTTCCCGAATGGTCCGGCCTGCTGGCCTGGCAGGACCCGTGGCCGCACGTGGGCGCGGGGGGTTACTCCTACGCCACTGTCCCGGAGTCGGGCCATCCCGGCCTGGAGCGGCCGTGGTTCGAGTACCTGGTGCCGGCCGACGAGCTGGAGCGGACAGTGGGAGAGCGTCCCCTTGCGGGCGTCCTCGCCGCCGAGGCGCTGCGCGTGGCAGCCTGGCGCCCCCGGATCGGGGCCGAGACGGACGACAAGACCATTCCGCACGAACTGGACCTCCTCCGGACCGCCGTGCACCTGGCCAAGGGCTGCTACAAAGGGCAGGAAACCATCGCGCGGGTGCACAATCTGGGCCACCCGCCCCGGCGCCTTGTCTTCCTCCAGCTGGACGGCTCGCAGCACACGTTGCCCCAGGCCGGCAGCCCCGTGCTGGCGGGGGAGCGGAAGGTGGGGACCGTGACGTCAGTGGCGCAGCATTATGAGATGGGCCCGGTCGCCCTGGCAGTCATAAAACGTTCGGTTGCGCCCGATGAGATACTGACGGTCCTGGATGGCGACGAGCCGTACCCCGCTGTCCAGGAAATCATCGTTGCCCCGGACGCCGGCCAGGTCGTGGGGCGCCAGACCGGATTCCTTAGGGGGCCACGTTCATGACCGAAGACGCCGGAACCAGCGCAGCGCCGTCTGGCACAGCACCACCCGGCCCAGCGCCCGACGACGAGACGCTGGCCTTGGCGCAGACGCTCTTCCAGGCGGCACGGGAGGGGGAGACGGCACTGTTGCGTGCCTACCTCGACGCCGGCGCTCCCGCCACCTTGACCAACGCGGCGGGTGATTCGCTTCTCATGCTGGCCGCCTACCACGGCCACACGGAGACCGTCCAGCTCCTCCTGAAACACGGTGCCGAGGCCAACTCCGCGAACGACCGGGGTCAGACCCCGCTCGCCGGAGCAGCGTTCAAGGGTTACACCGGCGTTGCCCGGGTACTGCTCGACGCCGGCGCCGATCCGGACGCAGGTTCGCCGTCCGCCCGCGCAGCCGCCCAAATGTTCGCCCGCCAGGAGATCCAGGACCTCCTGGGCTAGCACCACCGGGTCCCGCCCGGCGGATCACAACCTGAGGAAGGATTGCCCAGTGGAAAACGTGGCGAAGCCGTGGGCGGCCCTCTGGTCCCTGGTGATCGGGTTCTTCATGATCCTGATCGATACCACCATTGTGTCCGTGGCCAACCCCCGGATCATGGAGGGCCTGGACGCGGACATCAACTCGGTCATTTGGGTCACCAGCGCCTACCTCCTGGCCTATGCGGTCCCGCTGCTGATTACCGGCAGGCTGGGGGACCGCTTCGGGCCCAAGAAGCTCTACCTTGCCGGCCTGGTGGTCTTTACCCTGGCTTCGCTGTGGTGCGGCCTGTCGGGCCAGGTGGAGGTGCTGATAGCGGCACGCGTGCTGCAGGGCCTCGGCGCGGCCATGATGACGCCGCAGACCATGGCAGTGATCACCCGGATCTTCCCGCCGGACAGGCGCGGTGCCGCCATGGCGATCTGGGGTGCCACCGCAGGCATGGCCACCCTCGTGGGCCCCATCCTGGGCGGCGTCCTGGTGGACGGGCTCGGCTGGGAATGGATCTTCTTCATCAACGTGCCCATCGGCATTGCAGGCTTTGTCCTCGCGCTGCGCAACGTTCCGTCCCTCAGCACCCACCCGCACCGGTTCGATATTCCCGGCGTGGTGCTCAGCGCCGTCGGGCTCTTCCTCCTGGTGTTCGGCATCCAGGAGGGCGAAACCTACAATTGGGGCACCATCACCGGTCCCGTCACGGTGTGGGGCCTGATCGTCGCCGGCCTTGCCGTGCTGGCTCTCTTCGTGGTCTGGCAGCGGTTCAACAAGGGTGAGCCGCTGCTGCCCCTGAGGCTCTTCCGCGACCGGAACTTTTCCCTGGCCAACATCGGTATCACCACCGTCGGCTTCACGGTGACGGCCTTCAGCCTGCCGCTCATCTTCTACTACCAGTTGGTCCGTGGCCTCACGCCCACCCAGTCCGCGCTGATGATGGTTCCCATGGCGCTGATCTCCGGCGGCCTTGCTCCAGTGGTGGGAAAGATCATCGACAAGGTCAACCCCAAATTCCTCACTGCCACCGGCCTGGTACTGATGGCCGTGGCCCTTGTGTGGAACTCAGTCCTGATGCGGCCGGACACCCCCATCCTCCTGTTCCTGCTGCCCAGCGCCGTCCTGGGGTTCGCCAACGCAGGCATCTGGGCTCCGCTGGGCACCACCGCCACCCGCAACCTCCCGCCGCGGCAGGCAGGGGCCGGGTCCGGCGTGTACAACACCACGCGGCAGATCGGTGCCGTGCTGGGCAGCGCGGCCATTGCCGTGCTGATCCAGGCCCGGCTCGCAGCCGAGCTTCCGTCCGGCGGACCCGGCGGGGCGGCCGGGGAAGGAACGGGCTTCTCCGGAAGCCTGTCGGAGGCCCTCCACAGCGGGTTTTCGACGGCGATGGGCCAGTCCATCCTGCTGCCCGCCGGGGTGGTCCTGGTCGGCGCCGCCGTGGCGCTGTTCTTTGCGAAGCCGCAGCCGGTTCAGGACTGGGGCGGGCGCGGGGCCGTTCCGGGGTCAGCCAAGGTGGACGCTGGTCTGGATTCCGCCGGCTGACAGGCCGAGCTTCCGGGCCAGCGCCACGGCTCCGGTGTTGCTGACGTCCGTCCGCCATTGCAGCGTAAGCCCGGCGGCCAGCGCCTCGTGCGCCGCGATGGAGGCGGCCAGCGTCCCCAGGCCCCGCCGCCGCCATGCCGGGTCCACCAGGACACCCATTCGGGCCAGCAGGCCCTCCCACTCAGAGTAGGCTCCGCAAGCAAGCGGCACGCGGCGGCCCTCCATTTCGTGGACGATCGTGTAGCGGTTTTCGAGGTCCGACAGGCCCACCTCGTTGACGTCGTCCGGCGGGCAGTTGCCCTCCAGTTCGATGGCCTCCGGGTTGCCGTGCGAAACGGTCATCTCTTCCGGGGGCTGCTTCAGGGGAAGGTCGTCCGCGAAGAACAAGGCCGCGGCACCCAGCCCATGGCCGCCGTGGGACCGCGTCAGCGTCATGAGCGTTACATGCTGGGCCATCTCCTCGTCGGCGATGCCCTCCGCGGCGTCGATGACCCACTGCGGGCCCACCAGGGCTGAGCTGCCAAAGAGCCGGACAAATTCCACTGTGCGGGCGTTGTCGTCCGCGCGGACGATCCGTTCCCCGGACGCCAAGGCGGATCCGAAGGCGTCGTCGTCGAGTCCCAGGTGCCGGGCCCACGCGAGCTGGATGATGGCTGCGGAACCGGGGTCAAGTGTCATGCCTCCAGCCTAGGGCGGGCAGCGCGCACCGCTGAACAGGACGCCGCGGCAGTATGGGAGGACACGGCCTCCCGGCGACAACTCAGCCGAACAGGACGGCGGCCTCGTCGTAGCGTTTCTGCGGGACGGTCTTGAGCTGTCCGAGGGCATCCTGGAAGCCCACGTGCTCGATGTCCGTTCCCTTGAGCGCCACCATGGTGCCCCAGTAGCCTTCCACCACGGAGTCGATGGCCGCCATGCCCAGGCGGGTGGCCAGGACGCGGTCGAACGCGGACGGCACGCCGCCGCGCTGGATGTGGCCCAGGATGGTGGCGCGGGTTTCGATGCCGGTCCGGGCTTCCAGTTCCGGGGCGAGCTGGTCCGCGATGCCGCCCAGGCGGGGACGGCCGAAGGTGTCCAGGCCGCGCTCGGAATGCGGGGTTTCCATGTGCTCCGGGACGAAACCTTCCGCCACCACCACCAGCGGGGCACGGCCACGGGAATGGGCTTCCTTCACCCATTCGGTGATCTGCTCGATGCTGACCTTCTGCTCCGGGATGAGGATGGCGTGCGCGCCGGCGGCCATGCCGGCGTGAAGGGCGATCCAGCCGACATGCCTGCCCATGACTTCGGCAATCATGCAGCGGTGGTGGGACTCACCGGTGGTGCGGAGCCGGTCGATCGCTTCGGTGGCGATCTGCACAGCGGTGTCGAAGCCGAACGTGTAGTCCGTGGCGTCAAGATCGTTGTCCACCGTCTTGGGGACGCCAACGATCTTCAGGCCCGCGTCCGTGAGTCGCTTCGCCGCAGCGAGGGTACCCTCACCGCCGATGGCGATGATGGCATCAATTCCGAGCCGGTCCATGTGGGCTTTGATTACCTCGGGACCGCCGCCGTTTTCGAACGGATTGGTGCGTGAGGTGCCCAGGATGGTGCCGCCCTGCTTGGCGATGCCGCGGACCATGGTCCGGGGGATGTCGATGATGTCGCCCTCAACGACGCCGCGCCAGCCATCGAGGAAGCCAACGAACTCGTGGCCGTGGATGGCGATACCTTTGAGGACCGCGCCGCGGATGACCGCATTCAGGCCGGGGCAGTCGCCACCGCTGGTAAGAATTCCAATTTTCATGTCTCGCTCAAATCCTGGGGAGAGGGTTTACAGGCAGAGCGCCACGCTGAGCTCACATAGATTCTAGTGGCGTGTGTGGGGTACGACACAAACTGGTTACACAAGGCCCCCGCTCCGGTGCAGCTGGAGCGGGGGCCTTGTGGTGCTTTGTCAGGACGGGTTCAGGGACGGTTCAGGGACCGCCGCTCGAGGAACACGTGGAGCGGGATGACGTCCTTCTGGTCGGGCAGGATCACCCAGGCCAGGAGATAGAAGATGACGGCCGGGCCGGGGAGCAGGCAGAAGACCAGGAACGCGATGCGGACGAAAGCAACGTCCACATTGAGCTTGGCCGCGATTCCTCCAAGCACGCCTCCAAGCCACCGTTCCGGTCCGCGTTTCAGGCCGAGGCCCCTGACGATGCTGAAAAACTTGTCCATGGTTCAAGACTTCCGTGTTGTAGGGCCGTTGTCACGTTTCCGGGCGGAGAGGAGGCCGCCGAGCACCAGGGCCGCGCCTGCCCCAATCATCAGTCCGATCAGGACATAGGTCCCGTTGAGCGTGACGATGCCCAGTTGGGCGATGATGATCAGCGCGGCGAGGGCCACGACGATCAGGCCCCAGACGATGGTTCCCACGCGTGCCCCGGAAGGCGGGGCAGAAGAGGCGCCTGCCGCCGTCGTGCCGCCCTGCGCATAGGGATCCGGAATGTACGGGTTTGAGCCCGGAGTTTGGCTGCTCATGTCAGTTGCCTTCCTGGATGGTGACGTTGCTGACGGTGCCGTTGATCTGGATGACCAGGTGGCTGCCGGGCTTGTCGGTGTTGTAGCTGCTCTGCCGGGTGGTGATGCCGCCCCGCTGGTTGCCGCGTTCGTTCAGGTTGCCGAGGGTCATGTCCGCCTTGATGTCCACGGGCACGTCGCCCGGGATGACTACTGTGACGTTGCTGGCCGTGATGTCCAGGGGGACGCGGACCTCCGAGGTGAGCGGGGCATCCAGGGACATGGCCGTAAGGTCAACGGTTCCGCTGCCGGCCGTGATGTCGAATCCGCCGCTGGCCTGCTCGATGCTCGTCGGTGCCCAGTCAACCTGCTGGAAGCGGACGCGGTCTCCGTTGTTGCCCACCACGTTGAAGATTCCTCCTATGATGAGGGCCGCCACGGCGAAGAACGACAGGATGCCGGGGGTCCGGCCGCGGAGGCCAAGAATGAGGATGCCAATGCCCAGGACGGCTGCCGCGCTTGCCCAGGCAACCGCGTTGGCGGAGTTACCGAGGTCGATGACGTTGGTGAGGTCCAGGGCTTTCACGCCAGCGCCCACCAGCAGGGCACTGCCGGCAGCTATTGCGACGGCGGGAGTGCCGGGACCTGCGGTGCGCACCCTGGGAGCGGGGGGCGGAACCGGCGACGGCCGGCTTCCAGAGTATCCACCGCTGCCCCATCCGCCACTGCCGGAACCGCTGCCAGTGCCCCCGCTACTGCCGCCGTAGGGGTTGCCGGCAAACGGACCGCTGCCTGCGACGTCTGAGTACGGCGGTGTGGTTGGGGTGGACGTCCCGGCTGAGTAGGCAGCCGTGCCGGCCGCTGCTGCACTGGTCGGCGTGCCGGCGGCTGTCTTGTTGCGCTGCACCAGGTAGTACACCAGGTAGATGGCGCCGCCGACCCACAGCAGGGACCACAGGAAGGGGCCCACACCCCGGTTGCCCCAGCCCCAGAAGCCGTTGCCGAGCCCGCTGAATCCTGCCACCACCGCGATCAGTGAACCCGTCATGCCGGTGGTCCAGCGCCCCGCGCCGGCTTCCTGGACGTGGATGCGCCCGTCGGGCTCGGGCAGGAACGCCCAGGCAAGCCCGTAAAGAAGCACGCCGATCCCTGCGAAGAGGGCAAGGATGATAAAGACGCCGCGGACAATCAAGGGGTCGACTCCCACACGCTGCGCGATGCCGCTGGAAACGCCGCCCACCCAGCGGTCCTGGCCGCGGCTGATTCCCTGGCTGCGGACCCAGGTGAAGAAATCGGTCTGCTGGCTCGGGACTCCGGCATAGGAGTAACTGCTGCCGGCGCCGGGGGTTTCATGCGCCGGGCCCGGGGTTGCGGAATCCCGCGGCGGCGCGGAGGCAGAAGGAGGCGGCGCCAGGGGCTGGGTGGGGTTTTCCCGCCCGGGGAGGGGCTCCGTGGGGTTCTCATTTTTCGGGCTGGCCGGGGGTTCTTCCGGCGTGCCGTCATGGGGGTTCGGGGTTAGCGAGTTCATACTTCGATCCTGCCGCTCCCGGCCGGGCGGCTCTACCGGGGGACACCCTGAGCCGTCCCTGAGAGGCCCCCGGTTCCCGTGCCAACCCGGTCCGGGAGACCCTGATCCGTGCTTGGATTGGACCATGACATCCGCGCCCGCCCGCCCGCCGCTGGTCCGAAGCAGCGACCGCTTCATTGCCGGGGTCTGTTCGGGCCTCGCCGCGCATCTTGGGCTGCCGGTGAACACGGTGCGTGTGGGAATGGTCCTGGCTTCATTCGCCGGAGGGGCCGGCGTCGTGTTCTACGCCTGGCTCTGGATCATGGTGCCCACCGCCTACGAAAGCGCCCGGCGGCAGGAACGGCGGCCGACGTCGCCCATTGCTCCTGCCGTGATGGGCGGCACCGTAACGGGCACGCTGTCGGCGAACGCCGGCCCCGGCATGGTGCCGGGCGCCGGAGTGCCGCCGGCGCCTTGGTTCCGGTTCCGCGAGATGAGGTACGGCAAGGAGATCCTGCTCGGCGTCGGGCTGCTCCTGGTGGCGGGCATCCTCGGCGCCCAGCTGCTGGGGATGGACGTTCCGTTGGGGACCATCATCCCCGCGGCTGCGGTCCTGGGCGGAGCCTCCATCGCCTGGATGCAGCTTGATGAGACCCGTCGGGCCGGGCTGGTGGATAAAACCAAAGCGAACCAGGCAGGCGGCTGGGCACGGCTTGCCGCCGGCCTGGCGTTGGTGGTGGCGGGCGTCCTGGTGATGGTGTCCGGGTCCGGTTCCTGGGAGCAGACCTGGCTGGCGCTGCTGGCGTCCGTGGCCGTCCTCGGCGGCGTGGTACTGGTCCTGCTCCCGTGGGCGCTGAAGTTCTGGCGAGACCTCGAAGCTGAACGCGCCGGCAGGATCCGCGAGACTGAACGAGCGGAAATCGCGGCACACCTTCACGATTCGGTCCTGCAGACGCTGGCACTCATCCAACGGCGCGCCGCCAATGAGCACGACGTTGTCCGCCTCGCCCGTGCGCAGGAGCGCGAACTCCGGGGCTGGCTGTTCGAGGACCCAGGAAAGGACGCCGGGCAGCTCTCGGACCGGATCAAGGCAGTTGCCGCGGAAGTGGAGGACCTGCTCGGGAACGCGGTGGAGGTGGTCAGCGTAGGAGACACCGAGGTCACCGAAGGCCATGAGGCGCTGATCCAGGCCAGCCGCGAGGCCATGCTTAACGCCTCGCGGCACGGCGGCGGTGCAGTATCGGTCTATCTTGAGGTCACCGGCGGGCGCGCCGAAGTGTTCATCAAGGACCGGGGTCCCGGCTTCGAACTCCAGGACGTCCCCGAAGACCGGCTCGGCGTGCGGGAGTCCATCATCGGCCGGATGAACCGGCACGGCGGCACGGCCAACATCATCAGCACCAGTGAAGGCACGGAAGTCCGGCTGGGATTCCCGGCCGCGCAGGCGGAGAAGCAGACGCAGAACACGGAAGGCAAACCATGAACCCAGCACAGGGAGCCGGCAAGGGGACCAACCGCGCCACACAGTCTGTCCGGGTGGTGCTCGTGGACGATCACGCGATCTTCCGTTCAGGCCTGAAAGCCGACCTCGATCCCAGCGTCCAGGTTGTGGGCGAGGCCGCCACCGTGGAGCAGGCCATCGCCGTGATCGCGAAGGAGCGGCCGGACGTGGTGCTGCTCGACGTCCACCTTCCGGGCGGCCTCGGCGGCGGCGGCCGTGAAGTGATCGCCGGCTCGGCGGCACTGCTGCCCACTACGAGGTTCCTGGCGCTCAGCGTCTCGGACGCGGCGGAGGACGTTGTCGCGGTCATCCGGGCTGGAGCCCGGGGCTACGTCACCAAGACCATCTCCGGGGCCGAAATCACCGACGCCGTCTACCGGGTGGCCGGAGGGGATGCCGTCTTCTCGCCGCGGCTGGCCGGCTTTGTCCTGGACGCCTTCGGCACGGCCCCGGCGGACATCGCCGATGACGAACTGGACAGGCTCTCCGCGCGGGAGCTCGAGGTGATGCGCCTCATCGCCCGCGGCTACAGCTACAAGGAGGTGGCCAAGGAGCTCTTCATCAGCATCAAGACGGTGGAAACCCACGTCTCGGCAGTGCTCCGCAAACTCCAGCTGTCCAGCCGGCACGAGCTGACCAAGTGGGCCGCCGAACGCCGCCTCCTCTAACCCCGACGCTCTCTCACTTGATGCGCCTTAAACCCGAACGCTCTATCACTTGATGCGCCTTAAACCCGAACGCTCTATCACCTCTGAACTGCTCCCCGGAAGTTGGACTGAGAAATTCAGTTCCGACTTCCGGGGAGCAGTTTTATGCGGGACTGTCTGAATAACGGTGTGTGGAGTCCGGCCTGATCCGAAAGGAGACGGCCGTGTCAGAGTCCACGTCCGAGATGGCAGGGGTGATGATCGATCCTGTGACGGGAGAGATCATCGATCAGAAGGAGCTTGCGGAGCGGTTGCTCGCGCAGGCCAAGGAGCAGGGCGTGAGCCTGGTAGGCCCGGGCGGGCTGCTGAACCAGCTCACGAGGAATGTGCTGGAGACCGCTCTGGAAGCCGAGCTGACAGAGCACCTCGGCCACGAGCACGGCCAGACACCGATCGCAGCCAACATGCGCAACGGCACCAGGTCAAAGACCGTGTTGACCGAGATCGGTCCGGTCGAGATTGAGGTGCCCCGGGATCGGGACGGCTCGTTCGCGCCGGTGATCGTGCCCAAGCGGAAACGGCGTCTGGACGGGATCGACCAGATCGTGCTCTCCCTCTCTGCCCGAGGGCTGACGACCGGGGAAATCGCCGCCCACTTCGAGGAGGTCTACGGGGCCAGAGTCTCTAAAGACACCATCAGCCGCATCACGGAGAAAGTCGCCTCGGAGCTGGCCGAATGGTCGGCCCGGCCTTTGGATCCGATCTATCCGGTGCTGTTCGTTGATGCGGTCGTGGTCAAGGTCCGTGACGGGCAGGTGCGCAACACCCCGTTCTACGTCGTTATGGGCGTCACCACCAATGGGGAGCGGGAGATCCTGGGCATCTGGGCCGGCGACGGTGGCGAGGGTGCCCGGTTCTGGCTGCAGGTCTTCTCGGAGCTGAAGAACCGGGGCGTGGAAGATGTGCTGATCGCCGTCTGCGACGGGCTCAAAGGCCTGCCGGAGGCGATCACGACCACGTGGGAGCGGACGGTGGTGCAGCAGTGCATCGTGCACCTGATCCGCAACAGCTTCCGCTACGCCGGACGCCAGCACCGCGACGGCATCGTCAAGGCGCTCAAGCCGGTCTACACGGCCCCGTCCGAGCAGGCGGCGAAGGACCGGTTCGCCGAATTCACTGCCGAGTGGGGCCAGCGGTATCCGGCCATCGTACGGCTCTGGGAATCCTCCTGGGCCGAATTCGTGCCCTTCCTGGAGTACGACGTGGAGATCCGACGGGTCATCTGCACGACGAACGCGATCGAGTCGATCAACGCACGCTACCGAAGGGCGGTGAGGGCCCGCGGGCACTTTCCGAACGAGACCGCTGCCCTGAAATGCCTATACCTGGTCACCAGATCTCTTGATCCAACCGGCGGTGGCCGTGCACGCTGGGTGATGAGGTGGAAGCCTGCGCTAAACGCGTTCGCTATTACCTTCGCTGGCCGGTTCGAAAGAACCACTCAACAATGAAAACCGGCCGGACTCCACACACCGTTTATCGGACAGTCCC
>NZ_JBNZGA010000025.1:0-34301 GCF_050573415.1 Paenarthrobacter sp. NEAU-H11 | reverse complement strand
AGTTGGTGTTCCCTGCAACAAATGGTTTGTTGTTCGGGAACCACATAGTGGACGCAAGCAGTCTTGTTATCTTTTTACCAACCCTGGTGTGGAACCGCTTTTGAACCGGTTTCACGGGTGTGGTGTGTGGTGTAAGTTATCGGCCTATTAGTACCGGTCAGCTTCACGAGTCGTTAGTCCTCGCTTCCACATCCGGCCTATCAACCCAGTGGTCTGGCTGGGGGCCTCTCACACACGAGGTGTATGGAAATCTCATCTTGAAGCGAGCTTCCCGCTTAGATGCTTTCAGCGGTTATCCCATCCGAACGTAGCTAATCAGCGGTGCACTTGGCAGTACAACTGACACACCAGAGGTTCGTCCGTCCCGGTCCTCTCGTACTAAGGACAGCCCTTCTCAAATTTCCTGCGCGCGCAGCGGATAGGGACCGAACTGTCTCACGACGTTCTAAACCCAGCTCGCGTACCGCTTTAATGGGCGAACAGCCCAACCCTTGGGACCTACTCCAGCCCCAGGATGCGACGAGCCGACATCGAGGTGCCAAACCATGCCGTCGATATGGACTCTTGGGCAAGATCAGCCTGTTATCCCCGAGGTACCTTTTATCCGTTGAGCGACGGCCATTCCACAATGTACCGCCGGATCACTAGTCCCGACTTTCGTCCCTGCTCGAGATGTCTCTCTCACAGTCAAGCTCCCTTGTGCACTTACACTCGACACCTGATTGCCAACCAGGCTGAGGGAACCTTTGGGCGCCTCCGTTACTTTTTAGGAGGCAACCGCCCCAGTTAAACTACCCATCAGGCACTGTCCCTGACCCGGATTACGGGCCGAAGTTAGATGTCCAAAGTGACCAGAGTGGTATTTCAACGATGACTCCACCCGAACTGGCGTCCGGGCTTCAACGTCTCCCACCTATCCTACACAAGCCACTCCGAACACCAATACCAAACTATAGTAAAGGTCTCGGGGTCTTTCCGTCCTGCTGCGCGTAACGAGCATCTTTACTCGTACTGCAATTTCGCCGAGTTTATGGTTGAGACAGCGGGGAAGTCGTTACTCCATTCGTGCAGGTCGGAACTTACCCGACAAGGAATTTCGCTACCTTAGGATGGTTATAGTTACCACCGCCGTTTACTGGGGCTTAAATTCTCAGCTTCGCCTTGCGGCTAACCGGTCCTCTTAACCTTCCAGCACCGGGCAGGAGTCAGTCCGTATACATCGTCTTGCGACTTCGCACGGACCTGTGTTTTTAGTAAACAGTCGCTTCCCCCTGGTCTCTGCGGCCCCGATCCCCTCCCACCAGCAAGTGGTGTTCAAGGTTGGGGCCCCCCTTCTCCCGAAGTTACGGGGGCATTTTGCCGAGTTCCTTAACCATAATTCTCTCGATCGCCTTAGTATTCTCTACCTGATCACCTGTGTCGGTTTGGGGTACGGGCGGCTAAAACCTCGCGTCGATGCTTTTCTCGGCAGCATAGGATCACCGAATCCCCCCAAACGGGGGTCCCATCAGATCTCAGGCATCATGAACAGCGGATTTGCCTACCGTTCGCCCTACATCCTTAGACCGGGACAACCATCGCCCGGCTCGGCTACCTTCCTGCGTCACACCTGTTAATACGCTTGCCTCCCAGGATCAGGTCCTGCGCTCCACCAAAACCCTTCACCCACAAGGGGTGTCAGGCAGGTCTCGGGCAGTTAGTATCCCCTGTTCAGCATGGGCGGTTTTTCGCCGGTACGGGAATATCAACCCGTTGTCCATCGACTACGCCTGTCGGCCTCGCCTTAGGTCCCGACTTACCCAGGGCAGATTAGCTTGACCCTGGAACCCTTGATCATTCGGCGGACGGGTTTCTCACCCGTCTTTCGCTACTCATGCCTGCATTCTCACTCGTGTAGGCTCCACCGCTGGTTTACACCGCGACTTCACCGCCCACACGACGCTCCCCTACCCATCCAAACGCCTGAACCACAAGGGCTTAGCTAATATTTGAATGCCACAACTTCGGCGGTGTACTTGAGCCCCGCTACATTGTCGGCGCGGAATCACTTGACCAGTGAGCTATTACGCACTCTTTTAAGGATGGCTGCTTCTAAGCCAACCTCCTGGTTGTCTTCGCAACTCCACATCCTTTCCCACTTAGCACACGCTTAGGGGCCTTAGTTGGTGGTCTGGGCTGTTTCCCTCTCGACTATGAAGCTTATCCCCCACAGTCTCACTGCTGCGCTCTCACTTACCGGCATTCGGAGTTTGGCTGACGTCAGTAACCTTGTAGGGCCCATTAGCCATCCAGTAGCTCTACCTCCAGCAAGAAACACGCAACGCTGCACCTAAATGCATTTCGGGGAGAACCAGCTATCACGAAGTTTGATTGGCCTTTCACCCCTACCCACAGCTCATCCCCTCCATTTTCAACTGAAGTGGGTTCGGTCCTCCACGACGTCTTACCGTCGCTTCAACCTGGCCATGGGTAGATCACTTCGCTTCGGGTCTAGATCACGCCACTGCAACGCCCTATTCAGACTCGCTTTCGCTACGGCTGCCCCACACGGGTTAACCTCGCGACGTAACACTAACTCGCAGGCTCATTCTTCAAAAGGCACGCCGTCACCAGAATCAGACTGGCTCCGACGGATTGTAAGCACACGGTTTCAGGTACTGTTTCACTCCCCTCCCGGGGTACTTTTCACCTTTCCCTCACGGTACTGGTCCGCTATCGGTCATTAGGGAGTATTTAGGCTTATCAGGTGGTCCTGACAGATTCGCACGGGATTTCTCGGGCCCCGTACTACTTGGGATACTCTCACAGGCGGTACACAACATTACGGTTACGGGGCTAACACCCTCTCTGGCCGGCCTTTCAAGACCGTTCACCTATGCCTGCACATCACACCCCACCAGCCCGGCAGAACTGGTATGGAAAGTCCCACAACCCCGACCATGCAACGCCCGCCGGCTATCACACATGGAACGGTTTAGCCTGATCCGCGTTCGCTCGCCACTACTAACGGAATCACTATTGTTTTCTCTTCCTGCGGGTACTGAGATGTTTCACTTCCCCGCGTTCCCTCCACGCACCCTATGTGTTCAGATGCGGGTCACCGAGTCACTCGCGCGCTCGGCGGGGTTTCCCCATTCGGACACCCTGGGATCACAGTCCGGTTATCGACTCCCCCAGGCTTATCGCAGATTCCTACGTCCTTCTTCGGCTCCTAATGCCAAGGCATCCACCGTGTGCTCTTAAAAACTTGACCACAAAAGATCAAAAACGCTAATTTTCGAGAGAACCACGAAAACCACTGCACCATCCCGAAAGACAGCACAACAGATCCAGGTTCATATTCTTGGAAATTGCTTCTTATAAAAGATGCTCGCGTCCACTATGTAGTTCTCAAACAACAACCCCAAACCACACACCCCACACACACAACATGCATGATCGGTGCAGCCAGGAAACCAGAAACAAACAAACCCGCAACCCCGCCCCACACGGGACGGAACCACGGCCCTGTTGCCTCAGGACCCAACAGTGTGCCAAACACGAAACCACCCGCACCCACCAGCACCCTTCCAGGAACCCCCGCAAAGAGGAACCGTACTAAGCACCGGAAAGAACCGGCAGCCGCTATTCGTTGATATTCCACCCTTGAGCACCCGCCGCAGAACTTGCGTCTGCGCAACGGGCTGTACTCCTGACAAACCCCCGCACCGCATACACGGCACGAACAATCTGTAGGTGCTCCTTAGAAAGGAGGTGATCCAGCCGCACCTTCCGGTACGGCTACCTTGTTACGACTTAGTCCCAATCGCCAGTCCCACCTTCGACAGCTCCCTCCCACAAGGGGTTAGGCCACCGGCTTCGGGTGTTACCAACTTTCGTGACTTGACGGGCGGTGTGTACAAGGCCCGGGAACGTATTCACCGCAGCGTTGCTGATCTGCGATTACTAGCGACTCCGACTTCATGGGGTCGAGTTGCAGACCCCAATCCGAACTGAGACCGGCTTTTTGGGATTAGCTCCACCTCACAGTATCGCAACCCTTTGTACCGGCCATTGTAGCATGCGTGAAGCCCAAGACATAAGGGGCATGATGATTTGACGTCGTCCCCACCTTCCTCCGAGTTGACCCCGGCAGTCTCCTATGAGTCCCCACCATCACGTGCTGGCAACATAGAACGAGGGTTGCGCTCGTTGCGGGACTTAACCCAACATCTCACGACACGAGCTGACGACAACCATGCACCACCTGTAAACCGACCGCAAGCGGGGCACCTGTCTCCAGGTATTACCGGTTCATGTCAAGCCTTGGTAAGGTTCTTCGCGTTGCATCGAATTAATCCGCATGCTCCGCCGCTTGTGCGGGCCCCCGTCAATTCCTTTGAGTTTTAGCCTTGCGGCCGTACTCCCCAGGCGGGGCACTTAATGCGTTAGCTACGGCGCGGAAAACGTGGAATGTCCCCCACACCTAGTGCCCAACGTTTACGGCATGGACTACCAGGGTATCTAATCCTGTTCGCTCCCCATGCTTTCGCTCCTCAGCGTCAGTTAATGCCCAGAGACCTGCCTTCGCCATCGGTGTTCCTCCTGATATCTGCGCATTTCACCGCTACACCAGGAATTCCAGTCTCCCCTACATCACTCTAGTCTGCCCGTACCCACCGCAGATCCGGAGTTGAGCCCCGGACTTTCACGGCAGACGCGACAAACCGCCTACGAGCTCTTTACGCCCAATAATTCCGGATAACGCTTGCGCCCTACGTATTACCGCGGCTGCTGGCACGTAGTTAGCCGGCGCTTCTTCTGCAGGTACCGTCACTTTCGCTTCTTCCCTACTGAAAGAGGTTTACAACCCGAAGGCCGTCATCCCTCACGCGGCGTCGCTGCATCAGGCTTGCGCCCATTGTGCAATATTCCCCACTGCTGCCTCCCGTAGGAGTCTGGGCCGTGTCTCAGTCCCAGTGTGGCCGGTCACCCTCTCAGGCCGGCTACCCGTCGTCGCCTTGGTAAGCCATTACCTCACCAACAAGCTGATAGGCCGCGAGTCCATCCAAAACCACAAAAAGCTTTCCACCCCCCACCATGCGATGAGGAGTCATATCCGGTATTAGACCCAGTTTCCCAGGCTTATCCCAGAGTTAAGGGCAGGTTACTCACGTGTTACTCACCCGTTCGCCACTAATCCCCCCACAAGTGAGGTTCATCGTTCGACTTGCATGTGTTAAGCACGCCGCCAGCGTTCATCCTGAGCCAGGATCAAACTCTCCGTTGAAGTAAAACAGACACAACCCCCAGCCCCGGGAAAACGGGACAAAAAGGCTGCACAAAATTTGAAACCAGCTGTAAAAACCAGACCACCCACAGGGGCGGATGACCCGGTCAATTCAACCAATCACTAAAACAATTGGTATCAACAAACTTGGCACACTATTGAGTTCTCAAACAACAGACACACCCGGCACCACCACCAGCAAAAACCACCGTGGATCGCTCCGGAGCAACTTTTCAAAGTTACCCGACTCTCCGTTCCGATGCAAATCCGTGTTTCAGGATTCTCATCGGCGGGAAGTCGTCCCCACCTCTTCAGGAGCGCTCGAAAGCCCTGCCAGAATTTGGTCTTGATTTTGGGGGTTTGGCCGCCCGCGGTAACCAGCTCTTCGCTGTCTCCCTCGCGGCGACTTAGAAAACAATACACCTCCCCGGGGGCCTCCGCAAATCCCCCTGGCGAGGCGCTCTCAACCCCGTGTTTCCGCGGCAAAACGGCCCTCGGGCACCCGCGGAAGCCCATCCGGCATCGTATCCCGTTCCTGTGTGCTGCAGCACAGTGCCTGGCAGCCGGATCGAAGGACGCCAACCGGAGAATCCTTAACAGCAAAAGGGCCGGCAACCGTGAGGTTGCCGGCCCTTTTCAAGCAGCTGGTATCAGCAGTGCTGGATTACCAGGAAGACTTGGTGATGCCCGGGAGTTCGCCCTTGTGGGCCATGTCGCGGAAGCGGACACGGGAGATGCCGAACTTCTGGAAGGTTCCGCGGGGGCGGCCGTCGATGATGTCGCGGTTACGCAGACGGATCGGGGACGCGTTGCGGGGCAGCTTCTGCAGGCCCAGGCGGGCCGCTTCGCGTGCTTCGTCGGTTGCGTTTTCGTCAACCAGGGTCTTCTTCAGCTCGAGGCGCTTTGCAGCGTAACGCTCCACGATGACCTTGCGCTGCTCGTTGCGAGCAATCTTGGACTTCTTAGCCATGTTTAGCGCTCCTCTCGGAATTCGACGTGCTGGCGGATCTTGGGGTCGTACTTCTTCAGGACCATGCGGTCCGGATCGTTACGACGGTTCTTGCGGGTTACGTAGGTGTAACCCGTGCCCGCAGTCGACTTGAGCTTGATGATCGGACGTACGTCCTTGTCCTTAGCCACTAGAGCTTCACCCCACGAGCCAGAATCTGGGCGACGACTACGTCGATGCCGCGTACGTCGATGGTCTTGATGCCACGTGCAGAGACCTGCAGCGTAACGTTACGGCGCAGGGACGGAACCCAGTAGCGCTTCTTCTGAATGTTCGGATCGAACCGGCGCTTGTTGCGGCGGTGCGAGTGCGAAATGCTGTGCCCAAAGCCCGGCTCGGCTCCGGTCACTTGGCAGTGTGCTGCCATGACTTCTCCTCAAGAATTGAAAGTAATGATCCGCATATCTGCTGCTGGACCATGCTGCTAAGGGCGACCCAAAAATGAAGAAGGGCAACGGTTAGTCACGCAACTTGAGCCCCTAACTACCGGCCACCCTGGAGAAATTACCGGGCAACCGGAGCAATTGCGCACGCTCCGCGCACTTAGCGCCTACCAAGTCTACGAGTTCGCGCAATTAAAGACCAATCCGGCGCTGGAGGGTGTATAAGCAGGCGACGGGTTAGAGGTGCGTGAGCTGTGGGTACCTCGGCCCAAGGCCGTCCCCGGACGACTTCCCGGTGACCCGGCGGACCACCCACGGCCCGGCATACTCGCGGAACCACCGGGCGTTGGCCCGGACGGCGTCCAGCCCGCTGAGTTCGGGGACGGGCGTCATGGGCGGGATGTCGATGGAGTGGTCGTGCTCCAGGACGTCCAGCACCCGCTTGGCCATGTTGGCGTGCCCGGCAGCGGACATGTGCATCCGGTCCTGCGCCCACATGCCCCAGTCGTAGTACTCGCTGAAGCGCCAGTAGTCCACCAGCAGCGCGCCGTGGTCGCCGGCGATGCCGCGGACCAGTTCGTTGTAGATGGCCGTGCGCCCACGCATGGTGCTGAACACCTTCGAGCCACGCGCGTCGAATCCCGTGAACATCACCACGGCGGCACCGGTGGCACGCAGCTTGGCGATGGCGTCGTCGTACTCCACCAGAAGGTCATCGATGTCGATCCTGGGGCGCAGGATGTCGTTGGCCCCCGCGTAGATGCTCACCAGCGTGGGTTTAAGTTCGACGGCGGCGTCCACCTGCTCAGCCAGGATGTGGCGGAGCTTCCTCCCGCGGATGGCGAGGTTGGCATAGCCGAAGGCGGGGTCAGCGGCTCCCAGCTGTTCGGCCACGCGGTCCGCCCAGCCGCGGACACCATTGGGGCGGGTGGAATCGTCGTCGCCCACACCCTCCGTGAAGGAGTCGCCAAGGGCAACGAACCGGGTTGTGAAATCCATTCGGATAGTTTGCCATCAGTTGTTGGAAGCAACCAACCGCGGGCGAGGGACCCTAGTTTTCCCTCAGGATCCAGTGGTCCGCATCCAGCCGGCCCACTACCTTTTCGCCGATCCGGGCCAGGTCAAGGACGTCCTGCTCGGTGAGGGCATCAAGGAACAGGTCACGGACGTCCTCCACATGGCCGGGTGCAAGGCCCACGATGGTTGCCATCCCCTCGTCGGTGAGGTGGGCGGTGGTGACCCGGGCATCATGGGGATGCGGCCGCCGCTCCACCCAGCCGCGCTTCTGCAGCTTGGTCACCACGTGCGAGAGCCGGGACAACGACGCGCTGCTGCGGGCAGCGAGTTCGCTCATGGGCAAGAACCTGCCTTCCGCCTCGGAGAGCATGGCCAGGACGGTGTAGTCGAAAAGCGAAAGCTTTCCCGCTGTGTGCAGCTTGGTGTCCAAGGCCGCAGGCAGGAGGGTATTGATGCTCACCAGGGCCAGCCAGGCTCGGCGTTCGTCGGCGTTGAGCCAGCGCGGTTCGGTCATTCCCTCATTCTACGAGAGCGGCCTGGTTGATCCTTCAAGTAGGTCCTGTGGCGGCCGGTAGGCTGGGGCCATGTATGTTGTCTCCCTGAGTTACCGGGTTCCGCAGGACATCGTGGACTTCCACAATGAGGGCCACATTTCCTGGCTGCAGAAGGCCTTTGATGACGGAGTCTTTATTGCCGCAGGCCGCAAGGTGCCGCGGACCGGCGGCCTGCTGCTCTCCCAGGCGGACCGCGCCACCCTCGATGCCTGCCTGAAGCAGGACCCGTTCTACACGAACGGCGTTGCGGACTTCGAAGTCATGGAGTTCCACGCCGCAAGGGTGGCGCCGGGCTACGAAATCCTCCTGGACAGTTAAATCTGCCGGACAGCTGAGGCCTAAGGCTCAGGCCGGGGACGCTAGTTGGCTTCACTGAAGTAGGACTTCGCCGCCAGCTTCTTCAGCCCGCCTTTCCGCGGCACCTTCACCGGTTCCGGCCACCGCGGGGTGAGCTCGTCCCCCAGGGTGACGCCGCGAAGTTTGCGGCCGAAGAGCGGCAGTACCCAGTCGTGGATCCAGCGCCGCTGCTGCCGCTCCCACTCCCGCAGGCTGGGCCGTAAGGGCGGTTCCCAGTCCTTGGGCGTGATCTTGTGCGGCACGCCCAGCCGGTCCAGCACCTGCCCTGCCAGGTATTTGTGCCCGGCCTTGGACATGTGGAGCCGGTCCGAGTCCCACATCCGCCGGTCATGGAAGGCATCGAGGGACCAGTAATCCACCAGGACTGCGCCATATTTTGCCGCAATCGCCCGAACCCGCTGGTTGTAGAAGGTGTTGCGCTTCTTCAGCGGTTCCAACAGCGCTGAGACCTTGACGTCGAACCCGGTAAAGAGCACCAAAGTAGCTCCGGTCTCCGCCAGCTGTGCCACGAGGTTTTCATAGTCGGCCATGAGGGCCACCATGTCCGTCTTCAGGTCCAGGATGTCATTGCCGCCCGCGTACAGCGTTACCAGGGCGGGCTTCATTGCCAGTGCCGGTTCCAGCTGCTCGTTGATGATCTGCCGGAGGCGTTTGCTTCGGATGGCCAGGTTCGCGTACCGCCAACCCGGCTGGGCCTTGGCCAGTTTCTCCGCAACCCGGTCTGCCCAGCCCCGGACCCCGTTGGGCAGCCGCTCATCCCGGTCCCCGACGCCCTCGGTAAACGAATCGCCCAGGGCAACAAATACCCGCCGGCCCTCCAGCTCCGGAAGCAAAGGATTAGCACCCATCCGACGAAAGTAACCGCCCAAAGAGACGCCAAGGTAAACGGACAGCAACAGGATGTGCAGAAGGGCGGCAGCTGCCGGCAGGGTCCGCGAGCCGGGCCGGATCGGCCCGATCAGCAGCTACTTGGTCCTTGTCGTATTTTTGCGACCGATGGTCACGATCAGGTAACGTGGGCGGCTGGCCCCAATGCAGGGCCCCGGGCGCCCGATCACTGGACCCCGCTGCGCCCCTTCGGCGCCTGCTAGCTCTGGCCCCGCCAAAGGGGGCCCAAAGATGCTTTCCGCACTCGTCAACGTCTCAAGTGCATCAGTCGTTTCTTCCTGCCCTAAGCCCGGAGGTATCTTGTTCAAGAAAATAGCCATCGTTATGACCATGGGTGCTTTGTCCCTGACAGGATGCGGCCCGGCCCCTACGACCAACGGGGCGGCTGACTCATCCTCGGCCGACGGCGCGTCCGCGCCTGCCACTCCAGGCCCCACTGACACGGCCACAGCATCTCCGGCGGCCACGGCTTCGAGCAGCCAGACTCCAGCTGCGGAGGAGGCAACCGAGGCGACACCGGTCACGTCTGCGCCGGCGCCTGCCGCGGCACCCGCGCCTGCGGCTGCGGCCGCCCAGCCGGTCAGCCAGGCTCTCGCGACGACGGGTGACGGGGCGCAGGCAGCTACCGCCTTCGGTTGGGGCCCGGTCCTGACGGGCGACGAATTCTCCTACACCGGCGCACCGGACCGGACGAAATGGAGTGTCTATAACAGTGCAGGGCATGCAGGCAAAGGCCTGCGCAGCCCCCAGGCCTGGTCCGTTGCCAACGGCGTAGCCACCGTTAGCGGAGACGCAGCCGGCACCACTGGAGGCATGTCGGCAAAGTTCGCGGAGCAAAGGTATGGCCGTTGGGAAACGCGCATGAAAACCAATGCGCGGGACCCGAAATACCACCCGGTCCTGATCCTCAACAACAACAGTGCCCCGAACTGCGCCGAGATCGATTATGCCGAGGGCAGCTCAGTCACCTCCGTCATGAGGTTCTTCCTGCACTACGCCTGCGGTGGAGCGGATTTCCAGACCACAGCGGCGACGCCTGTCGATGGCACGCAGTGGCACAACTACGCGGTGGAGTGGACCCCGGACGGCATCAGCGGATACGTCGACGGAGTAAAGACCTTCACGGACACGAACCCGGCGCACCAGCCCTCTACCGTAATGAAGCAGACAGTGCAGCTGGATTGGTTCCCGGACGGCTCCGCCACCAAGCCATCGCAGATGCAGGTCGATTGGGTCCGCGTCTACAAGTAGGGCAGCCCTTTTCCGGCTGAGGCTACAGCTCGGCCTTGCCCTGGCGCCAGTAGCCCATGAACGCGACCTGTTTCCGGTCGATTCCGACGTCCCGGACCAGGTAGCGGCGCATGTCCTTGATGACGGCGGCTTCCCCGGCGATCCAGGCGTAGAAGGGCATGGCGCCGGCCGGCATGTCGGGGTTCTTGGTGGCCTGGATGTCCGAAGTCTCCATCCGCGCGGGGGTCTCCCAGAGGATGTCCACATCCACGTTGACGTCTTCGGGCTCCGGGCCGGCGCCGCCGCCGGACGCTTTGATGCCAACCCAGCCGGGCTCAGGAACCGCCGAACGCACTGCCTGCTGGAGCAGCTCGCCGTGCGGGCGGGAGCGGCCGATCGAGGCGCCCCGGGCCAGCCAGGTGATTTCGATGTCGGCCGGCGAGGTCAGTTCGAGGAAGTCGCCGGCTTCGGGGACTTCCAGGAAGGCGTGCCCGGTCATGTATTCCGGCAGGTTTTCCAGGATGGCGGAGATGGCCGGGACGGCTGTTTCGTCGCCGGCCAGCAGGATGCGCTGCGCCAGTCCGGGGCGCCATTCGATGCCTGAGTAGGTCTCGGCGGTGACGCAGTGCGCGGCCCTGTTGTTGGGCCCGATGATGGTGATGGCGTCGCCCGGCTTCGCGTTGAGGGCCCAGTTGGCGGCAGGCCCGCCGTTGCCACAGTGGTCAAAGTGCATCACGAAGTCGACGTCGATTTCCGGGTACACAGCGTCGAGGCGCGACTGCCGGACCGTGTAGGTCCGCATCGAGCCCCGGACGGCAGGATCCATGGCGAGCCATTCGCGGTACCAGCCGGAGGAGCTCATTTCGAACACCGGGAGGGGCAGCGGGCTGCCGTCCGCCGCGAGGGACGGGATCATGAGCTTGATCCGGAGGTCCAGGGTGTCGCCGTGGACGCCGAAGTCCCGCAGCGAGTACCCGCCGAACGTGATCCTGCGGAAGTTGGGGCTCAATTCCTGGACCGATGTCACGGTGACTTCGAACGCCAGGGTCATGGGCTCGGTGTTCATCGTCTTTGCGGCGGCAGTTTCCCGGGTTTTCATGAAACGAGCTCCAGTTCGTTGGCGGGGACGTGGTGGCGGCCGATGGGAATGACCAGGGGTGTTCCGGAAAGGGGATCGGGGATAACGCGGGACTCGAGGCCAAAGACATTGCGGACCAGGGCCTCCGTGACCACCTCGGCGGGGGAACCGACTGCCACCACGGCCCCGCCCTTCATGGCGATCACGGTGTCCGCGTACCGGGCGGCCAGGTTCAGGTCATGCAGGACGATGGCCACGGTGGTGCCCCGCTGCCGGTTCAGGTCCGTGACAAGATCCAGGACCTCCACCTGGTGCGCGAGGTCCAGGTAGGTGGTGGGCTCGTCCAGGAGCAGCACGTCGGTTTCCTGCGCCAAAGCCATGGCGATCCATGCCCGCTGCCGCTGTCCGCCGGAGAGTTCGTCCACGTTCCGCCCGGCGAGGGCCAGCGTTTCGGTGGCTTCCAGTGCGCGCTGCACCGCAGCCTCATCCTGCGGGCTCCAGCTCCGGAAGAAGCCCTGGTGCGGATAGCGTCCGCGGCCCACCAGGTCCCTCACGGTGATGCCGTCCGGGGCTGTGGGGTGCTGCGGGAGGAGGCCCAGGGTGCGGGCCAGTTGACGGGCGGGCAGCGAGTGGATGTCTTTGCCGTCCAGGGCGACGGTGCCGGCCGCAGGTTTGAGGAGCCGGGACAGGCCTCGGAGGAGGGTGGACTTCCCGCAGGCGTTGGCACCCACGATCATGGTCACCTTGCCTTCCGGGATTTCGGCGTTGAGCCCGTCCACCACGCAGCGCTGGTCATATTTCAGCGTCAGGTCCTTGGCGTTGAGAACTGCCACGTCAGGCTTCCTTTCGGTTGGCCGTGACCAGGAGCCACAGCAGGAACGGGGCACCGAGCGCACCGGTGATGACGCCCACCGGCAGGACGGTGCCGTCCAGCAGCAGGGGTGCAAAATTGGCGGCGAGGTAGTCTGCCGCGAGGACAATGAGGGCGCCCACCAGGGCCGACTCCGGGAGGCTGGCCTTGCCGGTGAAGCGCCGGGCGATGGGCCCGGCCAGGAAGGCGACGAACGAGACCGGGCCGGCAGCCGCCGTCGCCACTGCCGCGAGCGAGACGGCGATGGTGACCAGCGCGAGGCGGGTGGCACCGACGCGGATGCCCAGGCCGGCGGCGGCATCGGGGCCGAGCTCCAGGATGCGCAGCGGCCCGGCGATGGCTGCAACGGCGGGAATAAGGACGGCGAGGGCAAGGGCCAGCACCCCGGCCCGGTCCCAGCTGGCGGAGTTCAGGGAGCCGTTGAGCCAGACGAGGGCATCCGCTGCGGTGCGGATGTCTGCGCGGGTCATCAGGAAGCTCACCACGGCATGCAGCGCGGCGGCGATGCCCACACCCGCCAGGATGAGCCGGTTGCCGGCGGCATCACCGCGGCCGGTTCCGCCCATGGTGCCGCTGGAGATGGCGTAGATCAGCGCCGCGACGCCGAGCGCGCCGGCAAGCGCTGCCCCGGAAACCACGGCACCGGACGCACCGAAAATGACGATGGCGGCCACCGCGGCGGCGCTGGCGCCGTAGCTGATGCCGATGACGTCCGGGCTGGCCAGCGGGTTGCGCAGCATGGTCTGGAACAGGGCACCGGCCAGGCCGAACGCCAGGCCCACCATGGTGCCGAGGACCGCCCGCGGCAGCTTGTTCTCCATCACGATGAAGCTGGCGCCGGGGACCTTTTCCCCGCCTGTCAGGTGCCCGATGAGGATTTTGAAGAAGTCCGGGATGGTCACGGTGTAGCTGCCCAGCAGCACGGACACTGCGAAGAGGATTACGACGGCGGCGGCGAGGACGGCGGTCCGGTTCACCCGCAGCCGTCCCCGGCGTTGCCCTGTCAGTCCTGGTCCCTTAAAGCCGGTTGTCGGAGCCGTATCTGACAGGTCGACGGGGGTTTTGGTGATGCTCACAGTCCGGCCCCCTTGCCGCGGCGAATCAGCCAGACGAAGACGGGCGCGCCGACGAGGGCGGTCATGATGCCGGCCGGGACTTCGCCGGGCAGGAGGACCACGCGGCCGATGATGTCGGCCCCCAGCAGCAGCGCCGGCGCAAGGACCAGGGAGAACGGCAGGATCCAGCGGTAGTCGGGGCCGGTGAGGAAGCGGACCGCATGCGGGATGACCAGGCCCACGAAGGCGACGGGTCCGGCAAGGGCAGTGGCGGAGCCGCACAGCAGCACGATGCCGAGGGCCGTGACGGCCCTTGCCAGTCCCACGCGCTGGCCGAGGCCGCGGGCAATGTCGTCGCCGAGGGCCAGGCTGTTGAGGATGCGGCCGGTCAGCAGCACAATGAGCGCCCCCGCGGCAAGGAATGGAAGTCCGGAGAGCACCGCGGACCAGTCGCGCCCGGCGATGCCGCCCACCTGCCAGAAGCGGAACCGGTCCAAAGTGTCCTGGCTGGAGACCAGGATGACGTTCATCAGCGAGTACAGGCCGGCATTCAATGCCGCGCCTGCCAGGGCGAGCTTCACCGGGCTGGCGCCGTCCCGGCCCAGGGAAGCAATGAGGTACACCACGACGGCGGCGGCTGCTGCCCCGACGAAGGCGAACCAGATATAGCCGGAGAGGGATCCGACGCCGAAAACATAGATGCCGGTGACCACGGCCAGGGCCGCGCCGGCGTTAACACCCAAAATGCCCGGGTCCGCGAGCGGGTTGCGGGCCACGCCCTGCATGGCTGCGCCCGCAAGGCCCAGCGCACCGCCGGCCAGCAGGCCAAGGACGGTGCGGGGAATGCGGGCGTGGACCACGGCGTGGTCGCCGTTGGCGGGATCAAACGAGGTGAGCGCCTGCCACACGGTGGCGAGGGAAAGGCCCCGCGCGCCAATGGCCAGGGAGGCCCCGGCCAGCAGCGCCAGTACAACGACGGCGGCCAGCAGCCAGGCGGCGCGCGGCCCTCCAAACGTGCGGCCGGGGGCATGTACTGCAGGCCCCGTGCCCGGCACGAAGGTGCCGGGCGCCGGCTCCTGGCGGGCCGCCGTCGTCGTACTGTCCGTCATTTATCTGTTCCTACCTGAGCGGTGATTACTTCACGGCATCCGCTGCGGTGCCCAGCTGGGGCAGGAACGTATCCAGCGACCACGGCAGGCTCAGCGGGGAGGAAGCGGAGATGGACAGCGTCAGGGTGTTGTCCGAATCAGCAACCAGGGCGCCGTTCTTGATGGCCGGGATCTGGCTCAGCAGGGGATCTGACTTGATGGAGTCAGCGGTGGCTGCATCCGGCACCCAGGTCACGAAGATGTCCGATTCGAGCTCATTGGCCTTTTCAGCCGACCAGGGGAGGAAGAACTCCTTGGAACCCTTGGACTTCTCCTCAACGATCGGGGCCAGCTTCATGCCGATCTCGCTGAGGAAGCGCGGGCGGTTGTCCATGGCGGTGTAGACGTTGACGCCGTCGCCCTTGGCCGGCTCGAGGTTGCCGTAGATGAAGCTCTTGCCGGCCAGCTGCGGGTACTCGGCAACCTTGTCCTTGATGGCGGCCTCGGTGTCGGAAATCAGCTTGGTTGCCTCGGCGTCCTTGCCAAGTGCCTTGCCGATGATGGAGGTGGAGTCCTGCCAGGAAGTTCCGTAAGCGAGTTCCGGATGGGCCACAACCGGGGCGATCTCGCTCAGTTTCTTGTAGTCCTCCTCGGTGAGGCCGGAGTAGGCGGCCAGGATGACGTCCGGGGTGAGCTTGGCGATCTCGGTGAAGTTGATGCCGTCCGCCTCGGAGTACTGGACCGGGGCCTTGTCCGAGCCGAAGCCGGCGCCAAGCTCCTCCAGGGCTGCGTCCTTCCAGGGCGTGGAGCCCTGCTCGTTGCCGCCCCATTCGTTCTTGGGAACGCCCACCGGGACAACGCCCAGGGCAATGGCCACATCGTCATTGACCCAGGAAACGGTGGCTACCCGGGTGGGCTGCTTCTCGATGGTGGTCTTGCCGTACACGTGCTCGATGGTGACGGGGAACTGCGCACTGCTGGAGCTGGATGCCCCGGCGTCCGGGGTGGAGGACGCGGGGCCTGTTGAGCAGGCGGAGAGGGTAAGTGCCGCTGCGGCCAGGACAGCGGTGGCCTTGCCGGCTGACTTGAACAGCGTGCGGCGGGTGGTGCCGGGCCCGGAGAAGAGGGGGGAAGTCACAGAACTCCTTAAGTGAATGAAGCGAACTTAAGTAAGGCTAACCTAGCCTTATCGCCATTACGCAAGGTTTCTGTAACTTATTCCCCTTCGTGACGAAGCACACACCCCGCCGACGCTCTCTCACTTAATGCAGGAAAAACCCAAACCCTCTATCACCGGGTGATGGAGGGTTTGGGGAAAAGGCACATTAAGTGAGAGAGCGTGCCGTCAGCGCAGGACGATGTCCACCGGGTTCGCTTCGGAGCGCCAGGCGCCTTCTTCGCCCGGCCGCGGTTTGATGACAGGCGCCGTGAGCACGCCGGAGCGGTTGGTGCGCTTGTCGCGGAGGATTTCGGTGACGGAACCGAGGTGCCGGGAGAGGTCGATGACGTTCTCCGGCGCAGCCAGCAGCAGCTGGAACCCGAACTCGTGCAGCGCCTTGATCCCGGCTCCCGCAAACTCCTCGGACGCCAGCACGAATGCCTCGTCCATCATCACGGTGCCGTAGGTGGTGAAACCCTGCTCGGCGATGCCCAGCTGGTAGCTCAGGGCCGCGGCCATGATGAAGGCCGTGAAACGCTGCCGTTCACCGCCGGACATGGATCCTGTGTCCGCGTGCATGAAGACCTCGGACTTTTTGGCGCCGCCCTTTTTGCCCGACGCCGGCCCTGCAACCTCCCGGTGTTCCTTGCACTGGATGAACAGGTGGCCGCGCACGTCCAGCACCTCGGCCCGCCAGCGCCTGTCCTCGGGCGCCTGGGAGCCCAGCCGCTTCACCAGGGTTTCCAGGGACTTGTAGCGGGCGGTGAGCTCGGCGTCGTCGTCCCTCTCCTGGCCCTGGCCCTCCGCCTTGGAGGCGTCCGCGCGGGCGGGCCGGGTGTGGCGCGCCCGGAGCGCGCTCTGGATGGCGTCCTTGAACTGTTTGGCAGTGGGCGGCAGCGTCTGCTTGATGTCCAGCTCCAGGAAGCTGCCCTCGTGGAAGTTGACCTGCGAGAGGATGCCGTTCAGCGGAAGGATGCGGCTGGTGATGGAGCGGCGTTCCTCGTCCAGCAGGTGCAGGAGGGTGCTGAAGGATTCGTGCGTGCGCTGGTTGAAGAACTGCCGGAATTCCGCCTCCTGGGCGGGCAGCCCGTCGCTCACGATCGCGTGGTAGCGGGTCTCGAACTCACCCGCGGCGCCAATGGAGGTGCCATGGTCCGCGGAGATGGCGCTCCCCCACTCCCGGACGAACCCCTCGAAAATCCTCGTGAGCCGCTCGGCCGTCGCCTGCCCGCGCGACTCCGCTGCGTGCAGTTCCCCCAGCAGTCCGGTCCGCACCCGGTTGGCCAGGTTGTCCAGCTCGTGCATCTCAGTAACGTCGCCGAAGCCGGCAAAGTACGGTTCCAGCGCGCTGACAGTAGCGTCCGACGGCGGCGCCTGGGCCAGGCGGTTGCGTGCGGCCTCCAGCAGTGAATCCGCCGCGGTCAGCTGCCGGTCCAGCGACTTGTATTCGCTTTGCAGGACGGCGGCGGCCTCGGTGCTGGACTGGTGCTTCTGCCGCACTTCTTCGATGGCCGCGCGGAGGGGCTCGAGGTCCGCCTGGGCGGCCAGCGCATCCTTGAGGCGCTGTTCGATCCGGGCAAGCTCCTCGGCAGCGACCTCCGCCGAAACCTGTTCCCACGAGCGGTGGTCCTCCGCGATCCGGCGCAGGGCCTCCAGCTGCCGGCTCATGCCCTGGTGCGAGTCTTCCCGGCTTTGCGCCAGCTCAGCCGCCTTGGCAACCTCCTGCCGCAGGTCCTCCACCTGGCCGGCCACGAGTTCCAGCTTGGCGGCATTGTCGAACCCGAGGACGTAGTCCTGCCGGCTGGTGAAGCGGTCGTCCTTTTCCACCGTGTGGCGGTTGCGCTTCACCACGCCGCCCAGGCTGAGGCCACGGTCCAGCCCGGCGAGCTCGTCCGGATGCTCTACGCAGGGATAGGCGAAATCCAGCGCGATCCGCTCACGGATCCAGGAACCTGCCTCGGCCGCGACGCCCGTGGTGAGGATGTCCAGCTTGGTGAGCAGGTCGCCGTCGTGCACGTCCTCCAGCGCCAGCGCACCGCCGGAGAGCGGCTTGGACACGTCAACCGCGCGCAATGCTCCGCGCACGTTGTGGTCGTTGAGGTAGCGGGTCACGGCAGCGAAGTGGGCACCGGGCACCAGGAGCGTGGTGGCGAGGTTGCGGAGCGCGCGCTCGGCGGCGGGGCGCCATTTTTCCTCCCCCTCGGCAAGGTCCATCAGCTCGCCGGCGAACGGCATCCGGTCCTCGGGTATGCCGGTGGCGGCAGCGATCGCTGCGCGGTTTTCAATGCTCGACGGCGGCAGCAGCGACTTGCGCGTCTTCAGCGAGACGAGCTCCTGCTCGGCTGCGGCCAGCTCCCGCTTCTTCGTGGCGTGCGCGTCGAACGCTTCGAAGCGCAGCTCCTGCAGGGCCTGGGAATCGTCCTTGAGCTCTGCCGACCTCGCGGCCGCCTGCTCGTGCGCCTGTTCCCAGCCGCCGGAGGTCCACTCCAGCTGCAGGCCGGCGTCGGCCAATGCCTGGCGCGCCGCCTCCTCCACCTGCTCGCGGAGCTTCAGGCCCACGCGCGCGTTCTCCAGCGACTGCTCAATGGCGGAAATCGCGTTGCCGCCCTGGTTGTTGTAGTCCGCCTCCAGCTGGCGCAGCTCCTTGGCCAGCCCGTCCCGGACCGTTCGTTCGGCGCCGAGCTCCTTGGCCTTCGCCTGGGCCAGCTCCTTGAAGCGGAGCAGCGTTTTTTCGTGGACCGTGACGGCCAGCTGCTGCTTGTAGGCCTCGAATTCTTCGCCTGCCAGGTCCCGCAGCCGGTTCGCGTCCAGCAGCGCCTGTGCGTACTCCTTGTTGAGCCCGGGAACCGGGGCGAGCTGGTCCCGCTGCTGCCGGACGTCCTCCAGCCGCTGCCGGATGGACATCAGGTTGCTGAATTCCTCCACGACGTCGTCCGCTGCCGCGAGCGTGGCCGGGGCGTCCAGGACCTGGTCGCGGAAGAACGTGTTGACGCTGCCGCCCAGGCCCTTGCCGGCCTGGATCACGCGCAGGAGCGGTAGGGCCTGGTCGGAGTTGATGCCGAGCAGCCGGCGGAACCGTTCCGCAAACGCCTTGTGGACATCGAAAACCTGGGCGTCCGGGAAGATCGCCTCCAGGGCAGCCTTGGTGAACCGTTTGTCCGCGATGCCCTCCAGCGCCTCCAGGTCCAGCGGCTGGTGGTCGACCAGGTAGAACCGTCCCACGCTGGACTCCGTGCCGTTCTTGGGCAGGTCGAACAGCGCAGACACGGTAACCCGCGTGCCGGCGGCGTTGTCGAACGTCAGGGCGACGGCGGACCAGGTGGCACCGGGCCGCTGGAAGGCACTCGCCGAGCCCTCGCCGACGGCCTTGTCGCCCACCTTGCCGCGCATGTACGTAAACGTGGTCCGCTTGTCCTCCACGGCACCGCCGGACCGCTGGGCGGCGGCCTCGTTGGACCTCGGCCGGGCGTCGAAAACCCGCAGCATGGCATCAAACAGCGTCGACTTGCCTACACCTGAGTTGCCGGTCAGCAGCGTGCCGTTCCGGTCCACGTGCATCGTGTGCGCCCCGTGGAACGTGCCCCAGTTGACCACCTGCACCAGGGCAAGGCGCATCTGGCCGGGGTTCGTCAGCTCGCCCATCGGCAGCATGCTCGCGATGCTCACCGGGCATCCTCCACTTCGGTTGCGTCCCCGGTCCCGGCGGGGTCAGCCGCCGGATCCGAGTCCAGCTCTATTAATGCCTCGGTGCCCGCGGGATCTGTGGTCGCCGCCACCAAGGCTTCTATTTGGGCCGGGATGTCGCCGATGTTCTCGAAGGGGAGGGCCAGGGGCAGGGCGTTGGAGATGGTGTAGACGTCCTCCAGGCCCGTGGGCAGGAGTAGCTGGCGGGCGAGGAGCTTGGTGATGGCCCTGTTCACCACGTCCGAATCCCGGAGCGCGTCCTGCTGGCCCGCGGGCTGGTAGTGCGCCACGAGGTCGGCGATCTCCTCGCGCGTGATGGTGGGGTCCGTCTGCGCGGTGACATGCCGGTCCAGCAGCAGGCGCAGGCGGAGAAGCACAATGGTCTCCAGCCGGCTGAGCGCACGCTGCTGCCGGAGGATGCTGGAGCGGGCGCTGCCCCCGATCGCGTCCGGGTCCACCGGCCGCAGGACGGCGATCTTCCGTTCGTGGTCCAGTTCCATGGTGAGGAACAGCTCCGACAACCGGCTGCGCAGGATCACCTGATTGTCCAGGAGGACGGTCCAGAGCTTCTCGTCCCGGCCGCCGTCGATATACGGACCCTTGAGGAGCTTCACCAGTGCCTGCCGCACCTTCATGGGGAGAACGCCAGTATCACCCGGGAAGAGGGCCGCACCGTCGACGAACGTATCGCGCGGGGTGACGGCGAAAGGCCGCTCCGCACCGGACGCCGCCCCTTCGCCGCGCTCTGCCTCCGGGGCCGCCGTCGTGGTCATTTCTTCAGTCATCGTGAATCCTTTGGAAGCGTGACCAGCGGCAGGTAGGCCCTGCGTGAGGTTCCGTCTATCTGTTCGAAGTCCAGGGCGTCGAGGGCTTCCTTGTCGAAGCCCGCTCCGGCGTGGAGGGCGTGGGAGAGGAGCGCCCGGATGGTGTTGATGTGCTGCTCTTCCGGGGGCAGCTGCTGCCAGGCTTCGGAAAGCGTGGCGGCGCCGGCCATGGCCGCGCGCACCACCTCGGGCTTGGCCTTGCCGGTCCTCGGCGAGCGCACGCGGTCGGCATCGCTGAAGGCGATGGGGTCCGCAAGTTTGGGCGGAGCGGCGAACTCGTCAGGGTCGAAGAGCTTGACCATGGACAGCGACTCGAACCCGGCGTTGAAGAGGACAGGACCGCGGACCAGGCCGGGGCGTTCCCGTTCGTACGGAAGGGACCGGATGGCCTGCTCGGCTTCCCGGAGGACCTGGCGGAGCCGGACCGACTGGCGGAAGTCGTCGCTTTGCACGTACGTGTTGAGGCTTTCGCTCAGCTTGCCGTAGATCCGCTGGATCTGGCTGTGCTGCTGGCGAAGCTCGGCCACCAGGTTCTTCAGCGTTTCCCGGTCCTCGGGCGAGAGGTCGTCGGCGAACTGCCGGCTGAGGACCTCGCCGATCGCGGACCGGAACCTCAGCTGCTGCTGCGGGTCCTCGAGGAACGCGGTGAAGGAACGGAAGGTCCTGCCCTCGGGGCTCTGGCGGAGGCGCTTGTCCGCTTCCAGGACCTGGGCCATGGTGGCGCCCTTGGTGAGCGACTCCTCGATGATCTGGTTGCGCAGCCCGCCCACCAGTTCCTCGATCCGGTCACGCATCTTTTTGTAGTCGGCCGGCAGGCTCGCGGCGAGGTCCAGGATGTTGCCCGCGGCTTCCACCGCCTGGTCGTCGTCCAGCAGGCCGTCGAACTCGCCGGAGCTGATGTCCTGGATCAGCTGCTGGCGTTCTTCAATCTCCTCTTCCAGCGACTCGAGGCGGGCGCTCTGGTCCGGGTTGGTCTCGTTGGCGAGCTTCTCGACGTCGCCCAGCAGCGTGCCGAGGCGCGACCCGTTGAGGGTGGAGCGCTCGCTGGAGAGGCTGTCCAGGAAGGCGAGCACACGGGCGGCCGGTTCCGTTACCTCGTAAACGATCTGGCCGGACTGGTTCCGCCGCGTCAGGAACTGCCGGCGCGTCCACTCGTCGCCAAAGGACTTTCCGTTGGCGCCGCCGCCCAGCCCGGGATCCTGCCTGCGCAGCTCCTCAAGGAAGGAGTCGACGTCGGCGTGGAACTCCTCGAGCGGAAGCTGGGGGCGGGTGCGGGTGAAGGATGCCTGCAGCACCGCGATCACCCAGGGCGCCGAGCGCGTCAAGGCCCAGGCAGGTCCTTTGGTCAGGAGTTCGAGGTCCCGGAGCCGGGCGCTGATGGCGTCAGCGGATGACCTGGCGGAGCGGGGCACACACTCTCCTTGGGCTGTTTGCGGGGCGGGGCGGCGGCTTGGATCGAAAACTGCCAACTACAAGGTTAACGCAGGCGCCGCGACCGCTTCGTGACCTACCCGGCCGTAGTGTTTCGATCCCATACCAACAGCTACTTCCGGCCCGGCGGCTATGGCTGGCCGGAGAGGTCCCACCCTACGCTTCTGCTACTGATCTCAACCAAAGCAACGTCGCAGCAGGGGGACTCAATGCACTTCGATCTCAGTTCAGTTGAAACCGCCACCTTGGTCTTTGCGGGCACCCTGGTGTTCGCGGTGGTCCTGGCAGCATTCGTCCTGGCAGCAGGACTGGTTGCCCTGGTGCTGCTGGGGATCGGAAAGCTGGGCTGGACCGTGGTTTCCACCATCCTCCTGGCCGTGGTCCACGGCATCAACGCAGGCTGGGACAGGCTGGTGCACCACGCGGCGACGGTGGATGTTTCCGGGGATTTCCAGGCCCAGCACTCCCCTAGCACCGGAACCTACCCGCGGGTAATCTTGAGGGACAGCTGAAGGGTTCTCCAACCCGGCGGATCCATGGCTACACCCGGCCATTCCGGCCAAGGAGATAACCCATGAGCTCCGCCACTGACAGCACCTCCGCAACAAGCCCCGCCACCGGCCTCCCCGTTTCCACCGCAGCGGCAACGGACGCGCACCCCGGGGAGACCCCCGTTCCCGCCGGAAAACTAGGTGCCGGCGCCACAGCCCAGGACGCCCGCGCCGTGGCAGAGGCCGCCCGGGAAACCGGCTGGGAGCGCCCAAGCTTCGCGAAGGGACTCTACCTGGGCAGCTTCGACCTCGGGCTGGTCCACCCTTGGCCCACCCCCGATCCTGCCTCCGTGGAGCGGGGCGAAGCATTCATGGAGCGCCTGACCGGGTTCGCCCGCACCATGGACGGCCGGGTGATCGAGCGTGAGGCCAAGATCCCGGACGAGTACATCCGGGGCCTGGCGGACCTCGGTGTTTTCGGGATGAAGATCCCGGAGGAATACGGCGGCCTGGGGCTCTCCCTGGTTTACTACGGCCGTGCCCTGGCGCTCCTGGGCAGCGTCCATCCAAGCCTCGGCGCCCTCCTCTCGGCCCACCAGTCCATTGGCGTGCCGGAACCGGTCAAGGTTTTCGGAACCCCTGAGCAAAAGCGCGAGTACCTGCCCCGCTGCGCCGCCGGGGCCATCACCGCCTTCCTGCTGACGGAACCGGATGTGGGCAGCGATCCCGCCCGGCTGGGCAGCACGGCGACGCCAACGGACGACGGCGAGGCGTACCTCCTGGACGGCGTCAAGCTGTGGACCACCAACGGGGTGGTTGCGGAACTGGTGGTGGTGATGGCCGTGGTCCCTGCCCACACGGACGCGGACGGCACCGTGCACAAGGGCGGCATCAGCGCGTTCGTGGTGGAGATGGACTCGCCGGGCATCACCGTGGAGAACCGGAATGCGTTCATGGGCCTGCGCGGGATTGAGAACGGCGTCACCCGGTTCCACCAGGTCCGCGTGCCGGCTGCCAACCGGCTGGGGCGCGAAGGCCAGGGCCTGAAGATCGCGCTGACCACGCTCAATACCGGGCGCCTCGCGCTGCCGGCGCTATGCGTCGCCTCCGGCCGGTGGAGCCTGAAGATTGCCCGGGAATGGTCCAACGCCCGCACCCAATGGGGCAGGCCGGTGGGCGAGCACGAGGCCGTGGGCAAGAAGATCGCCTTCATCGCGGCCTCCGCCTTCGCCCTGGATGCGGTGTTCGAACTCTCGGCCGAACTTGCGGACGCCGGCCAAAAGGACGTGCGGATTGAAGCCGCCCTGGCCAAGCTCTGGGCCACTGAAATCAGCTGCCGGATTGCCGACGAACTGGTGCAGATCCGCGGCGGCCGGGGCTTTGAGACCGCCGATTCCCTGGCTGCGCGCGGCGAGCGCGCCGTCCCGGCCGAGCAGCAGCTGAGGGACCTGAGGATCAACCGGATTTTCGAGGGTTCCTCGGAGATCATGCGGCTGCTGATCGCCCGGGAAGCGGTGGACGCCCACCTGGCCGCCGCGGGCGAGCTGGCATCCCTGGACGCAAGCCTGTCCGATAAGGCGAAGGCCGCCGTCGGCGCTTCCGGCTTCTACGCCAAGTGGCTCCCCAAGCTGGTGGCCGGAGCCGGCATGGACCCGCGTTCGTACAGCGACTTCGGCCGGCTGGCCAAGCAGCTGCGGTTCGTGGAGCGCTCGTCCCGGCGCCTTGCACGGCAGACGTTCTACGCCATGGGCCGCTGGCAGGCCAGGCTCGAAAGGAAGCAGGCGTTCCTGGGCAGGGTGGTGGACATCGGCGCCGAGCTGTTCGCCATGACGGCCTGCTGTGCCAGGGCGGAGATGCTGCTCCACACCGCTCCCGAAAAGGCCGCCAGCGCCTACGAGCTCGCTGAGGCGTACTGCGAGCAGGCCAGGGTGCGCGTGGACGAGTACTTCGACCAGCTGTGGCGTAACACGGACGACGGCGACCATGCCCTCACGCGGAAGGTCCTCGCCGGAGATTACACCTGGCTGGAGGAAGGCGTGCTGGACCAGTCCGAAGGAACGGGTCCGTGGATTGCCGACGCCTCTCCCGGCCCCTCCCAAAAGGACAACCTGCACCGCAGATACCGGTAGAACTGCAGGTCACAAAATAGTAAGCATCCTTGCTATCCCTCCGGGCCGATGGTTGAGTTGATCCATGAGCAGCTCAACAGACCCAGACAACCTGCCCCCGAGGCGAGCCCGGGAGGACGCTGACCGGAACCGAAGCCATCGCGGCGATACCGCCGGCGGCGAACCCACGCGCGCCTACCAACAGGTGCCGGCAAGCGATGCAGCCCCCACCTCCGCGTACGACCGCGTGCCCGCGGAACACACAGGACCGGCCGGCGCCCATGCGGAGCGGGACTACGTCCCCACGTCCTCCGCGCCGGCTGTTGATCCGAACCTCACTGACCGGCAGACCGCCGTCGCGCGGGAAAAGGAACGGTTCGGCGGCATCAAGGTGGGCTCCGCGTTCTTCGGCTGGCTCACGGCCACCGGCATGGCCGTCCTGCTGACAGCCCTTGTGGCGGCGGCCGGAACCGCTGTTGGCCTGGCCACCAACACGGATGTCAACGAGGCAGTCAACCAGGCTGCCCGGAACCAGGGCACGGTGGGACTGGTGGGCATCATTGTCCTGCTGGTCATCCTGTTCCTGTCCTACTACTGCGGCGGCTACGTTGCAGGGCGAATGGCGCGCTTCAACGGCGCCAAGCAGGGCGTCATGGTGTGGATCTGGGCGCTGATCGTGGCAGTACTCGTTTCCATCCTTGGTCTCGTGTTCGGACAGCAGTTCAACGTCCTGGCCAACCTGAACAGCTTCCCGCGCATCCCCGTCAATGAAGGCCAGTTGACCACCACCAGCATCATTGCCGCCGTGGTGGTTGCCTTGGTGGCCCTGGTAGGTGCAGTACTGGGCGGACTCGCGGGCATGCACTTCCACCGGAAGGTGGACCGCGCCGGCTTCACGCCGGACAACGACTACGACGACGAGTAGTCAGGCCAGCATCTTCCCGTCCAGATAGAGCCACCGCCGATGTTCCCGGATGAACCTGCTGTTCTCATGCAGGACCCCGCGTTCGCCGCCGTGCCGATAGTAGGCCTTGAACTCCACGGTCCCTTCGGTATCCAGCGGCCCGCCCCGGGACGTGGAAAGGATATCCAGGCGCCGCCATTCCATCCCCGGGTCCAGTTCCAGCTCCGCCGGCGCTGTCCGGGGATGCCAGGTGCGCCGGAGGTAGTCACCGTCAAGGAGCACGAAAGCGCTGTACCGGGAGCGCATCAACTGCTCCGCGGTGGCGGCCTCCGCCGCGCCCCGGTGGAACCGCCCGCAGCACATTCCGTAGGGCTCTCCGGACAGGCACATGCAGTTTTCGTGGTCCCTGGACTCGGTCATCCAACCGATGCTGTCACATGGGTAACAGCTTTGCTACAACCAGGGAAGCAGCCGGGCACCCGGCGGCACGGCCCCGCAAAAATCCGTAAGGTGGAGAAGGAGCCGGCGCGCAGGCAGAGTGGTGCCGCCCCCGGCCCCGCTGCAGGCAGAGAGGAGAGATGACGTGGAAAATCCGGATACGCTCATCCTCAACCTGACTTTTTTGGGCACCGTGGGAGTCGCCTTCCTGATGTTCCTGGTCCTCTTCCTGCTGGGGGTCATCACCTTGGTCCTGGCAGGACTAGGCCGGCTCGCCGCCGTTTTGCTGTTGGCCCTGTTCGGCAGGGGCACCGGAAACGAATCACTCCCGCTGGTGCGCTTGACCGGGCCTGCCGGTAGCCGGCCGGGCACGGCCGACGACGCTGCTGGCGCGGCATCCGCAGCGCGCCGGCCACGCGCCGGACTGCTCGTGCGGGCCTTCCGCCGCCGGCCGGGGAAGACGCCCCGTGATTGGCGCACCGCGCTGAAACCCGCCCACGTAAAGTCGTCGCTGCGCACCGCCGTCGAACACCACCCTGCGCTGGCTGCCGCCCGCCGCGAACCGCCCGTCCTGACGGAGGACTGGGCCGCCGCCGTCGCGGATGCGGACGCCCGCGCAAAGGCGAGGGCGCGTGCAGCAAAGCCGCAAATAAAACTCTCGGTGCGCGATCTTCCTGATCCAAAAGTGCCGGCTGAAAAGGTGGCGGAAGTGGCGCCGCTGGTGGAGTCGGCGCTTGATAACAGCCGTCCTTCCCACGAGCTGCCGCGGTCCTTCAAGAAGCCGCAGGTCCCCCGCCCCCTGGCTCCGCTGGACACCGGCTCGCTGCTGTCCCTGTCCGGTCCGGCGCACATCAGCAAGGCGGCAGCGGAAACAGGCAAGGGTCCAGGAACGGGCTCCGCTTCAAAGGGTAGACAGCCCTTACCCTGAGCAACCATCTGGGCTAGCGTGAAACCCATGGAATTCAGATACCTCGGAAACAGCGGGTTCAAAGTCTCGGAAATCACGTTCGGCAACTGGCTCACGCACGGCTCGCAGGTTGAAAACGACGTCGCCTCGCAGTGTGTGCGCGCCGCCCTTGACGCCGGCATCAGCACGTTCGACACCGCCGACGTCTATGCCAATACGGCTGCGGAAACCGTCCTGGGCGAAGCCCTGAAGGGCGAGCGCCGCGAATCCCTCGAGATCTTCACCAAGGTTTACGGCCCCACCGGTCCCAAGGGCAAGAATGACCTTGGCCTGTCCCGGAAGCACATCATGGAGTCCATCAACGGCTCCCTCCGGCGGCTCCAAACGGACTACGTGGACCTCTACCAGGCCCACCGCTACGACTTCGAAACCCCGCTTGAAGAGACCATGCAGGCGTTCGCGGACATCGTCCGGCAGGGCAAGGCCCTGTATATCGGCGTCAGCGAGTGGACCGCGGAGCAGCTGCGTGAAGGCCACGCCCTGTCCAAGGAACTCGGCTTCCAGCTGATCTCCAACCAACCGCAGTATTCCATGCTGTGGCGGGTCATCGAGGCGGAGGTTGTGCCGGCGTCGGAGGAGCTGGGCGTGTCCCAGATAGTCTGGTCGCCCATGGCCCAGGGCGTCCTCAGCGGCAAATACCTTCCCGGCCGGCCCGCCCCCGAAGGCAGCCGCGCCACGGACGAGAAGGGCGGAGCCAAGATGATCGAGCGCTGGATGCGCGACGACGTCCTGGCCGGCGTCCAGGAGCTCAAGCCCATTGCCGAGGAAGCCGGCCTGTCCATGCCGCAGCTGGCGGTGGCCTGGGTGCTGCAGAACCCGAACGTTGCCTCAGCCATCGTGGGCGCCTCCCGCCCCGAGCAGATCGCGGACAGCGTGGGCGCTGCAGGCGTGAAGCTTGAACCGGAGGTCCTGAAGAAGATCGATGACGCCATCGGTTCGCTGGCCGAGCGCGATCCCGCCCAGACCAAGTCCCCGGCCAAACGGGAAGCATAGGCGGCCGGTGGCTTCCGAACTCCCGGACTTAGCCGTCACGGGTTCCACCGGCGGGCTGGGCGGAATGGTGGCGCGGCAGCTTGCCGGGCTTGGTTCCGCCCAGCGTCTGCTGGTCCGCGATGCCGCCCGCGCCCCTGAACTGGACGCCGCCACGGCTGACGTGTGCAGCTATGAGGATTCGGCAGCCGCCCGGCGCGCCCTCGAGGGAGTGAAAGTCCTGTTCATGGTGTCTGCTGCGGAAACCGAGGACCGGGTGCAGCAGCATCGCGGCTTCGTGGATGCGGCTGCCGCCGCCGGCGTGGAGTATGTGGTGTACACGTCCTTTTATGGCGCGGCGCCGGATGCCACCTTCACGCTGGCCCGGGACCATTACGCCACTGAGGAGCACATCAGGGCGTCCGGTTTGGAGTTCACGTTCCTGCGGGACAACCTCTACCTTGATTTCCTGCCGCTGCTGGCCGGGGAGGACGGCGTGATCCGCGGTCCGGCCGGCAACGGGGTCTTCTCCGGGGTTGCCCGCGAGGACGTTGCCCGCTGCGCCGTTGCCGTGCTGCGCGACCCCGCCATCCACAAGGGGACCACCTACAACCTGACCGGCCCGGAGGAACTGACGTTGGCACAGGCCGCCGGGATCATTACCGAACAAACCGGGCGGACCATCACCTACCATCCGGAAACTATGGAGGAGGCGCACGCATCCCGGGCGTCCTACGGCGCCCCGCCTTGGCAGGTGGACGCCTGGGTGAGCACGTATACAGCCATTGCCGCCGGGGAGATGGCAGGGATTTCGCCCGATGTCCATGGCCTCACCGGGCAGGACCCGATCAGCCTGGCCGAGTTCCTGGCGCGTCCGCAGCTCTAGCCCCTGCGCTCCCGGGCGGCGCCTCTCCGTTGACGCACGGGCGGGGCGGGCGTAGACCTGAGGCAAGGGAGCTTCCAGCCCGCCGAGCAGAATCCCAGGCAAAAGAGTCGCAGCGCCATGAAACAGACCTACACGAACCAGCAGTCTTCCGGTCCGGCCACAGCGGCGGGGCGTCCGGCGCCGCCCGCGGCCGCGCCCACCACGGGCCCGCTCACCCCGGAGGAACTCCAGCTGGGTGCGCGCAACCACTCCATGCCGCTGGAGGCGCTCCGCCGGGACATCACTCCGCCCGGGCTCCACTACGTGCTGACGCATTTCGATATCCCTGACGTCGATGCCTCCTCGTGGCACCTCCGGATCAGCGGCGCGGTTGAGATGGCCCTGGAACTGAGCATGGCGGCCCTGCGCAGGGACCCGGCCATCACGGTGCCGGTCACCTTGGAATGCGCGGGGAACGGGCGCTCCCTCCTGAATCCGCGGCCGCTTAGCCAGCCGTGGATCATGGAGGGCGTCGGCACCGCGCACTGGACCGGGGTTCCGCTCGCCTATCTCCTGGGCAAGGCGGGAGTCCTGCCGCACGCTGTGGAGGTGGTGTTCACAGGATCGGACCAGGGTGTCCAGGGCGGCGTCCCCCAGCGCTACGCGCGGAGCCTGCCCATCCATGAAGCGATGCGTCCCGACGTCGTCCTTGCCTACAGAATGAACGGCAGCGAACTGCCGCCGCAGCACGGATATCCGCTCCGGCTGGTGGTGCCCGGCTGGTACGGCATGGCCAGCGTGAAGTGGCTGGAATCCGTTGAGGTGGTCACGGCCCCCTTCCGGGGCTACCAGCAGGAGGTTGCGTACCGCTACCAGGATTCAGCGGACGACGCCGGCACTCCCGTTTCGCGGATCAGGGTGCGTTCGCTGATGGTTCCGCCGGGCATCCCGGACTTCTTCACCCGCAAGCGGCTCCTGAAGCCCGGGCCGGTGCTCCTGCAGGGCAGGGCCTGGTCCGGGAAGGGCGCGGTCACCGGCGTGGAAGTCGGGATCGACGGCACCTGGCAGCCCGCGCACCTGGAGAAGCCCGCCGGCGGATACGCGTGGCGGAAGTGGACCATGCCGTGGGTGGCGGACCCGGGCGTGCACGAGCTTTCCTGCCGCGCAACGGATGAAACCGGCGCAACCCAGCCCTTGGAGCAGAACTGGAACTACCAGGGGCTGGGCAACAACGTGGTACAGCGGGTGAGCGTGACCGTGGAGTAACCGTTTGGCCGGCCTGGCCTCTGCGCCATGGAGCCGGGGCTATACTCGGTGCCAGCCATGACCAGCCTTCCTTCCTCCCCTGCCAGTGTCCGCATTGATGCGTGGCTGTGGGCCATCCGCGCCTACAAGACCCGCTCTGCCGCCACCGCCGCCTGCCGCGCCGGCCATGTCCGCCTGAACGGCAGCCCGGCCAAGGCGTCCGCGACGCTGGTCACGGGCGACACCGTGACGGTGCGGATGCCCGGCTACGACCGCATCCTTGAAGTGCGCCGGCTGATTGCCAAGCGTGTTGGTGCCGAGGCGGCCTCCCACTGTTTCACCGACCACACGCCGCCGCGACCGGTTGCCCCGGCACTTGGCCTGCCGCAGCGCGACCGGGGTGCGGGCAGGCCCACAAAGAAGGACCGCCGCGAGATGGAACGGCTCCGCGGTTCCGCATGAGCGACCTTGTCCTGGAGAGCGTGCGGATGCCGGGGGACGACGCTCCCGTCAGCGTGCATATCAGCCGCGGCCGCGTGAGCCGGATCGGGGCTGCTGCGGAATCCCCGGACGGCGCCCGCATCATTGATGCGGAAGGGCGCCACCTGATTCGGGGGCTGTGGGATGAGCACGTCCACATGACCCAGTGGGCGCTGCACGCCAACCGTATTGACCTGTCGGCTGCCGGAACCGCCCAGGAAGCTGCCGCCGTCGTCCGTTCCTTCTTGTCCGGAGCCGACCCGTCGGTGACCGCCGTCGGCGTCGGCTTCCGTGACGCGCTGTGGCCGGACGAGCCCTCCTTGGCACTGCTGGATTCCGCCACCGGCAGCCGGCCGACGGCGCTGGTCAGCCACGACCTCCACAGCGTATGGCTCAACTCGGCCGCGGCCAGCCGGTATGGAGTGCGGGTTGAGGCTTCTGGTTTGCTGCGGGAAGAGCCCGCTTTTGCCCTGACCCGGGAGCTGGGACGGCTGCCGGACCCGGTCCTGGATGGCTGGGTCCGTGACGCCGCCCGGGCGGCTGCTGCCCGCGGCGTGGTGGGCGTGATGGATTTTGAGATGACGTGGAACCGGGACCCGTGGCTGCGGCGCATCGCCGGCGGGTTTGACGCTTTGCGGGTGGAGGCTGGTGTTTATCCGGCAGACCTTGAGCGTGCCGTGGCCGAAGGCATGCGGACGGGGCAGGAGGTCGACGGCGGCGGCGGGTTGCTGAGGGTGGGACCGCTTAAGGTGCTCATTGACGGTTCCCTTAATACCCGGACTGCCTTTTGCGTGGATCCTTACCCTTTCGGCGGGTGCGGGCTGCTGACAGTGAGTGCTGGCGAGCTGGCGGCGTTGCTGGGGCGGGCGCGGGACACGGGGTTTGTTCCCGCCGTCCACGCCATCGGGGATGCGGCCAACCAGGTGGCCCTTGATGCTTTTGAAAGTGCAGGTGTTGGCGGCCGGATCGAGCACGCCCAGTTCGTCCGCCGGGAGGACTTTGCGCGTTTCGGGCCGCTGGGGGTGGCGGCCAGCGTCCAGCCGGTCCACGCACTGGATGACCGGGACGCCGCGGATTCCAACTGGGCCGGGCGGACGGACCGGGCCTTTCCGCTACGGTCACTGCTCGATGCCGGGGCTTCGCTGCTGCTGGGTTCGGATGCACCGGTGGCGCCGCTCGAACCGTGGTTGGCGATGTCCGCCGCTGTCCTGCGGGCACGCAGCGACGGGCGCGGGCCCTGGCATCCGCAGGAAGCCATCACGCGGGAGGAGGCCCTCCTGGCTTCCGCCCGGGGCCGCTCGCGTGTGTGTGTTGGCGACGCCGCTGACCTGGTGCTCCTGGACGGGGATCCGCTGACTGTGCCGGACGGGGAGTTCGCCGCGATGCCGGTGGCGGCCACGATGCTTGCCGGACGTTTTACCTACGACGGCGGGTTGGCTTAGTTCCGGGTCCTTCTAACCTTTGGCACGGGCCCTCACGAGGTTTGCGAAGGGCAACCTGCCGTACACGTCAACAAAGGCTGAGTGATAGTCCGCCTCGGCCGTGGTGAGCTGCTCCGCGGGGAGTTCCTTCCAGGCGATGACCAGCTTTTCGGCGTCTGCGAGCTGCCAGACCAGGCGGCCGTCCCAGTGCCCCGGCGGCTTGCCCTGCCCGAAGTCCAGGAACTCCTGGATTTGCCTCCTGAGGCCGCGGTTGCCTTTACTGCCGGGGCCGGCTTTGCCCAGGTAAAGAGCCGCGGCGGTGTCCACCCATTCGGCGGCCAGGGCTGCTTCGGGGAGCGACGGGTCCTTCTTCTTGAAGACGCCGGCGGTGCTTTTCTGGAGGTAGCGGGGTTGGAACCCTTCCGGTGCCAGCACGGCGAAGAGCCCGGTTCCCTGGGGGATCCGCATGGCATCGAGCGCGCCGATTGGCCGGAAGCCGGCGAAGCCCTCCGCTTTCAGGCCCTTCTTGGTGAACTCCATATCCTCATTCAACAGCACGGCCTGTGCCCGTACGGCTTGCGGGGCTTGCCTTGGTTATCCACATACGCGCCGGCGGACCGGATTTTGTCCCACCCTGCTGGAAGACTTTGTCTATGGAAGCGGCGACGACAGCGGCAACGGGCCTGGCGGCGAAAGCAGGGCTGGAGGCAGCTGCGGGGCTGGAGGCGGGTGGCCTTGCGCGGCCTTGTATTGCCGATACCTTTCGCGCGTTGGCTGCCGTCCGTCCCGCCGTTGACGGCCCGGGTATGATCGACCAGCTCCGCGGACTCGAGGACCTGAAATCTGCGGCTACTGCGAAGCAGGCCGAAATCGCCGCGGCTTTCGACCTCACCCGGCGCCGGGAGCAGGCCGCCGCCGGTGTCCCGGCCGCTGAACAGGGTACCGGGGTGGCGGCGGAAATTGCGTTGGCGCGGCGGGAGCCCCCTGCCCGCGGCGCGAGGCTCCTGGGCCTGGCAAACGCCCTGGCCACCGAGATGCCCCGCACCCTGGCCGCTTTGCGGTCCGGGCAGCTGAACGAATGGCGCGCCACCCTCATCGTGAAGGAAACGGCCTGCCTTTCGAGGGTGTTTCATTGAGTGTGTAAGGGTCCGGTCTCTAACTAGGGTTTGACCTGCGGTTTCACCCCTGAAAGGACGGGCCCTCTTGGCCGAAATCAGTATGACCACCAACCCCCTTGAAGGCGTCTTGAGCGCCGACCAGATCGACGCCCTCGTCACGGCAGCGGAGGACCTCGGAGAGGGCCGCAACGGTGTTGAAGAGCTCCTCTCCCGGATGACCCGCGCGGTCCTGGAACGGGCCTTGGAAACGGAGATGAGCGACCACCTCGGCTACGAGTCCGGGGACCCCGCAGGGCAGGGCACGGGCAATTCCCGCAACGGCAAGACCACCAAGAGCGTTCAGACCCTCCAGGGGCCGGTGCAGGTCACCGTGCCACGGGACCGGAACAGCTCCTTCGAACCGGTCATCGTGCCCAAGCGGGCCCGCCGGCTGGGCAAGGTCGAAGACATGATCCTGTCCCTTTACGCCCGCGGAATGAGCACCCGGGATATCGGCTCCCACCTCGATGAAATCTACGGGACCAAGGTCTCCGCGGCGACAATTTCGAGGGTGACCGACGTGATTGCCGATGAGCTCGCCCAGTGGCAGAACCGGCCGCTGGAGTCCGTGTATCCGATCGTCTACATCGACGCGATCTGGCTGAAAATCAGGGACGGCGGCGTGGTGGTGAACAAGGCCTGCCACGTGGCCGTGGGCGTGGACGTAGAGGGCCGCAAGCAGGTCCTGGGCCTGTGGCTGGGCACCAGCGAAGGGGCGAAGTTCTGGGCCAACGTGCTCACCGAGATCCGTAACCGCGGAGCCGCCGACATCCTGATCCTGTGCTGCGACGGGCTCACCGGGCTGCCGGCAGCGGTGAACAGCATCTACCCCCAAACCGTCGTGCAGACCTGCGTCGTGCACCTGCTGCGCTCGGCCATGAAATACGCCTCCTACGGTGCACGCAAAGCCATGGCCCGGGACATGCGCCCGATCTACACCGCACCGACCGTGCAGGCGGCCGAGCTGGCCATGGAGGCCTTCGCGGAGACCTGGCAGAGCACAGCTCCCGGGGCGGTGCTGGCCTGGCGGAACGCTTGGGAAGACTTCACCCCGTTCCTGGCTTTCACCCCCGAGATCCGCAAAGTCATCTACACCACGAACCAGATCGAATCGATCAACTACCAACTGCGGAAGATCACCAAAACCAGGGGCTCATTTCCCTCCGACGAGGCCGCGATCAAGCTGGTCTACCTCGGGATCAGAAACATCGAGACCACCCGCGGCGGCGAGCTCGGAACCGGCACCCAAGGCTGGCACCAGGCACTGAACGCTTTCGCCGTTCAATTCCCCAACCGGCTTCCGATCTGACCACCCGGCAGACCGGATAACCGACCGGTCCCTTACACAGAAAACTTGAC
>NZ_JBNZGA010000024.1:0-40079 GCF_050573415.1 Paenarthrobacter sp. NEAU-H11 | reverse complement strand
AGCATTCGACGACGTTGACGGCGAGGCCGCCCATGGCCGTTTCCTTGTATTTGGAGCTCATGTCCTTGCCGGTCTCCCGCATGGTCACGATGACCTCGTCCAGCGAAACCCGGTGCGAGCCGTCGCCCCAGAGCGCCATCTTCGCCGCGTTGATCGCCTTCGCCGCCGCGATCGCGTTCCGTTCAATGCAGGGCACCTGCACCAGGCCCCCGATCGGATCACAGGTCAGGCCCAGGTTGTGCTCCATCGCGATCTCCGCGGCGTTCTCCACCTGCGCCGGAGTCCCGCCCATCACCTCCGCCAGCCCTGCGGCGGCCATCGACGACGCCGAGCCCACCTCGCCCTGGCAGCCCACCTCAGCCCCCGAAATCGACGCCTGCTCCTTGTACAGGACCCCCACCGCGCCCGCGGCGAGCAGGAACTTCACCACCACATCCTCCCGGTCCGCCCGGGACGCGTTCTCCATCCCCGGCGCGAAATGCAGCGCGTAATACAGCACCGCCGGGATGATCCCCGCCGCCCCGTTCGTCGGCGCCGTGACCACCCGCCCGCCCGAGGCGTTCTCCTCATTGACCGCCAGGGCGATCAAATTAACCCACTCCTGCCAATACTTCGGATCATGGAACTCGGCCCCGTCGCCTTCGTCCTCGGACCCGGCCGGCCGGGCGCTTTCCTTCCGCAGCCGGTCATACCAGTCCGGGGCCCGGCGGCGGACCTTCAACCCGCCCGGCAGCACCCCCTCACGCTTCAGCGACGCGGCCACACACCCCTCCATCACCGAATAGATGTGCAGCAGGCCCGCCCGGATCTCCCCCGGGGTGCGGCTGTCCTCCTCGTTCACCCGCATCACATCACTGATGCCCAGCCCCGTTTCCCGGCAATGCTCCAGCAACTCCGCCGCGGTCCGGAACGGCAACGGCAGCTCCTTCTTGGACTCCTCCAGCTCCAGCTGGGCCGCGTCCTCCTCACCCTCACGGACAATGAACCCGCCGCCCACCGAAAAGAACGTCGCCGCATGCAGAACCTCGCCCGACGCGTCGGAGACCGTGAACGTCATCCCGTTCGTGTGCCGCGGCAGGACAGTCAACGGCCGCAGCACCATATCCTTCACCCCGTACGGCAACGCCACCGCACCGGCCAGCTGCAGCAACCCCGTCTCCGCGATCGCCGCCAGCCGCTCCTCCACCTCCTCCGGCAAAATCAGCTCCGGATGGAACCCCTCCAAACCCAGCAAAATGGCCGTCATCGTCCCATGCCCGTGGCCCGTCGCCGCCAACGACCCATACAAATCCACCCGCAACGACGCCACCCCCGCCAGCACCCCCGAAGCCTTCAGCTCCTCAGCAAAAACAGCAGCAGCCCGCATCGGCCCCACAGTATGAGAACTCGAAGGTCCGATCCCAATGGAAAACAGATCAAAGACGCCAACGGCCATGGTGGGATTCCTAACGAGACGTGTAATGGGTGGGTGGAGCGTCACCAAGGCGACGTGGGCACGAGCGCCGGCGGAGCCGGGCTTTTCGGAAGCGTGCGTCAGAGGCGAGGAACGAGCCAGCACGCGTGAAAAGTCCGGTCCGCCGGTCCCGAAGCCAGCCACGGAGCAGCACGCGGAGGATGCCGCTCCCACCGGGCCAAAGGTGACCACGGGGAGGCGCCCTACCTGGCGCGTTTATAGAACGGCAGGTCGACGACTTCGAACGGCTCTGCCTTACCTCGCAGGTCGATATCCAGGGTGGTGCCAACAGCGGTGAACTCAACGTCCACGTAGGCCATGGCAATGGGGTACCCCAGGGTGGGTGAGGGCTGGCCGGAGCTGACTTCGCCTACCACTTTGCCGTCCTTGAGGACCGGATAGTGGGCCCGGCCTGCACGGCGGCCGAGTCCCTTGAGCCCGACGAGCCTTCGGCCTGTGGTGGAGCCGGCGCCGGCGTCCTTCTTCGCGGCGAGCGCCGCCTTCCCCACGAAGTCGCCTTCCTTGGACAGTGCGACGACGGGTCCCAGGCCTGCGGCGAAGGGATCGCCCTGCAGGGAGAGCTCATTCCCGTAGAGCGGCATGCCTGCCTCAAGCCGGAGTGAGTCGCGTGAGGCCAGCCCGGCGGGGGTCAGCTCCCCGTCCTCGGCAATGGCGATGAGCGCCTGCCACAGGCCGGTGGCGTCGTCGTTGGACACGAAGATCTCAAACCCGTCCTCGCCGGTGTAGCCGGTGCGGGCGAGCAGCAAATCCAGTCCGGCGCCGCCCACCAGGAACGGAACCTCGACGGCGGCATAGTACTTCAGTTCCGTCACCTGGCTGTGCCGGGCTGCGGGGACCAGCCGGAGCAGCAGTTCCTGCGCCGCGGGGCCTTGGACGGCGATCAGTGACGTCACGGCGGAGGCGTCATTCACCTCCACATCGAACCTGGCAGCCCGCTTGGAAAGCTCAGCAGCCACCACTGCGGCGTTGCCGGCGTTGGGGACCACCAGGAAGCGGTCGGTACTGCCTTCTGCGCTGCCGGCGGTTGCGGGACGGCGGTACGTGATGAGGTCGTCGATGATGCCGCCGTCCTCATTGCAGATCAGAGAGTACTTGGCCTTGCCCACCGGCATGGCGGAGATCTTTCCCACCAGCGCGTAGTCCAGGAAGGCGGCCGCGTCCCGCCCGGTCACCCAGACTTCGCCCATGTGCGAGAGGTCGAACAGGCCGGCGCTATTCCGGACGGCGTGGTGTTCGGCGAGCTCGGAGCTGTACTTGAGCGGCATCTGCCAGCCGCCGAAGTCGGTGAAGGATGCCCCCAGCTTCTTGTGCTCGTCGTACAGGGCAGTGTGCTTCTCAGCCATGGAGCGTGTCCTTAGTTTTCGAACTCGGAAAGCGGCGGGCAGGAGCAGATCAGGTTCCGGTCCCCCGCTGCGCCGTCGATGCGGCCCACCGGCGGGAAGTACTTGTCCTGCTTAAGCGATTTCACCGGGAACACGGCCTGCTCGCGGGGGTAGGCGCGGTCCCAGTCGCTGCTGATGGCCGCGGCGGCCGTGTGCGGAGCGTTCCGGAGCGGGCTCTCTGCAACAGTGAAGTCACCGTCCGCCACCTGGTCGATTTCGGCGCGGATCGCGATCATGGCCTCGATGAAGCGGTCGATTTCCCCGAGGTCCTCGGACTCCGTGGGCTCCACCATGAGCGTCCCCGCGACGGGGAAGGCCAGGGTGGGGGCGTGGAAGCCGTAGTCGATGAGCCGCTTGGCCACGTCCTCGGCCGTGACCCCGGTCCGTGCCGTGAGCTCGCGCAGGTCAAGGATGCACTCGTGTGCCACAAGCCCGCCTTCGCCGGTGTAGAGGACCGGGAAGAAATCGTTCAGGCGGGCTGCGACGTAGTTCGCTGCCAGCAGCGCGGACTTGGTGGCCTCGGTGAGTCCGTGGCCGCCCATCAGCTTCACGTACGCCCAGGAAATGGGGAGCACGCCCGCGGAGCCGTACTTTGACGCCGAGATCGGCACGTCGTTGCCTTCGGTCCAGGTGGCGGCGTTGCCGGGCATGAACGGTGCCAGGTGGGCCTTGGCAGCAACCGGGCCGACGCCGGGTCCGCCGCCGCCGTGCGGGATGCAGAAGGTCTTGTGCAGGTTCAGGTGCGAAACGTCGCCGCCGAACTTGCCCGGCTGCGCCAGCCCGACAAGCGCGTTGAGGTTGGCGCCGTCGATGTATACCTGGCCGCCGGCTGCGTGGACGGCGTCGCAGACTTCACGGACGTCGGCGTCGTACACCCCGTGAGTGGACGGGTACGTGATCATGATGCAGGACAGGGCATCCTTGTTGGCTTCGATCTTGGCGTACAGGTCAGTGTGGTCAATGGTTCCGTCCGGTGCCGTGGCCACCACAACCACCTTCATGCCGGCCAGGACTGCGGACGCGGCGTTGGTGCCGTGCGCCGATGCCGGGATCAGGCAGACGTTGCGCTGCTGGTCCCCGCGGGAGTGGTGGTAGCCGCGGATCGCCAGCAGGCCGGCGAGCTCGCCCTGGGAGCCGGCGTTGGGCTGGATGGACACCTGGTCGTACCCGGTGATCTCGGTCAGCTGCGCCTCGAGGTCGGCAATCAGTTCGCGCCAGCCCTCCGTCTGGGAGTCCGGGGCGAAGGGGTGGATGGAGGCGAACTCCGGCCAGGAGATGGCCTCCATCTCGGCCGTGGCGTTCAGCTTCATGGTGCAGGAGCCCAGCGGGATCATGGTGCGGTCCAGCGCAAGGTCACGGTCCGAAAGCTTCCTGATGTAGCGCAGCAGTTGGGTCTCGGAACGGTGCGTGTTGAACACCGGGTGCTGCAGGTACCCGGAGGAACGCACGACGGCGGCGTCCAGCGCGAATTCTCCCTCGCCGTCCGCGGCGGCCGGGACGCCGAAGGCCTTCAGCACCCCGGCGGCAATTTCTGATGTTGTCGTTTCATCGGCGGAGAAGCCCACCGTGTCCGCGTCGATGAGGCGCAGGTTGATGCCCGTGGCTTCGGCGGCAGCGACGATCCCGGCAGCGTTGCCCGGCACGGAGACGGTGACGGTGTCGAAGAAACTGGTGTGCAGCACGTCCAAACCGGCGGCCTTGAGGGACGCGGCCAGCATCTTCGCGTGGGAGTGTACTGACTGGGCGATCGCCTTCAGGCCCTCCGGGCCGTGGTACACGGCGTACATCGAAGCCACGATGGCCAGCAACGCCTGGGCGGTACAGATGTTGGACGTGGCCTTCTCGCGGCGGATGTGCTGCTCGCGGGTCTGGAGTGCCAGGCGGTAGGCGGGAACGCCGGCGTTGTCCTTCGAGACACCGACGAGGCGGCCCGGCATGGAGCGTTCGAGGCCCTTCTGCACAGCCATGTAGGCCGCGTGCGGGCCGCCGTAGAACAGCGGGACGCCGAAGCGCTGGGCGGAGCCCACTGCGATGTCCGCGCCCTGCTCGCCGGGAGGCGTGATGAGGGTGAGGGCCAGGAGGTCGGCGGCCACGGTCACCAGCGCCCCGCGGCTCTTGGCGTCGGCAATCACTGCGGCGTGGTCAAAGACGCGGCCGGAAGCGCCCGGCTGCTGGAGCACCACACCATTGATGGCGCCGTCGGGAAGTCCGTTGGAAAGGTCGGCCACTTCCACCTCGAAGCCCAGTGCCTCTGCCCGTCCCCTCACGATGGCAATGGTCTGCGGCAGGCAGTCGGCATCCAGCACAGTCTTGCCGTCCCGGGCATCTGCGTTCTTATTGGCCCGCCGCATCATCAGCACGGCCTCGGCCACGGCCGTTGCTTCGTCCAGCAGGGAGGCATTGGCGATGGGCAGGCCCACCAGGTCCTGCACCATGGTCTGGAAGTTCAGCAGCGCCTCGAGCCGGCCCTGGGAAATCTCCGGCTGGTACGGGGTGTATGCGGTGTACCACGCCGGGCCCTCGAGGATGTTGCGGCGGATCACCGGCGGCGTGACGGTGTCGTAGTAGCCCTGGCCGATCATCTGCACCGCGGTCTTGTTCTTGCCGGCCAGCCGGCGGAGCTCAGTGAGGGCCTCCACCTCGCTCAGCGCACCTGCCAGTTCCAGCGCAGAGTCCTGCCGGATGTCCTTGGGGACGGCGGTATCAACCAGCGCGTCCACGGTGTCGTAGCCCACGGCCTTGAGCATGGTTTCGACGTCGGCCTTGCGCCTTGCGCCGATGTGCCGGTCAACAAAGGTGGCGGCAGAAGCGGGTTCGGCAGTTGCCGGGGTGGCAGTGGCCGGAACGGCGGAGGCCGGAGATACAGTCACGAGGAACTCCATAACTAAGGCGGCGCAGGATACGCCGCATCGATTCGGGTCCTCCCCGCTCTGTATCTGTACCTGAGAGTTTCCGCGTTGCCTGAACACGCGGGCACCGCTTGCACCGTCGGTGAGCACGTCAGTCAAGGGATCCGGGGAGCGGACCTCAAAGCGGACGGCGTGCTGCTTTCCAGAGGTGCCTCGCCGCGGCGGTACATGGGCCTGTGAGATTCCTGGGGAGGTATTGCTCCTACGGCGCCTGCTTGTACCTTCTGGCAGAACTCTCCCGCCGCAGATCAAAGGCTATTCATTTGGGTTGTCTTTGGCGCACGGGTAACGGCCCGCACACAGCACAATTCTCCTATGCCGCGGGCCCGGGGGCAAATGTCAGCTAGCCCCGTAGCCGTTCCACGGCTGACAGGAGTTCCGCCACGTCCGCCTGCCTGCTCCCCGCCTTCCCGGACGGCCCGCTTTCCCACATGGCGTTGAAGTACAGCCCGTCCCCCATGTACAGCACTGCCTTTGCCATGGGCGTGCCCACGTCCTGCCCGATAAGCTCCAGCCATTGCTGCTGGATGGCGGCGAAGCGGCGGCGGGCTTCCTCGTGGGCCACCTCCGCCAGCCGGGTCACGGCCACAAAGGAGCGGTCCATCGGAGTATCGGACCACAGCGACGACTTGATGAAGTATGCCGCCGCCCCCTCCGGTGCGGAGGCCATGGCGGCGAGGTCCTCCCCTGCCAGGCGGTCCAGCCGTTCAAGGGTGGCGGCGATCAGCGCTTCCTTGTTGGGGAAGTGGTACAGGAGGCCCCCCTTGGAGACGCCCGCGCGCTTGGCCACCGCGTCCAGGGTGGCAGCCCGCTCCCCCACGTCGATCAGGAGTTCTTCGAAGGCATCCAGGACGGCATCTCGCGCAACGGGTTTTCTGGCCATGGTTCCCATCATGCATGGTCACGAAGCTGTTTCTTAACTATACCGTCCAGACGGTATAGTTAAAGCATGATCATGCCCGCCGCCTCCCAACAGAGCACCATCCGCCCGGCTCCAACCGCATTGCCCGCGCCAGGCCTGCCCGGGGGCAGCTGGCGCGACTGGCTGGCGCTGGGCCTGCTGATGTTCCCGGTCCTGCTGGTAGCCGTGGACAACACAGCCCTGACCTTCGCCCTGCCTGCCATTGCCGCCGCCCTCCGCACCTCGGGAGTAGAACTGCTGTGGATTGTGGACGCCTACCCGCTGGTGTTGGCCGGGCTGCTGGTTGCCATGGGAAGCCTGGGCGACAGGATCGGCCGGCGCCGCCTGCTGGTCATCGGCAGCATCGGCTTTGCCGCAGTCTCGGCAGCAACCGCTTTTGCCCCCAGCGCCGGATGGCTCATCGCAGGCAGGGCTTTCCTTGGCTTCTTCGGCGCCATGCTGATGCCCGCCACGCTGTCCCTGATCCGCAACATCTTCCCGGACCCCAACCGGCGGAGGTTGGCCATCGCCATCTGGGCCGCCGGATTCTCGGGCGGCGCCGCACTGGGGCCCATCCTCGGCGGGTGGCTGGTGGAACAGTTCTGGTGGGGAGCCGTACTCCTGGTGGCAGTGCCCATCATGCTGCCGCTCCTGGCCCTGGGCCCGGCCTTCATCCCGGAGTCCAGGGACCCGTCACCGGGGAAGGTGGACGTGCCCAGCATCCTGCTCTCCCTATTCACCATGGTTCCCATGGTTTACGGGATCAAGGACCTGGCCACCGAAGGCCCGGGTGCCACAGCCCTCGGAACCATGGCGCTCGGCCTGGCAATGGGCGCGGCCTTCGTACGCAGGCAGCAGCGGCTGCACAGTCCGCTGCTGGACCTGCCCCTGTTCCGGAACAGGGTGTTCAGCATGGCCATCACTGCCAATATCCTGGCCTTGTTTTCATTCAACGGCTTTATCCTCTTCCTCGCCCAGCACCTCCAGCTCATTGAGGGCATGTCCCCCTCGGCTGCCGGAATGGCCATGGTCCCGGCACTGGTGGCCACCATGGTGTCGGGCCTTGCCGTGGTGCCGGCGGTGAGGAAAGTACGGCCGGGCTTCGTGATGGCGGCAGGACTCGCCATGAGCGCCGCCGGCTACAGCATGGTGGCTTTCGGAAGCACCGGGGGCGGGCCCGCGCTGCTCCTCGGCGCGCTGCTGGTCCTTGCACTGGGCGTGGGGACGGCGGAGACCATCTCCAACGATCTCATCCTGGGAAGCGTGCCGCCGGAAAAGTCCGGGGCGGCGGCAGCGATTTCCGAGACGGGGTACGAAATTGGCGCCGTTTTGGGAACCGCCGTGCTGGGTTCCATCCTCACGGCTTCCTACCAGCACAACTTGCGGCTTCCGGCCGGCCTCGCAGAAACCGCCCCCGCCCAAAGCACCGCGCACGCCCGAGAGACCCTCGCTGGAGCCATGGACCTGGCAGCCGGCCTGCCGGGCCCCATGGCCAGCACCCTCCGGCAGGCCGCCGGCTCGGCCTTCGAGTCAGGGGTGCACGTCACCGCAGCGATTGGACTGGTACTGATGGCGACGGCGGCCGTCCTCGCCGCCGTCGTACTCCGGAAGGTGCCCAAGGCAGCCAGCTGAAGGCCGCAAGGCGCGCCCCCGCCGGTGACAGCAAAGCGCCCGCAGCCGGAGCGTGTGGCTCCGGCTGCGGGCGCCGGGCAGGCCGCTTCGCCGCGGGTGCTGCTACTTGGAGTCCGGCGCCGTAACGCTCGCGGTGGGCTTCATGGTTTCAGCATTGACCATCCAGGCGAACTGCTCCAGCTTGGCGATGAACTCGTGCAGCAGGTCCGCGGTGGTGGGATCCTCTTCATCCACCTCATCGTGAACCTTGCGCATGGTGCCAACGGCAGCCTCAAGGGCAGCCACGATCCGCTCGATCGCATCCTTGGTGCTGATCAGGCCGTCAGGGAACTGGGCCAGGCTGGTGGACCCGGCCACGGTGGAGCTGCGGCCGTCAGGCAGGGCGTGGAGGGCCCGCATCCGCTCGGCGGTGTCGTCGGCGAACTGGCGGGCAGCGTCAACGATCTCATCCAGCTGCAGGTGGAGGTCGCGGAAGTTGGTTCCCACAATATTCCAGTGTGCCTGCTTGCCCTGGATGTGCAGTTCAATCAGGTCGGCGAGCACGGCCTGCAGGTTGTTGGTCAGTGTCGGTGAAGCTTTCATGCATCCTCCTCAATTGGTCCAGTAAGCCCGACGCTACCAGCACCAGCGGGCACGGCCGAGGGCTCGCGGGGAATTTCTCAGTGAGCTTACTAAATCGCTCACAACCGAAACAAAAGAACGCCGTTCATTATTTTCCTTGCTTCCTGAGGCGCTCCCCTCCATACTAAATGAACGCCATTCATATAGTGACCGTCGTCTCAACTTCTCCAGAAAGTGGTGCCATGACCGAGACCATCCGCACCAGCACATCCGCCTACGGCTCCGGGAGGCCTTCACCGGCAGCCGCCGGCACGAGCCCCAAAGGACTGAAGGGCGGGCAGCTGGGACTTCTCGCCGTCGTCGTCCTGGGCATTTCCACCATCGCCCCCGCCTACACCTTGACCAGCGCCCTTGGCCCCACGGTCAACGAAGCCGGGCTCCAGCTGCCCGTCATCTTCCTGATCGGTTTCATCCCCATGATCCTGGTCTCCCTTGCCTACCGGGAACTCAACGCCGATTCCCCGGACAGCGGCACCACCTTCACCTGGGTCACCAAGGCCTTCGGCCCGTGGGTTGGCTGGATGGGCGGGTGGGGCCTGCTGGCGGCCAACATCATTGTGCTCTCCAACCTCGCGGGAGTCGCCGTCGACTTTTTTTACCTTTTCCTTTCCCAGCTGACGGGCTCGCCGGAGCTCGCCGACCTGGCGGCAAACAAGGCCCTGAACGTGCTGACCTGCTTTGTGTTTGTGGCCCTGGCCGTCTGGGTCAGCTACCGCGGCTTGCACACCACCAAGCTGGTCCAGTACAGCCTGGTGGGATTCCAGCTGCTTGTCCTGGGCCTCTTTGTAGGCATGGCCTTCGCCAACTGGTCCGCCTCTGACACTGCCATCCCGTTCAGCTGGGAGTGGTTCGACGTCACCAGGATCGAGACCTTCGGGCAGATCGCCGCAGGCATCTCACTGTCCATCTTTGTCTACTGGGGCTGGGACGTCTGCCTGACCGTCAATGAGGAAACCTCCAACGGCAAGAGGACGGCAGGACTGGCCGGAACCCTGACCGCCGTGATCGTCCTGGCGATCTACCTGACGGTGAGCATCGCCACCATGATGTTCGCCGGCGTAGGTGATACCGGCAACGGCCTGAACAACACCGAGATCCACGAAAACATCTTCACGGCACTGGCCTCTCCCATCATGGGTCCGTTCGCCATCCTTATGTCCATGGCAGTGCTGTCCAGCTCCGCCGCGTCCCTGCAGTCCACGTTCATGTCGCCGTCCCGCAGCCTGCTGGCCATGGGGTACTACGGCGCGCTTCCGGAGCCGTTCAGCCGGGTCAGCAGGAAGTTTGCGACGCCGGGCTTCGCCACGGTTGCCGCCGGCATCATGTCCGCGGGCTTCTACGCCGTGATGCACGTGGTCAGCGAGAATGTCCTCAATGACACCATCCTGGCGCTCGGGCTGATGATCTGCTTCTACTACGGCCTCACCGCCCTGGCCTGCGCCTGGTACTTCCGCCACAGCCTGTTCAACAGCATGCGCCATTTCCTCCTCCGCCTGGTATGCCCGGTGCTGGGCGGCGTGGGACTGTTCGTAGTGTTCCTGCAGACCGCCGTGGACAGCTGGGCGCCGGAGTTCGGCAGCGGCTCGGAGGTGTTCGGGGTGGGCCTGGTCTTTGTCCTGGGCGTCGGCATCCTGGCGTCCGGTGCCGTCGTCATGCTCATCATGGCCAGGGTCCGCCCCGGCTTCTTCCGCGGCGAGACCCTTAAGCGGGATACCCCCGCGCTGGTGGTCCCGGAGTAAAGGCGCGGAGGCTTCCGGAGGCCGTCACCGCCGGCGAAGGAAGGTGCCGTTCCCCTGGAAACCGGGGGAACGGCACCTTCGGTGCTGATTGCCTGGCTGTCACCAGTAGTGCGCCACGTCAACCACCAGGCGCGACCCGGAGCCCGGCCCGTCCAGGGTGAAGACCCGGAACGGCAGGCGGGCCCGTACGCCCAGCCCGATGCTGGTGTAGCCCTCGTAGCTGCCGGCAAAGACCACCTGGCGGAAAGTCTGGTAGCGGGCAACGTTTGAGAGCTCAGCCTGGTTCGGCGGGTTGTAGGTGGAGTTGTAGTCCTCGTCGTAGGCGGGCGAGTTCACCGTCACCTGCAGGCGCGCGTTCCCCCGGACGGGGATGGCAAAGCCGGACCCGTCCTGGACTATCTGTGGAACGTACCGCACGGTATAACCCGCAACGGCGCCGTTGAGGTCCACCACCATCCTGTCGAAGCAGTAGTGCTGCCCGGTCCGGACATTGGTGACGGTGGCGGTGCTCATGCTTTGGTCGGCCTTGGCCAAAGACCCCCATACGAGCCCGCAGTAGGAGGTGGAAGCGGAGGCGGGCCCCGGAACCACGATTCCCAGCCCGGCCGCCAGGAGGATGGCAGCCAGCCAGGTGTAGAACTTTTTCATTTTGGAGCCACCCATGTGTGGAGCGAATGGATAGCTCAAGAGTAGGAGCGTTTACGGCGCGAAACGAGGTTTGTTGCCGCTTCGCCACGCAACCGTTAACCCGCGGCGCCCTTCATCACGCCCCTGTATAGCGAGAGCCGAAACATGGCTTCCCGCCGGCCCGTTTGGAACCCGTTCCGTGTTCTTTCGGCATTGTTCCGGCACCTTGCCGTTACCGGGATAACGACGGCGGCAGGAGACAAGAAGCGCCGGTCACCCGAGGGGGGTGGCCGGCGCCGGGCAATCCGGAAGAAGGGTCAGCCTTCGCAGTCGCGGCAGTACTTCAGGCCGTCTTTTTCCCGGGCAACCTGCGAGCGGTGGCGGACCAGGAAGCACGACGAGCAGGTGAACTCATCGGACTGCTCGGGAACAACAATGACCGTCAGTTCCTCGTTGGAAAGATCCGCACCCGGCAGGTCAATGCCCTCGGCAGTGTCGTTCTCGTCGACATCGATGACCGCTGTCTGCGCGTTGCCGCTCCGCGACGCCTGGAGGGCTTCAAGAGAGTCGGCGGGCGACTCTTCTTCCTGCTTGCGTGGAGCATCGTAATCGGTAGCCATAGCCTGTTCACTTTCGTTGCTGCGCAGCGCCATTCAGGCACCTCAGTGCAGCAGTTTAGGGCATTATCGCCCTACTGGCGCAATAGTGTGGCTAAGCAGACATTCCGCCGCTTCCACCCGCTGTTCCTGCATGCTCGGACCGGGCCTGGTCGGCGCCCAGGGACACTCCACTCAAGGCCGGAAGCCAGCCCCACCGGCTGGCGTCGGCCATGGCGCCGGCGGCATTGGACTCGGATTCGTAGGTGAACGTATCCAGCAGCCAGTCGCGGAGCCGGATGAGCAGGGTGTCCGTCATGCAATGAAACCTACGCAGCGATTGTTGTGGCCACGTTTCGCGGCGGTCTCCCCCGGATTAAATCAGCTGCCGGCCCGGTCTCCGGGCGGACTTTTCAGGCGGGCGGCGCCGTGCTGCTGCGCAGGACGAGTTCCGGCTCCACCACCAGTGTCCGGGGTCCTTCCGTCCCGTCGAACGCCGTGAACATCATCTGCATGCACCGCCGGCCCAGTTCCTCGAAGTCCTGCCGAACCACCGTCAGCGGCGGACTGAAGTAGCCGGCCTCGGGCTGGTCGTCGAAGCCCACCACGGACACGTCCTGCGGCACTTTGATGCCGGCCTCGGTCAGTGCGCGAAGGACTCCCAAGGCCATCTGGTCGTTGCCCACGAAGAGGGCAGTTGCCCGGCGGGTCGCCGCGATCCGCCGGCCGATTTCGTAGCCGCTGCCGGCGCTCCAGTCACCTTCGATGATCAGGTCCGTATCGAGTCCGGCAGAGGCAAGGGTGGACCGCCAGCCGTCGGCGCGCGCCACGGCATCGATCCAGTCCTGCGGCCCCGCGACGTGCCCGATCCGGACGTGCCCCTGCCCGATAAGGTGCCGCACGGCCAGTTCAGCCCCGCGGCGCTGGTCCACCCTGACGCCGCCAACCGTGTCGTTCCCATCGGGTCCCACGGCCACCACCGGCACTCCGATGGGAAGTTCCGCCAGCGCCGCCAGCGTCTCAAGGTGCGGAACGATTACCACGATGCCGTCCACCGACTGGTCCAGGAAGTGCCTGACGGCGTCCAGGATCGCGTCGCGGCTGAACTCCCGCAACGCGGCGACGCTGACGAAATATCCCGCGTCCCTTGCAGCGCGTTCCACGCCCAGCAATGTATTGGCAGGACCGTACTGGGAGAGCTCGCTGCCCAGGACCCCGATGGTCTGCGAGCGCCGGGTGACCAGGCTCCGGGCTGCGGTGTTGCGGCGGTAGCCAAGCCGGGCTATCACCGCTTCCACTCTTTCCCGCGTCCCCGCGCTCACGTTGGGGTGGTTGTTGACCACCCGTGACACGGTCTGGTGCGAGACCCCGGCCAGCTCCGCCACGTCCTCAAGCCTCGGCAGCCGGCGCGGCTTGCCGCGCGTCACGAGGTTCTTGTCCGTGGCAGGAGCCGGGAGCTCAGCCGTGCCACTGGGTCAGATCCCGCCGGCCAGCTTGTAGTAGGCGGCGTTCCAGTTGAGGTCCTTCTTGAACTGCCGGATGGAGGTGCCTTCGTCAATGGTCAGCAGTTCGGTTTTGGCGATCTCGGCGAAGTCCTCGAACACTGCCATGCCCACCTGGGTGGAGAGAACGGTATGGTGGGCGGCGCCGGCGGTGAGCCATGCCGCGGCGGAGGTTGCGAAGTCCGGCTTGGGCTCCCACAGGGCGCGGGCCACGGGCAGGTTGGGCAGCGGCTGCTCCAGGGGAACGACGTCGACGGCGTTTGCCACCAGGCGAAAACGGTCCCGCATGTCGGACAGGGCGACGACGACGCCCGGGGAGGCATCGGCGTCGAACACCAGGCGGACCGGGTCTTCCTTGCCGCCGATGCCCAGCGGGTGGATTTCCAGGCGCGGCTTCGATGCCGTGAGTGAAGGGCAGACTTCCAGCATGTGCGCGCCCAGGATCTTCTCGGACCCGGGTTCCAGGTGGTAGGTGTAGTCCTCCATGAGCGAGGCACCGCCGGGCAGGCCTGCGCCCATCACCTTCGCGGCGCGGACCAGGATGGCGGTCTTCCAGTCGCCTTCGGCGCCGAAGCCGTACCCGGCGGCCATGAGCCTCTGCACCGCGAGGCCGGGAAGTTGGCGCAGGGCGCCCAGGTCCTCGAAGGACGTGGTGAACGCGGCGGAGCCGTTGGCCTCCAGGAAGCTGCGCAGGCCGAGTTCGATCCGGGCCCCGTACCGCAGCGATTCATGCCTGGCCGCGCCTGCGCGGAGCTCCGGCACCACGTCGTAAAGGTCCTCATATTCCGCCACCAAGGCGTCGACGTCGGCCTCCGCCGCGCCGTGCACGGCCTCGGCGAGCTCGTTGACGGACCACGTGTTCACGGCGACGCCGAAGCGCAGCTCCGCCTCGGTCTTGTCGCCTTCGGTGACGGCGACGTTGCGCATGTTGTCGCCGAAGCGGGTCAGCTTCAGGGTGCGGACTGCGGCCCATCCGGCGGCGGCCCGCTGCCAGGAACCCACCTGGCGTGCCACGTCAGGGTTGGAGACGTGCCCGACGACGGTCTTCCGGGCGATGCCCAGGCGGGACTGGATGTACCCGAACTCGCGGTCTCCATGCGCGGCCTGGTTCAGGTTCATGAAGTCGAAGTCGATGTCCGCCCACGGCAGGTCCCGGTTGGCCTGGGTGTGCAGGTGCAGCAGCGGCTTGCGCAGCAGGTCCAGGCCCTGGATCCACATCTTGGCCGGGCTGAACGTGTGCATCCAGGCGGTTACACCGATCACGGAATCATCCGAGTTCGCTTCCAGGGCCGTGCGCCGGATGGCGTCCGAATCCGTGAGGACAGGCTTCCAGACAATCCTGACCGGGACGGCGGAATTGGCGTTGAGCTGGTTGGCGATCTCCTGGGACTGGGCGGCCACCTGCTTGAGGACTTCCTCCCCGTACAGGTGCTGGCTGCCGGTGAGGAACCAGACCTCGTAGCCGTCGAGGGAAGTGTTTGCTGCGGTGCTCATGGATTCTCCTGGGAAGTGATGTGGCGGCGCTGGATTACTGGCCTGTGCTTTTTATTGGCCGTAGACGTTCTGGTAGCGGGCATAGAGGGAGTCGATGGAGCCCTGGTCGATGGGCAGGGGCTCGCCCAGCTGCCTGGAAATGTGGACGGTGCGGGCCACCTCCTCACACATCACGGCGGCCTTCACGGCGGAGCGGGCGTCCTTGCCGATGGTGAAGGGACCGTGGTTCTGCATCAGGACAGCCGGTGAATTGGAGTTCTTCAGCGTCTCCACGATCCCGTGGCCGATCGAGTCGTCGCCGATCAGCGCGAACGGGCCCACCGGGATGGAGCCGCCGAACTCATCGCCCATCATGGTCAGCACGCACGGGATGGCCTCCCCCCTCGCAGCCCAGGCGGTGGCGTAGGTGGAGTGGGTGTGCACCACGCCGCCCACCTCCGGCATGTGCCGGTAGACGTAGGCGTGCGCTGCTGTGTCCGACGACGGAGACAGCGGCGGGTTGCCCCAGTCCACCGTGCCGCCGCCACCGACGTTGGTGCCCCTGACGGGCGTGCCGTGCAGGTCGGTCACGATCATCTGCTCCGGGGTCAGGTCCTGGTAGGCGACCCCGGAGGGCTTGATGACCATCAGGTCGGTGCCCGGCACCCGGGCGGAAACGTTGCCCGCGGTCCACACCACCAGTTCGTAGCGGGTCAGCTCGGCATGCAGCGCGCACACTTCTTCACGGACCCGGGCGATGGTTTCCAGGATCCCGGTTCCGGTTCCATTCCCTGCACTCATGCGGACACCTCCACGGCCGTTTCGGCGGCGGAGCCGGCACCGGGCAGGGCGGTCCGGGCAGCTTTGCGCTGGATGGCCTTGAGCCGGTGCATCACGTCGTTGCCGCCGCGGCCAAAGTAGTCGTGCAGGGCCTTGTACTCCTGGAAGAGTTCCTCGTAAGCGGCCACGTTTTCCGGGATGGGCGTGTAGACCTCACCGGGTTCGGAACCCATGGCGGCGGCAGCTTCCCGGATGTCAGCGTATTCTCCGGCGGCGACGGCGGCGTGGATGGCGGATCCCAGGGCCGGACCCTGCTCCGAGCCGATGGTGGACAGCTGAAGGCCGGTGGCGTCCGCGTAGATCTGCATCAGGAGCCTGTTCTTGAGCAGGCCGCCGGCCACGATGAATTCCCTGACCGGAACCCCGGCGTCGCGGAAGGCGTCCACGATGGTGCGGGTTCCGAAGGCCGTGGCTTCCAGCAGGGCGCGGTAGGTGTCCTCGGGCCTGGTGGCGAGGGTCTGGCCCACCACGATGCCGGACAGCTCATGGTCCACCAGCACCGAGCGGTTGCCCGAGTGCCAGTCGAGTGCGATCAGGCCGTGCTCCCCGATGGCCTGCCGCGACGCCAGTTCGGTGAGGTACTCATGGATCCCCAGCCCGCCGTCCCTGGCAGCCTGGTGGTATTCGGGCGGGACGCCGTACTTGGTGAACCAGCCGAAGATGTCCCCCACGCCGGACTGCCCGGCCTCGTAGCCCCACAGGCCCGGCACGATGCCGCCGTCCACTGCCCCGCACATTCCCGGCACTTCCCGCAGTTCGTTGCCGTTCATGACGTGGCAGGTGGAGGTGCCCATGATGGCCACCAGCTGGCCGGCTTCCACTGCCTTGGCGGCAGGGACCGTGACGTGGGCGTCAACGTTTCCCACGGCCACGGCGATGCCCTCCGGCAGCCCGGTCCAGGCTGCCGCCTCCGCCGTCAGGGTGCCGGCGGCGTCCCCCAGCCGCCCGATGGCGTGCTCCAGCTTGGAACTGACAAAGTCCTTGAAGTCCGGGTTCAGGGCGGCCAGGAAATCCGCCGAGGGATACCGCCCGTCCTGGTAGATGCCCTTGTAGCCGGCGGTGCAGGCGTTGCGGACGTAGCGGCCGCACAGCTGCCAGACGATCCAGTCGGCCGCCTCCACCCAGTGGTCCATGGCGCCGTAGGCCTCCGGATCCTCTTCCAGCAGCTGCAGGCCTTTGGCGAACTCCCACTCGGAGGAGATCAGGCCCCCGTACCGCGGAAGCCACTCTTCGCCCCGTTCGGCGGCCAGCCGGTTGATCCGGTCGGCCTGCCCTTGGGCGGCGTGGTGGCGCCAGAGCTTCACGTAGGCATGCGGCCGGTTGGCATAGCCCGGCAATTCGTTCAGGGGCGTGCCGTCGGCCTTGACGGGCACCATGGTGCAGGCGGTGAAGTCAGTGGCAATACCGACGACGGCGGCCGGGGCGATCCCCGCGGCGGCCACCGCGGCGGGAACGGCTATGCGCAGGACGTCCCTGTAGTCGTTGGGCACCTGAAGCGCCCATTCCCCGGGAAGCCGTGCTCCGTCGTCGCCCGCCACGTCTTTGGGCAGGGAGCCGGTCACCACTGCATGGGGATACTCATGGACGGCGCTGCCGAGCTCCTTGCCGTCGCGGACCCGCACCACCACGGCACGGCCTGACAGGGTTCCGTAGTCCACCCCGATCACGCAGTGGTCGGGGTGGACGTCGGAGCTGGAAGTGAACAACGCAGCTGGCATGGGGTTGCCTCCATCCGGGAGGCAGAGGCCTCATTACCGGTTTTGTAGGGTCAGGGTCGAGCTAAGTGCTGCAGCAAGTGTGAACGCTAACAAAGAAGAAGTCAATGAGGTCAAAGGTTTTCGGAGTTTCCGTCAGGAGGCTCTTGTTAGCGTTCACAAATCAGTCTATATTGAACCGACACATCAACCATGTGGCCAGGGCCGGGAGCATCGTTGCTTCCCGGCCCAACAACACTTCGCGGCAATGCTGCCGCGGAAGGAGAAAATGGTGAGAATCAAAAAACTCATGGGCGCGGTGGCCCTTGTCCTCGCCCTGACCGTGGGAGCCACCGGTTGCGGCTCCCGTGGCGGAGCCACCGAATCCAGCGGCGCTGCGAAGCCCGGCGACTCGCTGGTTGGCATCTCGATGCCAACCCAGACATCCGAACGATGGATTGCCGACGGCGCCAACGTTGAGAAGTCCCTGAAAGACCTCGGCTACAAGACGGACCTCCAGTTCGCCAACGACGACATCCCAACCCAGGTCTCGCAGATCGAGAACATGCTGACGAAGGGCGCCAAAGCCCTGATCATCGCTGCGATTGACGGCACCACCCTGACCGACGTCCTGGCCAAGGCCAAGGAGCAGAACGTCAAGGTCATCGCCTACGACCGTCTCATCAACGGCACTCCGAACGTGGACTACTACACCACGTTCGACAACTACACCGTAGGCGTCCAGCAGGCCACGTCGCTGCTGACCGGCCTGGGCCTGGTCGATGCCAGCGGCAAGAAGGTGGACGGCAAGGGCCCCTTCAACGTCGAACTCTTCGCCGGAAGCCCGGACGACAACAACGCCAACTTCTTCTGGACCGGCGCCATGGACACCCTCAAGCCGTACCTGGATGCCGGCACGCTGAAGGTCCCCAGCGGCCAGGCCAAGTTTGAGCAGGCCGCCATCCTTCGCTGGCAGGCACCCGTGGCACAGAAGCGGATGGAAGACATTCTCACCTCCGCCTACAGCTCGGGCACCAAGCTGAACGGCGTCCTCTCCCCGTACGACGGCCTGTCCATCGGCATTATCTCCGCCCTCACCAGCACCGGCGGCTACGCCAAGGGAAGCCTTCCGGTAGTCACCGGCCAGGACGCCGAAAAGGGCTCCGTGAAGTCCATCGTCGCCGGCGAGCAGTACTCCACCATCTTCAAGGACACCCGCCAGCTCGGCGCCCAGGCCGTCAAGATGGTTGATGCAGTCCTCAAGGGCCAGGAACCGGAGACCAACGACACCAAGACCTACGACAACAAGGTCAAGGTTGTCCCGGCCTTCCTGCTGAAGTCCGTGATCATCACCAAGGACAACTACAAAAAGGAACTGATCGACTCGGGTTACTACACCGACGCCGACGTCAAGTAGTCAGCGTCCCGGGCTGTGGCCGGACCTGCATCCGGCCACAGCCCCGCCCGCACCTTCCTGCAGCAGCAGGAAGGTGAAGCTTCGACCAGTCAGTGGGAATTGACGATGAACACACCCATTCTTCAAATGCGAGGAATCACCAAGACGTTCCCCGGCGTGAAAGCGCTGCAGGACGTCACCTTGGATGTGAACCGTGGCGAGGTGCACGCCATCTGCGGTGAGAACGGCGCCGGCAAGTCAACGCTCATGAAAGTGTTGTCCGGCGTCTATCCGCACAACACCTTCGACGGGGAAATCCTCTTCGAAAACGAACCCTGCAACTTCTCCAGCATCTCGGACAGCGAGAAGCGGGGCATCGTGATCATCCACCAGGAACTGGCGCTGAGCCCGTACCTCTCAATCGCCGAGAACATCTACCTCGGCAACGAACAAGCCACCAACGGATGGGTGGACTGGCGCAAGACCAACCTGGAGGCAGCAAAGCTGCTGGCCCGCGTGGGCCTAGACGAAAACCCCGTCACTCCCGTCCAGCACATCAGCGTGGGCAAGCAGCAGCTCGTGGAAATCGCCAAGGCGCTGTCCAAGGAAGTGAAGCTGCTCATCCTGGACGAGCCCACGGCCGCCCTCAACGACGAGGATTCCGGCCACTTGCTGGATCTGATCCTCCATTTGAAGGGCCAGGGGGTCACCAGCATCATCATCAGCCACAAACTCAATGAAATCCGCAAGGTGGCCGACGCCGTCACCATCATCCGGGACGGCAAAACCATCGAGACCCTTCGGCTCGATGAGGGCCAGATCACCCAGGAACGGATTATCCGCGGCATGGTGGGACGTGACCTGGAGAGCCTGTACCCGGACCGCGAGCCGAACATCGGCGAAGAAGTCCTCCGGATCGAAGACTGGTCCGTCCGGCATCCCCAGGACCACAGCCGCATGGTGGTCCGCAACGCCAACCTGCATGTCAGGAAGGGCGAAGTGGTGGGACTTGCCGGGCTGATGGGCGCCGGACGCACGGAACTCGCCATGAGCGTCTTCGGCCGTACCTACGGCACCGCAACGTCAGGCAAGGTCTACAAGTACGGCGAGGAAATCAACACCTCAACTGTCTCTGACGCCATCCGGCACGGCATTGCGTACGCCACCGAGGACCGCAAGCACTACGGCCTGAACCTCATCGAGGACATCAAGCGCAACATCTCCCTGGCAGCTCTGCGCAAGCTCGCCAAACGCGGCTTCGTGGACAAGAACCAGGAGACCGTGGTGGCCAACGGCTACCGGAAGAGCATGAACATCAAAGCACCCTCGGTGGCCGCCATCACCGGCAAGCTCTCCGGCGGCAACCAGCAGAAGGTGGTGCTGAGCAAATGGATGTTCTCCGACCCGGACGTGCTCATCCTCGATGAACCCACCCGCGGGATCGACGTCGGTGCCAAATACGAGATCTACACGATCATCGCCAAACTCGCGGCCGAAGGAAAAGCCGTGATCGTCATTTCCTCGGAACTTCCCGAACTCCTGGGCATCTGCGACCGCATCTACACCCTCGCCGCCGGCCACATAACGGGTGAAGTCCCCATCGCCGAGGCCACCCAGGAAACCCTGATGCACTACATGACCAAAGAGAAGGAATAGCGAAATGTCCGCCTTACGAGAATCGCTCGGATTCCTCACAAGCCGCCTCCGCCAGGTTGGCATCTTCGTTGCCCTGATCCTGATCGTCCTGCTGTTCCAGGGGCTGACCGGCGGGATCCTGCTGGAACCGCAGAACGTCACCAACCTGGTGGTCCAGAACAGTTACATCCTCATCCTGGCCATCGGCATGGTGATGGTGATCATCGCCGGTCACATCGATCTTTCCGTCGGGTCCGTCGCCGGCTTTATCGGCGCCGTGGCCGGCGTCATGATTGTGCACTGGGGCTGGCCGTGGTGGGCCGCAATCCCGGCCTGCCTGCTGGTCGGGGCCCTCGTGGGCGCCTGGCAGGGCTACTGGATCGCCTATGTGGGGATCCCGGCCTTCATCGTCACACTGGCGGGCATGCTGATCTTCCGCGGACTCACGCTCATCACCCTCAAGAACCAGCAGATCACCCCCTTCCCCGCCGAACTGCGGGCCCTGGGCGGCGGCTTCCTTCCTGACATCTCCGGCGGCACGTCCGTCCTGGAGTGGCTCACAGTGATCCTGGGTGCCGGCGCTACCGTGGCGCTGCTGATCCAGGCCCTCAAGGAGCGCAGGATCCGCAGGAAGTTCGACCTCGAGAGCGAACCCCTGGTCTGGTTCGTCATCAAGACCGCCTTCACGGCGCTACTCATGCTCATCATCACCTTCCTGCTGGCCTCCTACCGTGGCACGCCGATCGTCCTGGTGGTCCTGGCCGTGCTGGTGATCGCCTACACCGCCCTGATGAACAACAGCGTCTTCGGGCGGCACACGTACGCGATCGGCGGCAACCTCCATGCAGCTGAACTGTCAGGCATTAAGACCAAGGCCGTCACGTTCCGGCTCTTCGTGAACATGGGCGTGCTCGCCGCGCTCGCAGGCCTGGTCTTCACCGCGCGGCTCAACTCTGCGCAGCCCGCCGGTGGAACAGGCTTCGAACTGGACTCCATCGCTGCAGCCTTCATCGGCGGCGCCGCTGTTACCGGTGGGATCGGAACAGTCGCGGGGGCCATGATCGGCGGCCTGATCATGGGAGTGCTCAACAACGGCATGTCCATCCTGGGCCTGGGCACCGATTACCAGCAGCTCATCAAGGGCCTGGTACTCCTTTTGGCCGTCGGCTTCGATATCTTCAACAAGAACCGCAGCGGCGACGGCGGTGACCTCGGCAAACGGTTCAAGCTGAAGACTTCACCTCCGCCCGCCGAGGAAAAAGCGACGCCGGCGGCCAGCGAAACCGTGGAGGCGGGCGTCAAGTAGCGGCTACCGCGGCCGCGGCGCTGCTCCATGCAGACCCGGGCCTTGGACGACGCGTCCGGGGCCCGGGTCTTTGCAGCTCAGGGCGCTGCCGCGACTCCGGTAGCAACATCCGCCGGCGAGCGCTGCCGACGGCTGAGCAGGATAAGGGGAGCCGCAATCAGTTGCACTGCCCCACCCACGGCCAGTGAAGCCGGGTAGCCGTAGAGGTCCGCGGTCCGGCCGAGCAGCGGCTGCACCACCACTCCCCCGGCCGAGCCCATCAGGGAATCGAAGCTCAGCACTGTGGCACGCTGCTTCGAGGCAATCATGTCGTTCAGGTATGCCTGCCGGACGGGCGTGCCGGCCGAGGACACGATTGCCCAGAGTGCCAGGAGCACCAACGCCAGCCAGAAGACGCTGGTGAACATGAGCACCACCAGGATGAGTGCACTGGCCACGTTCGTGGCTATCAGCACGCTGGTCCGCCGCCGGACCAGTTTCCGGACCCGGGGCGCCATCCATCCGCCGACGACGTCCGCTCCTGCCACCAGGGCCGCCGCCAGGCCCGCTATGGCATAGGCCCGCGGGTCTCCGAAAAGCTGAAGCAGGTAGGGCTGCAGGGCATAGAAAACGTAGATGCCCACCCCTTCGGTGAACGGGGCCGCCAGCATGATGAAGCGGACGGGCGGGTTCTTCAGTCCGTTGTCCACGGATGCCCGCAATACTGCCCGGGTGGCCTGCAGCGGATGGGCCGAACGTTCAGGCGTGAAGCCGACGTCGTGCATGAGCAGGAAGGCCACGGCGAACATGGCGGTGAGCACGCCCACCCGAACGAGGAACGGAACACCGAGGTTGCTGGCCTGGGCAATGACCCCGCCGGCCACGGAGCCCGCCAGCATGGCAACGCCGGAGACCATCTGCCCCCGGCCAAGCACCGTTTCCAGCCCGCCTTCGTAACCGGCGAAACTCAGGGCGTCCACCAGCCAGGCCTCCACTGCGCCGGAGAAGAAGGTGAAGCCCAGGCCCAGCAGGACCGAGACCACGGCCCACCACCAGAACGGGGCTGAAAACTGCCACAGCAGGTAGTACAGGAAGGTGGACCCGGCCAGCGTGAGTGTGCCCAGCAGGAAGGAAACCCGGCGGCCCCAACTGTCCGCCACTACTCCGGTCGGCACCTCGAACAGCACCATGCCGGCCGTAAAGAAGGCATTCGCGGCAAAGGCCTCCAGGTTGCTTAGGCCCGCATCCAGCAGGAAGAGCGTGTTGATGCCCCAGATGAACGAGGCCGCCAGGGTGTTTCCCAGGGTCAGCGTCAGGTAGACGCGCTGGATCTTCCTGGCTGCGTCGTTCATGGCAGGTGCGGCTACGGGGTGCTGAAGCTGGCGGGTACCGGATCATGCCGCAGGTACCGGCGGCGGAAGCGCCCGGATCCCGCGGTGAGGGCCCGCAAATCGACGGCATAGCGCAGCAGTTCCTGGTCCGGGACTTCAGCGCTGATTTCGGTCAGGCCGTCACCGGAGGAGGTGGTTCCGGTGAGCCTGCCGCGCCTGGCGGACAAGTCACTCATCACGGACCCCACGTGCTCGTCCGTTACAGTGATGACCACCGATGACACCGGCTCCAGGAGTTGGATCCGCCCTGCTGCCGCCGCCTCGCGCAGGGCCAGCGCCCCGGCGGCCTGGAATGCGGCATCGGAGGAATCCACGCTGTGCGCTTTGCCTCCCGTGAGCGTCACCCGCAGGTCCACCACCGGGAAGCCCGCGCTGACCCCCTTTTCCATCTGGGCACGGACGCCCTTCTCCACGGACGGGATGAACGTCCCCGGGATCACGCCGCCCACCGTCCTGTCCACGAATTCGAAGCCACCGCCGCGTGGCAGGGGTTCCACGTCAATATCGCAGACAGCATATTGCCCGTGGCCGCCGGACTGCTTGACGTGCCGCCCATGGCCGGCGGCGGGGGCCGAGAAAGTTTCACGCAAGGGCGTCACCACGTCCACCGTATGCAGCTTCACGCCCTGGTCCCGCAACCTGTCCAGCACCACCTCGGCGTGGGCCTCCCCCATGCACCAAAGGACGAGCTGATGCGTTTCCTGGTTCCGTTCCACCCGCAAGGTGGGATCGCCGGCCGCGATCTTCCCCAGGCTGCGCGCCAGGGCGTCTTCGTCACTGCGCGAATCAGCCTCCACGGCCACGGGCAGCAGCGGCTCGGGCATCTCCCAGGTGGCCAGCAGCAGCGGCCGGTCCCGGCCGGAGATGGTGTCTCCGGTTTCGGCGCTTCCCAGTTTCGCCACCGCGCAAATGTCCCCCGCCACGCAGTGCGGGACAGGCCGCAGCGAGGCACCGAGCGGGGAGTAGAGGTGCGTAACGCGTTCGTCCGTGTCGTGGTCCTGGTGGCCGCGGTCGGCCAGGCCCTGGCCGGTAACGTGCACCGGAGCATCCTCCCGGAGCGTGCCGGAGAAAACCCGGACCAGGCAGATCCGGCCCAGGAACGGGTCGATGGAGGTGCGGACCACCTCTGCCGCCAACTGGCCCTCCGGATCGCAGGACAAGGGCCCGGCGGGCGCGCCCGCCAGGTCCGTCACCTCGGGCACCCGGCCGTCCGACGGAGGCGGGAAGGCCCGGACCAGGACCTCCACCAGTTCCGCGGTCCCCAGTCCGCTGACGGCCGACGTGGACAGGACGGGGAAAAAGGACCCGCGCTCGACGGCGGTTTCCAGGTCAGCGACAAGGACGTCGGTTTCGATGTCCTCGCCTGCCAGGTAGCGGTCCATCAGGGTTTCGTCTTCGCTCTCGCCGATGATCCCCTCGATGAGGTCCCCCCTGGCGGCACCGAAGGCCGCAAGTTCGTCGGGGGTCGCTTCGCGCGTCGTTGCGGACAGCTCCCCGGATGAGTAATCGCTGACCGTCCCGGACAGCAGGCCGAGCAGGCCGGTGACCTCAGCGCCCGTCCGGACCGGAACGTACAGCGGCAGGACGCCCTCGCCGAAGGACTTCCGGCAGGCGGCCAGGACGCCGTCGTAATCTGCCCGCGGGTGGTCCATGCGGGTGATGGCGACGGCACGGGGCAGGCGCATGTGCTCGCATTCATCCCACAGCGCGGTGGTGGTGGCGTCGATTCCGTCGACCGCGGACACCACGAACAGGGCGGCATCCGCGGCGCGGAGTCCTGCACGGAGTTCGCCGATGAAATCCGGGTAGCCCGGGGTGTCCAGGAGGTTCACTTTGATGCCGTCAACCAGCAGCGGCACCAGCGACAGGGTCACTGAGCGCTGCTGGTGGACCGCGGCGGGGTCGGAATCGCTGACGGTGGTCCCGTCCGGAATGGATCCCTTGCGGGTGATCATGCCGTTGGCAGCGAGCAGCGCCTCGATCAGCATGGTCTTCCCGGCACCTGAATGGCCTACAAGCGCCACGTTCCGGATTTTGGCGGGCTCCTCTGCTGCGATTCCGGCGGAGGCATCGGCACGTCGGGACTCGGGTCCGTTCCTTCCGGCCGCTGTCCTGGCTGAGTCCTTGGTGCCTCTGACCGACATGGGAACCTCCTGGCGCCTTCGCCATCCAACCGGGCTGAACATGTCCTCTGATTCGACACCCTGCAGGGGCTGTACGGCAAGGGCAGGCAGAAGGGAAATTACGAGCCGCGGGCCTTCCGGGTAGCCGCATCGTTGGCCTTCTGGATGGCTTTGACCAGTTCGTCCTTATCCATCTTGGAACGGCCGTCGATGTGCAGCTCCTGCGCGAGCTTATAGAGATGTTCCTTCGAGGCGTTCGCGTTCACGCCGCCCGCGGTGGGCTCGGAGGACCGCACGCCCCCTTCGGCCCGTTTGTCCGAGGGGCCGCGTTTTTCCTTCGGCTCCCACTGGTCGCCCACCTTCTCGTAGCTGTGCTTGAGCGAGGCGTAAGCTGCCCGGGCGGCCCTTTGCTCGTCATTGTCGTAGCTCTCAAGGGCTGAATCGTAGGTTTTGGCGAACGTGTCCTGGGCCTTCCGCCCGGAGCGCTGCAGGGTCGAGGGCAGCTCATCCTTGCGGGCGTGGCCGTTCTTTCCGGTCTTGGGCATGGCACCCACACTCCTTTTATCAGCAGGCTGATGGTCGGGATAGAACCAGCTTAGCCGTCCGGAGAGGAGAGGGTAGTGGAGCCCCCTGTCGGATTCGAACCGACGACCCCCGCTTTACAAGAGCGGTGCTCTGGCCAACTGAGCTAAGGAGGCGTGCCCCTGCGGGCTGGCGCCTGAACGGCGCTAGATAAGGTTAGCCCAAGTGGCGCCGGTGGTAAAAACGCCCGCGCCAAGGCCCCATACCGGCCTTAAAGACGGCGGCCCGTTCCGGGAAGAATCCGGAACGGGCCGCCGATGTGCCGTTGGGCTCTTAGGCCTTGGCGTCGATGGCCGCCTGGATCTCGGCGTTCAGGTCCGAGGCGCCGTCCCACTTCTTGCCGTCGATGAAGATGGTGGGCGTCCCCGAGATGCCGGAGTTTGCGGCAAGGTCGGTGGAGTACTTGACGTAGGGACGGAAAGTCTTGTCGTCCACGCAGCTGTTGATGTCTGCGCCAACGTCGCTGGCCAGGGACTTCAACTTGTCATCTGACAGGCCGGCTCCGCCCTCGGCGGGCTGGTTGTCGAAGAGGATATTGATGTAATCCGCATACTTCCCGGGGGCCTTGTCTGCAACGCACGCGGCGGCGTTCGCGGAACGTGAGGAGTAGTTGGTGCTGGACTGGCGGTCCAGGAAGCCCAGCGGCCGGTACTCCATAGTGATCTTGCCTTCATTGCGAAGGCTGGTCAGGGCCTCGTTGTATGTTTCCTCGAACCGGAGGCAAACGGGGCAGATGAAGTCGATGTATGCAATGACCTTGACCGGCTGTCCCGCTTCGGCCTCGGCCCCCGGCGCCACCACGGGGTTGGGCTGTGTTTCAGGCTTGGCCGGAAGATTGGCCATGTCCACCGTGGCCGGGTCCGTCTTCTTCACTTCGGAGTTGGCCAGCAGGGTCACGCCGCCGTTGACGTTGGCGTTGGCCGGCACCGGACCCTGGTCGGCGATGGGGGTGTTCTGCCTGATGCTGGTGGTCACCACCAGCGCAACGACAGCCAGGATGGCGACGACGGCGGCCACGATGCCCCAGCCGATGAGCAGCTTGTTGCGCTTGTCCTTCTTCAGCTGCGCTTCACGGATCTGGCGCGCCTTTTCCCGCGCCTCCGCGGTGCGCTCAGCCTTGGACTTACGTACTTCGTTTGCGGGGCTCATGTGTTCCTTGGGTCGGTTGACGTGGGGGGACCACTTCGTGGCAACTCCTACATTTTAGGGGAGAAAGCTGGGAGCTTGCGCTTTCAACTAACCGCCGGGTTGACCAACGGACGAATAGCACGGAAGATTCCGTCCCGTTAGGGTGGGCTGAGAGGCACAAGCAACCCCAGGGGGCCGCAATGCAAACACCCGTCCAGGAAAAACCTTCCGCAACATCTACGTCCGGCACCGCCGGCTCCGCCCACGGCGGAGCCACGAAGTACGACTTCATGGTGGTGTCGAACAGGCTGCCGGTGGACCGTTGCGCACCCGGGGAAAGCGGGGATGACGGCTCCGGCTGGCGCCGGTCCCCCGGCGGGCTGGTGACTGCGCTGGCCCCCATGATGACCAAGACCGACGGCGCGTGGGTAGGGTGGCACGGCGCCCCCGACGAGACAGTCAAACCCTTTAGCCACGGCGGCATGGACCTGGTCCCCGTCCAGCTCAGCACCGACGAAGTGGAGCTCTATTACGAGGGGTTCTCGAACGCCACCCTCTGGCCGCTGTACCACGACGTCATCGCCCCGCCGGAGTTCCACCGTACGTGGTGGGACGCCTACCGCAAGGTCAACAGGAGGTTCGCCGACGCCGTCGTGCGCCACGCCGATCACGGCGCCACGGTGTGGGTACAGGACTACCAGCTCCAGCTGGTGCCGCGCCTGCTGCGCGAAGCGCGGCCGGACCTCCGGATCGGGTTCTTCAACCACATCCCGTTCCCGCCGCCGGAGATCTTTGCGCAGCTGCCGTGGCGCCAGGCCATCATTGACGGGCTCCTCGGTGCCGACCTGGTGGGCTTCCAGCGGCCCAGCGATGCCGGAAACTTCATGCGCTCCGCACGCCGCTTCCTCGGCGCCAGCGTTAAGCAGCAGCAGGTCCATGTGAAGGGCCAGGACGGCGCCGTTACGCACATTGCCCGGGCGCAGGCATTCCCCATCTCCATTGACGTCCGGCAGATCACCGAACTGGCCTCCAACCCGGACATCATTGAGCGGGCCCGCCAGATCCGGCAGGACCTCGGGAACCCCAAGACGATCCTGCTCGGCGTCGACCGCCTGGACTACACCAAGGGCATCCGGCACCGGCTGAAGGCCTTTGAGGAGCTCCTGGCGGACGGCAAGCTTTCCGTTGGCGACGCCACCCTGATCCAGGTGGCCAGTCCCAGCCGCGAGCGCGTTGAGCAGTACCGCCTCCTGCGCGAGGAGGTGGAGGGCACGGTGGGCCATATCAACGGCACCTACGACACCATCGAGAACACCGCCGTACGCTACCTGCACCACAGCTATCCGGTGGAGGAGATGGTGGCGCTGTACCTTGCTGCCGACGTCATGCTGGTGACGGCTCTTCGGGACGGCATGAACCTTGTGGCCAAGGAATACGTGACGGCGCGCACCAACAACGACGGTGCCCTGGTCCTCAGTGAGTTCGCCGGTGCAGCCGACCAGCTCAAGCAGGCACTGCTGATTAATCCGCATGACATTGACGGCCTCAAAGGCGCCATCATGCGTGCCGTGAACCTGGAACAGCGGGACGCGTCCCGGCGGATGCGGGCCATGCGCAAGCAGATCCTCGAGCACGACGTGGACCACTGGTCCGCCGACTTCCTGCGCGCGCTCAACGAAAAGGTGGTCCGCGATGACTCATGACGCCCGCCACGCCAAGGACCGGCTTTCGCTGTCCCCCGAGCTCCGGGAAGCCATCCGGCGGATCGCCGGGACCGAGCACCTGCTCGTGGCCATGGATTTCGACGGCACGATGGCGCCCATCGTCGGCCGCGCCGACGACGCCCGGCCGCTGCCGCGCTCGGCGGCCGCCTTCGCCGGCCTCGCCGTGCTTCCACGGACGACGACGGCACTCATCTCCGGCCGCGCCCTCGCCAGCCTGCGCGCCGTCGCCTCCCCTCCGGTGGACACGCTCCTCATCGGCAGCCATGGCGCCGAGGCATGGCTGGGTCCGGGATCCGCCGGGCTCACGCTCGATGAAGGGCAAAAGGCCCTCCTGGCCGAGGTGCGCACCGTCCTGGAGGACATCGTCAGGGAAGTTCCCGGCACCACGCTTGAGGACAAGCCCGCAGGGGTGGTCCTCCATACCCGCCTCGCCGCCGATGATGTCGCCGAAGACGCCGTGGCTGCTGCCCGCTCCCTGCTGCAGGACCGGAAGGGGGTGTTCCTCAAGGACGGCAAGCGGGTCCTTGAAACCTCGGTGGTCAACGCGTCCAAAGGCGAGGGCGTCACCTTCCTGCGGCAGATCACCGGAGCTACCGGTGTCCTGTTCGCCGGCGATGACACCACGGACGAAGACGCCCTGGCGCGCCTGGAGCCGGGGGACGTAGGCGTCAAGGTGGGCCTTGACTTCACCCAGGCCGAATACCGCGTTGAGGCTCCGGTCCATATTGCCGAACTGCTGGAGGTGCTGCTCCAGGAGCGGAGCATCGCCGTGGCAGAGGAGGACCCCGCAGCCGCGCAGGGGTAGTGCAGTCCGGCCCGGGCATGCGCAAGCTCACATGTGATGACCGTAACATTTGCAACCATTGTTGAAACATCTGACATACTCTTGCATGTGATGTGGCGCACAAGAACCGTGCGGCGTCACTCGGCGCTCCTCGGCCTCGGCCCGGGAGCGTCAGCAGCACAAAACTGAACAAACATGAACCATTCACAACGGATCGTCCGGCACGTACCTGCCGGTGAAGGGATTGATAACTGTGGCTACAGTTACTTTTGATAACGCTACGCGTCTGTACCCGGGCACAGATAAGCCCGCCGTCGATAAGCTCAACATCGACATCGCCGATGGCGAATTCCTGGTCCTCGTTGGACCCTCCGGTTGCGGCAAGTCCACCTCCCTGCGCATGCTCGCAGGCCTTGAGGACGTCAACGCCGGCCGGATCCTGATCGGTGACCGCGACGTCACCGATGTTCCCCCGAAGGACCGCGACATCGCGATGGTCTTCCAGAACTACGCGCTGTACCCGCACATGACTGTGGCCGACAACATGGGCTTCGCCCTGAAGATCGCAGGCGTTTCCAAGGAAGAGCGCGCCGAGCGCGTCCGCGAAGCCGCCAAGCTCCTTGACCTTGAGCAGTACCTGGACCGCAAGCCGAAGGCACTCTCCGGCGGCCAGCGCCAGCGCGTCGCCATGGGCCGCGCCATCGTGCGTAACCCCCAGGTCTTCCTCATGGATGAGCCGCTGTCCAACCTTGACGCCAAGCTCCGCGTGCAGACCCGTACGCAGATCGCATCCCTGACCCGCCGCCTCGGCGTCACCACCGTCTACGTGACGCACGACCAGGTCGAGGCCATGACCATGGGCGACCGCGTTGCAGTGCTGAAGGATGGCCTGCTGCAGCAGGTTGACACGCCGCGCAACCTGTACGACCGTCCCAAGAACGTCTTCGTTGCCGGCTTCATCGGCTCCCCCGCCATGAACCTGCTGGAACTCCCCGTGGTGGACGGCGGCGTGCAGTTCGGCGGCACCGTTTACCCCGTGCCGCGCGACGTCCTCGAGGAAGCACACGGCTCCACCGTTACCCTTGGAAGCCGGCCGGAAGACCTCGAGACCGCGCCGCAGGGTGAAGGCCTGAAGGTTGAGGTCGACGTCGTCGAAGAGCTCGGCGCCGACGCCTACGTTTACGGCCACACCACGCTTGACGGCAAGGACCACGACATCGTGGCCCGCGTCGACGGCCGCCGCCCCCCGATGAAGGGCGAGGTCATCTACGTCCGTCCGCAGTCGGGCCACGTGCACCTGTTCGACACCAAGACCGGCCTGCGCCTCGGCGACTGATTCCCAGCAAAAGCCAAACCGACGGCGGCCCGCACCTTTACGCAATGGTGCGGGCCGCCGTCGGCCTTTAACTGCGGCCCAGGAGAATTTAGCGGGCCGCCCGATGTACGGAAGAATTGAGCCATGACCGAGGAATACAGCGCCCAGTGGCACGACGAACCCACCGACTACGGGCAGATCGGGAAGCTGCCGCGGTTTGTGGCCGCCAGTGCTGACGACGGCAAGGCAGCCTCGGTCTCCAGCTCGCTGAACATCACGGCGGCGGCCGCGGACCCCGAGCTCCTGGACCTGCCGTGGCACATTGCCCTGGAAGACTGGCCCGCAGAGAACCTGGCCGCACTGCCGCGCGGCATCTCCCGCCACATCGTGCGCTTCGCCCATCTTGGCGGCTCCGTCATCGCCATCAAGGAGACGTCGGAGCACGTGGCCCGGCACGAGTACCACATGCTCCGCAAGCTGGCCCGGCTGGATGTCCCCTGCGTGGAGCCGGTGGCCGTGATTACCGGCCGCACCACCCTGGACGGGCGTCCGCTGAACCCGGTGCTGGTCACCCGGCACTTGAAGTTCTCCATGCCGTACCGCGCCCTGTTCTCCCAAATGCTCCGCAAGGACACGCTGACGCGCCTTATCGACGCCCAGGCGCTGCTGCTGGTGCGCCTCCACCTCATCGGCTTCTACTGGGGCGACGTGTCCCTTTCCAATACGCTGTTCAGGCGCGATGCCGGAGCATTTGCCGCCTACCTGGTTGACGCGGAGACCGGCGAGCTGTACCCGGACCTGTCCACGGGCCAGCGTGAATATGACCTCGAGATCGCCCGGGTCAACATTGCGGGCGAGCTGATGGACCTGCTCGACGGCGGGCTGATCGAGGAAAAAGTGGACCCGGTGGCCACCAGCGAGCTGATCATGGACAGCTACCGCCGCCTGTGGCAGGAGCTTACCGAAAAGGAGTCCTTCGAACTGGGTGAGCGCTGGCGGGTCAGCGCCCGGATCCGCCGGCTCAACGAACTCGGCTTCGACGTCGAGGAATACGCCATCAAGACCACCCAGAACGGCACCACCATCCAGCTGCAGCCCAAGGTGGTGGACGCGGGGCACCACCAGCGGCGGTTGCTGAGGCTTACGGGCATCGACGCCCAGGAGAACCAGGCCCGCCGCCTCCTCAATGACATGGATTCGTTCCGCGCAGACAACAACCCGGGCATGGACGAGGAATACAGCGCCCACCTCTGGGTCAGCCAGATCTTCGAGCCGATCGTCAGGTCCATTCCGCGGGACCTTTCCGGCAAGCTCGAACCCGCTGAAGTGGTGCACGAAGTCCTGGAACACCGCTGGTACATGTCCGAAAAGCAGGAACGGCACATCCCGCTGGCGGAGGCTGTGCAGTCCTACATCGACTCAATCCTGCGGCACCGCCGGGACGAGGCCGCCATCATGCTGAACCCGGATACGGAGCTGTTGAAGATCCTCGAAGTGGAGACCGAGGAGTCGCGCTACGGCGAAGACGAGTCAATCGACGAGTACCCCGACTCGGACGACTGAACCGCACGCCAAACCCTAGATAGCCTTCCCGGGGTTGAGGATGCCCGCAGGATCAAACAGTTCCTTGATCCTGCGCTGGAGTTCCCGGACCGGCTCCGCCTGTTCCTGGCCCAGCCAGCGCAATTTGTACTGGCCAACTCCGTGCTCGCCCGTAATCGTCCCGCCCATTTCCAGCGCGGCTGTGATGGACTCGTCCAGGACCCGTTGCAGCCGTTCCATGGCGCCGGCGTCCACCTCGTTGCCCGTGCGGTCGATCCAGAAGGTGGGGTGCAGGTTTCCGTCGCCGGCATGGGCCACCACCTTGAGGTGTACGGCGTGGTCCACGGCCATCGCTTCCAGGGCGGCAACGTAATCCACCAGCCGGGAACGGGGCACGGCGACGTCCTCGCCCACGCGGTATTCGTCGTCGACCTCCACTCCCCTGCTGTGCCGGCGAAGCTCCACCAACCGCTCCGCCTCGGCGCTGGCCTCGGTGGTGACAGCTGCGCCCCCGGCCCGGAGGACGTCCCGCACTACCTGGGCCTCCGCGGCTGCACCGAACCCGTCTGTCTGGATCAGGAGCAATGACCGGCCCCGGGCGGTGAGGTCAGAGCCGTGGATGTCATCGAGCTGGGCCAGCGTACCGCCATCAAGCAATTCCATGATGGCGGGCTGCACCCGTGCTTTGCCGACGGCCAGGACACCCGCGGCAGCCTGCCGGAAGTCCGGGTAGAACGCCGCGACCGTGTGAACCTCCTGCGGCAGGTACTTCAAGCGGACCGTAACCCCGACGACGATGCCGAGCGTGCCCTCGGACCCCACGAACAGGCTGGTGAGGTCGTACCCGGCCACGCCCTTGAACGTCTGGTGGCCGGTATGGATGAGCGACCCATCAGCCAGCACCACGTCCAGCGCGAGGACCGAGTCCCTGGTGACCCCGTATTTCGCACATCGCAACCCGCCGGCGTTCGTGGCAACGTTCCCGCCGATGGTGGAGCTGCGGAAGCTGGCTGGATCCGGCGCGTACATCAGCCCATGCATGGCGGCAGCCTCATTGAGGGCTGCGTTCACCACCCCGGGCTCCACCGCTGCCGTTTCGTCATCCGGACTGAGGGCGAGGATGCGGTCCATGCGCTCCAAGGAAAGGATGATGCAGTTCTCCGTGGCATGGGCCCCGCCGGAGACTCCCGTCCCCGCGCCGCGGGCCACGAGGGCAACACTGCTGCCTGCGCAGGCGCGGACGACGGCCTGGACGTCTGCCACGGATTCCGGGAAGACCACGGCCAACGGCAGCTGAAAGTCGATGATGGGGGCCTGGTCCACGGCGTACCTGCGGAGCGCGGCCTCGCCCACCTCTATCTGCCCGGGCGCAAGGATGGCTTCCAGCTCGTCTACTATGCTTCCCACGAAGCCTCCGTCCCTCGTAGCGCGTGTTCCCCCAGTCTAGGCCGGGCTAGGACGGGGGCCTGACCCTATGCGCCCGGGTCGCCTACAGCACCCATGAAACGAGCGTACCGCGCAAGGATCCCCGGCCAGTCGCTGGCATACTTCGCCCTGGTGGCGGCAGGATCTTCGGCACCTTCCCACCCCTCATGGAAGACCCGGACCTCGGTGCCGTCCGCAACGGCACGGAAGGCGACGAGGAGTTCAGTGGACCACAGCGCGGTGGTGCCGGGATGCCACGTGGCATGGAATGACAATGGCGGCTGCCAGTCATCAAGGGTTCCCCAGATGGTGGTCCGGCCGTCGTCGGCTGTCTCCAGGATGAGGTTCTCCTCGAATTCCACGTAGGAGCCCGCACCGTAGACGCCGTGCGATTCCAGGGGCCACCACAGGTGCGTGTGGTCTGTAAAGCCCGCGAAGGCATGGCCAACGCTTCCCGGAACTATCACCGTGTTCACCACGGGGCCCAGTGCCTCGGGGGCCGATTCGTCGTCGTTCCCGGTGGGTTCCTGCGCGTGGCTGAAGAGGCTGTCCATGGTGCCCAACTTTACCGTCTGCGTGGCCTCCCACGCCGCGGCCCTTGGCTGCGGGTAGCCGGCGTGCTGGTGGTTGTAACCCGGGGGTTAAATGCAGCAGGGCCCTGACGTTGTTGTCAGGGCCCTGCTTGAATGTATGTCCGGCGGTGACCTACTCTCCCACACCCTCCCGGGTGCAGTACCATCGGCGCTGTGGGTCTTAGCTTCCGGGTTCGGAATGGGACCGGGCGTTTCCCCCACGCTATGACCGCCGTAACCTTGTTACCCGTCCGCCCGGGTGTCCCGGGGGGTGGGAAGTGTTGTGGTTACAACATGCTTTCCTGCCCGTGTGAGGGCAGGGTGGTGTTGTTATTCAGTTGGTGTTCCCTGCAACAAATGGTTTGTTGTTCGGGAACCACATAGTGGACGCAAGCAGTCTTGTTATCTTTTTACCAACCCTGGTGTGGAACCGCTTTTGAACCGGTTTCACGGGTGTGGTGTGTGGTGTAAGTTATCGGCCTATTAGTACCGGTCAGCTTCACGAGTCGTTAGTCCTCGCTTCCACATCCGGCCTATCAACCCAGTGGTCTGGCTGGGGGCCTCTCACACACGAGGTGTATGGAAATCTCATCTTGAAGCGAGCTTCCCGCTTAGATGCTTTCAGCGGTTATCCCATCCGAACGTAGCTAATCAGCGGTGCACTTGGCAGTACAACTGACACACCAGAGGTTCGTCCGTCCCGGTCCTCTCGTACTAAGGACAGCCCTTCTCAAATTTCCTGCGCGCGCAGCGGATAGGGACCGAACTGTCTCACGACGTTCTAAACCCAGCTCGCGTACCGCTTTAATGGGCGAACAGCCCAACCCTTGGGACCTACTCCAGCCCCAGGATGCGACGAGCCGACATCGAGGTGCCAAACCATGCCGTCGATATGGACTCTTGGGCAAGATCAGCCTGTTATCCCCGAGGTACCTTTTATCCGTTGAGCGACGGCCATTCCACAATGTACCGCCGGATCACTAGTCCCGACTTTCGTCCCTGCTCGAGATGTCTCTCTCACAGTCAAGCTCCCTTGTGCACTTACACTCGACACCTGATTGCCAACCAGGCTGAGGGAACCTTTGGGCGCCTCCGTTACTTTTTAGGAGGCAACCGCCCCAGTTAAACTACCCATCAGGCACTGTCCCTGACCCGGATTACGGGCCGAAGTTAGATGTCCAAAGTGACCAGAGTGGTATTTCAACGATGACTCCACCCGAACTGGCGTCCGGGCTTCAACGTCTCCCACCTATCCTACACAAGCCACTCCGAACACCAATACCAAACTATAGTAAAGGTCTCGGGGTCTTTCCGTCCTGCTGCGCGTAACGAGCATCTTTACTCGTACTGCAATTTCGCCGAGTTTATGGTTGAGACAGCGGGGAAGTCGTTACTCCATTCGTGCAGGTCGGAACTTACCCGACAAGGAATTTCGCTACCTTAGGATGGTTATAGTTACCACCGCCGTTTACTGGGGCTTAAATTCTCAGCTTCGCCTTGCGGCTAACCGGTCCTCTTAACCTTCCAGCACCGGGCAGGAGTCAGTCCGTATACATCGTCTTGCGACTTCGCACGGACCTGTGTTTTTAGTAAACAGTCGCTTCCCCCTGGTCTCTGCGGCCCCGATCCCCTCCCACCAGCAAGTGGTGTTCAAGGTTGGGGCCCCCCTTCTCCCGAAGTTACGGGGGCATTTTGCCGAGTTCCTTAACCATAATTCTCTCGATCGCCTTAGTATTCTCTACCTGATCACCTGTGTCGGTTTGGGGTACGGGCGGCTAAAACCTCGCGTCGATGCTTTTCTCGGCAGCATAGGATCACCGAATCCCCCCAAACGGGGGTCCCATCAGATCTCAGGCATCATGAACAGCGGATTTGCCTACCGTTCGCCCTACATCCTTAGACCGGGACAACCATCGCCCGGCTCGGCTACCTTCCTGCGTCACACCTGTTAATACGCTTGCCTCCCAGGATCAGGTCCTGCGCTCCACCAAAACCCTTCACCCACAAGGGGTGTCAGGCAGGTCTCGGGCAGTTAGTATCCCCTGTTCAGCATGGGCGGTTTTTCGCCGGTACGGGAATATCAACCCGTTGTCCATCGACTACGCCTGTCGGCCTCGCCTTAGGTCCCGACTTACCCAGGGCAGATTAGCTTGACCCTGGAACCCTTGATCATTCGGCGGACGGGTTTCTCACCCGTCTTTCGCTACTCATGCCTGCATTCTCACTCGTGTAGGCTCCACCGCTGGTTTACACCGCGACTTCACCGCCCACACGACGCTCCCCTACCCATCCAAACGCCTGAACCACAAGGGCTTAGCTAATATTTGAATGCCACAACTTCGGCGGTGTACTTGAGCCCCGCTACATTGTCGGCGCGGAATCACTTGACCAGTGAGCTATTACGCACTCTTTTAAGGATGGCTGCTTCTAAGCCAACCTCCTGGTTGTCTTCGCAACTCCACATCCTTTCCCACTTAGCACACGCTTAGGGGCCTTAGTTGGTGGTCTGGGCTGTTTCCCTCTCGACTATGAAGCTTATCCCCCACAGTCTCACTGCTGCGCTCTCACTTACCGGCATTCGGAGTTTGGCTGACGTCAGTAACCTTGTAGGGCCCATTAGCCATCCAGTAGCTCTACCTCCAGCAAGAAACACGCAACGCTGCACCTAAATGCATTTCGGGGAGAACCAGCTATCACGAAGTTTGATTGGCCTTTCACCCCTACCCACAGCTCATCCCCTCCATTTTCAACTGAAGTGGGTTCGGTCCTCCACGACGTCTTACCGTCGCTTCAACCTGGCCATGGGTAGATCACTTCGCTTCGGGTCTAGATCACGCCACTGCAACGCCCTATTCAGACTCGCTTTCGCTACGGCTGCCCCACACGGGTTAACCTCGCGACGTAACACTAACTCGCAGGCTCATTCTTCAAAAGGCACGCCGTCACCAGAATCAGACTGGCTCCGACGGATTGTAAGCACACGGTTTCAGGTACTGTTTCACTCCCCTCCCGGGGTACTTTTCACCTTTCCCTCACGGTACTGGTCCGCTATCGGTCATTAGGGAGTATTTAGGCTTATCAGGTGGTCCTGACAGATTCGCACGGGATTTCTCGGGCCCCGTACTACTTGGGATACTCTCACAGGCGGTACACAACATTACGGTTACGGGGCTAACACCCTCTCTGGCCGGCCTTTCAAGACCGTTCACCTATGCCTGCACATCACACCCCACCAGCCCGGCAGAACTGGTATGGAAAGTCCCACAACCCCGACCATGCAACGCCCGCCGGCTATCACACATGGAACGGTTTAGCCTGATCCGCGTTCGCTCGCCACTACTAACGGAATCACTATTGTTTTCTCTTCCTGCGGGTACTGAGATGTTTCACTTCCCCGCGTTCCCTCCACGCACCCTATGTGTTCAGATGCGGGTCACCGAGTCACTCGCGCGCTCGGCGGGGTTTCCCCATTCGGACACCCTGGGATCACAGTCCGGTTATCGACTCCCCCAGGCTTATCGCAGATTCCTACGTCCTTCTTCGGCTCCTAATGCCAAGGCATCCACCGTGTGCTCTTAAAAACTTGACCACAAAAGATCAAAAACGCTAATTTTCGAGAGAACCACGAAAACCACTGCACCATCCCGAAAGACAGCACAACAGATCCAGGTTCATATTCTTGGAAATTGCTTCTTATAAAAGATGCTCGCGTCCACTATGTAGTTCTCAAACAACAACCCCAAACCACACACCCCACACACACAACATGCATGATCGGTGCAGCCAGGAAACCAGAAACAAACAAACCCGCAACCCCGCCCCACACGGGACGGAACCACGGCCCTGTTGCCTCAGGACCCAACAGTGTGCCAAACACGAAACCACCCGCACCCACCAGCACCCTTCCAGGAACCCCCGCAAAGAGGAACCGTACTAAGCACCGGAAAGAACCGGCAGCCGCTATTCGTTGATATTCCACCCTTGAGCACCCGCCGCAGAACTTGCGTCTGCGCAACGGGCTGTACTCCTGACAAACCCCCGCACCGCATACACGGCACGAACAATCTGTAGGTGCTCCTTAGAAAGGAGGTGATCCAGCCGCACCTTCCGGTACGGCTACCTTGTTACGACTTAGTCCCAATCGCCAGTCCCACCTTCGACAGCTCCCTCCCACAAGGGGTTAGGCCACCGGCTTCGGGTGTTACCAACTTTCGTGACTTGACGGGCGGTGTGTACAAGGCCCGGGAACGTATTCACCGCAGCGTTGCTGATCTGCGATTACTAGCGACTCCGACTTCATGGGGTCGAGTTGCAGACCCCAATCCGAACTGAGACCGGCTTTTTGGGATTAGCTCCACCTCACAGTATCGCAACCCTTTGTACCGGCCATTGTAGCATGCGTGAAGCCCAAGACATAAGGGGCATGATGATTTGACGTCGTCCCCACCTTCCTCCGAGTTGACCCCGGCAGTCTCCTATGAGTCCCCACCATCACGTGCTGGCAACATAGAACGAGGGTTGCGCTCGTTGCGGGACTTAACCCAACATCTCACGACACGAGCTGACGACAACCATGCACCACCTGTAAACCGACCGCAAGCGGGGCACCTGTCTCCAGGTATTACCGGTTCATGTCAAGCCTTGGTAAGGTTCTTCGCGTTGCATCGAATTAATCCGCATGCTCCGCCGCTTGTGCGGGCCCCCGTCAATTCCTTTGAGTTTTAGCCTTGCGGCCGTACTCCCCAGGCGGGGCACTTAATGCGTTAGCTACGGCGCGGAAAACGTGGAATGTCCCCCACACCTAGTGCCCAACGTTTACGGCATGGACTACCAGGGTATCTAATCCTGTTCGCTCCCCATGCTTTCGCTCCTCAGCGTCAGTTAATGCCCAGAGACCTGCCTTCGCCATCGGTGTTCCTCCTGATATCTGCGCATTTCACCGCTACACCAGGAATTCCAGTCTCCCCTACATCACTCTAGTCTGCCCGTACCCACCGCAGATCCGGAGTTGAGCCCCGGACTTTCACGGCAGACGCGACAAACCGCCTACGAGCTCTTTACGCCCAATAATTCCGGATAACGCTTGCGCCCTACGTATTACCGCGGCTGCTGGCACGTAGTTAGCCGGCGCTTCTTCTGCAGGTACCGTCACTTTCGCTTCTTCCCTACTGAAAGAGGTTTACAACCCGAAGGCCGTCATCCCTCACGCGGCGTCGCTGCATCAGGCTTGCGCCCATTGTGCAATATTCCCCACTGCTGCCTCCCGTAGGAGTCTGGGCCGTGTCTCAGTCCCAGTGTGGCCGGTCACCCTCTCAGGCCGGCTACCCGTCGTCGCCTTGGTAAGCCATTACCTCACCAACAAGCTGATAGGCCGCGAGTCCATCCAAAACCACAAAAAGCTTTCCACCCCCCACCATGCGATGAGGAGTCATATCCGGTATTAGACCCAGTTTCCCAGGCTTATCCCAGAGTTAAGGGCAGGTTACTCACGTGTTACTCACCCGTTCGCCACTAATCCCCCCACAAGTGAGGTTCATCGTTCGACTTGCATGTGTTAAGCACGCCGCCAGCGTTCATCCTGAGCCAGGATCAAACTCTCCGTTGAAGTAAAACAGACACAACCCCCAGCCCCGGGAAAACGGGACAAAAAGGCTGCACAAAATTTGAAACCAGCTGTAAAAACCAGACCACCCACAGGGGCGGATGACCCGGTCAATTCAACCAATCACTAAAACAATTGGTATCAACAAACTTGGCACACTATTGAGTTCTCAAACAACAGACACA
>NZ_JBNZGA010000023.1:46364-73444 GCF_050573415.1 Paenarthrobacter sp. NEAU-H11 | reverse complement strand
GTGCTGTATCCGGGGTTCAAGACCACCGAGGTGGAGTTGAACGACGGCGGGGTGTGGGTGGTCTCGAAGTCGAAGAATGCGGTGGGCCGGCTTAACTACCCCTCCCGCGTTCTTGATGGGGCGGTGACGCCCGCTTCGACGACGTTCGACATCCTGCAGGATGCGGGGGATGTGTTCGTCGATGATGAGACCGGGTCAACACTGAACCAGGTGTCGCCGGCGAACATGCGGCTGGGCGGGGATAAGCAGTTGCCGGGATCGGCGGACGTGAGCTTCGGCTCGGAGGTTATTTCCGTGACGGATGCGGCGTCGGGCAAGGTGTGGGCTGTGTCTCCGTCCACTGTTAATGGTTTTGACGAGGAAGCGTCGGAGCCCGTGATGGTGGGTTCGGAGGGCATTGTCTCGGCGGTCGGGGATGATGACCGGATTTACTCGGCGGACCCCAAGTCCGGCGCGGTGACGGTGACGGCTGTTGACGCCAACGGCGAGGTGACGGCCTCGGAGTCGGAGACCTGGGCCGAGCTGAAGGGTTCGGGGGATCTGCAGATCACGGTGGTGGGGGACAAGCCGGTGCTTTTGGATGCGGCGGCCGGGAAGTTGTTCCTGCCCGGCGGGAAGCGGCTCCAGTTGGAGAATGCGCGGGAGGCGAAGCTGCAGCAGGGCGGCCCTGCCAGCGGTTTCGTGGCCATCGCCACGCGGAAGGCGTTGCTGAAGCAGCCCCTGGACGGATCCACGGCGAAGGCGGTGGCGTTCGACGGCGAGGGCGTGCCGGCTGCCCCGGTCCAGTTGGGCGGGTGTGTGCATGCGGCGTGGTCCGGGGCTAACAAGTATGTGCGGGACTGTGTCAATGATGGTGATGACAAGAACGTTGACGTGCCCAAGGCGAGTGCCTCGCCGTCGTATGTCTTCCGGGTGAACCGGGACCTGGTGGTCCTGAATGACGTGAACTCCGGGAACGTGTGGCTGGTGAACCAGAACATGCAGCTGGTCAACAACTGGGACGACGTCATCCCGCCCAAGAACGAATCCGACGAGCAGGACCAGGAATCCGCGGACAACAACACCATCAACGTCCTGCCGGACCGCACCAAGCCCAACCGTCCGCCGGAAACCAAGCCCGACGCCGTCGGCGTGCGCCCCGGCCGCACCACCATCCTCAGCGTCCTGGACAACGATTCGGACCCCGACGGCGATGTCCTCACTGCCGCCGTCGGGGATTCCGGACCCCAGGCCGGCAGCCTTGAGAACATCTACGGCGGCACGGCCTTCCAGATCTCCGTTCCGGCCGGCGCGAAGCCCGGAACGGAAACATTCAGCTACAGCGCCTCCGACGGCCGCGGCCTTTCCGCCACCGGGCAGGTCACCCTCAGCGTGGTGGCCCCCGAAGAGAACAAGCCGCCCCGGTTCAAGCGCGGCGACAACACCACCATGCTCGTGGAACAGGGCAAAACCGTCAGCCAGAACATCCTTACCGACTGGATTGACCCCGACGGGGACGACCTGGTGCTCCTTGACGCCAAAGCGGACAACGACCAGGACCAGGTCAAAGTCCGCCGCGACGGCCTGCTGACCTTCCAGGACTCCGGTGCGACAGCCGGCAAGAAGGCCGTGGAGGTGACCATCTGGGACGGCAGGGCCACTGTCACCGGAAAAGTGGTGGTCAACGTCCAGCCGCCGGGAGCCCTTGCACCGGTGGTCAACGCCGACCACGTCACGGCAGTGGCAGGCCAGGACCTGGTCATCTCGCCGCTGAAGAACGACGTGGACCCCAACGGCGGCGCCCTCCGCCTGGCCCAGGTGGAGGCCAGCGGCCCCGCCGAGCTGGGTCCCGTGACCGACGGCGGCACCTTCACCTTCCGCAGCACCACCCCCGGCCCCGTCTACCTCACCTACATCGCCAGCAACGGGCCGCAAAGCAGCCAGGGGCTGATCCGCGTTGACGTTGAGTCCGGGGATGAAACCGGCAACCCCGTCGCCGTCCACGACGTCGCGCTCATGCCCACCGGCGGAAGCGTGCTGGTGGACCCGCTGGCCAACGACTCCGATCCCTCGGGGGGAGTCCTGGTGCTGCAGTCCGTGAAGCTGCCGGAAAATTCGACCGCATCCGTGAGCGTGATCAACCACAGCGTCCTGCGGATTACCGACATCCTCGGAACCAAGGACCCGGTCCTCTTCGAATACACCATGTCCAACGGCAAGAAGTCGGCCACCGGCAGCGTATCGGTGGTGCCCGTCCCGGCCCCCGCCGTCCTGGAAGCACCCCAGCCCAAGCCCGACGAAGTGAACGTCCGGGTCAACGACGTCGTCACCATCCCGGTGCTCGAGAACGATACCCACCCGCAGGGCCAGGAGCTCACCGTGGACCCGGTTCTTCCGCAGGGCGTTGATCCCGTGGACGGCAAGAGCTTCGTCTCGGAGAACACGCTCCGGTTCATTGCCGGCCCGCAGCCCAAGACCGTCCGGGCCATCTACAACGCCGTGGATCCGCAGGGCCAAAAGAGCGCCGCAGCGGTGACCATCCACATCCTTCCCCTGGAGGGGGCCGAAAACTCACGCCCGCAGCCGCGCAACCTGACGGCACGCGTAGTGGCCGCCGGCACGGTCCGGATTCCCGTCCAGCTGGACGGCATCGATCCCGACGGCGACTCCGTCCAGCTGACCGGCATCGACAGTACGCCCGCGATGGGCATGGCCACCGTGGGCAGCAACTTCATCGACTTCACGGCTGCCGGCAACGGCGCCGGGACAGACACGTTCCGCTATAAGGTGGTGGACCGGCAGGGCGCCGTCAACACCGGAACCGTCACCGTGGGCATCGCCCCGCGCGGCGAGGTCAACCAGAAGCCCACTCCCGTGGACGACGAAGTGAGGGTTCGCCCCGGCCGCCAGATCGCCGTCGACGCTACCGGCAACGACACCGATCCCGACGGCGACCTCATCCGCATCCTCAGTGACGGCATCGAGGCCGACGCAGCGCTGCAGGCCACGGTAAGCAAAGCGAGCGGCCGGATCATCCTGCTGGCTCCAGCAGAAGCCGGAACCGTCAACGTGCGCTACACCATTGCAGACGACCGCGACGCCTCCGCCCAGGCCGCAATCCGCGTCGTGGTGGACAACGAGGTTCCCCTCAAGGCGCCCATCGCCCGTGATGACAGGGTGACGTCCGCGCAGACCATGGGCAAAACCGCAGTGGACGTCCCTGTCCTGAAGAACGACGAGGACCCGGACGGCGTAGGGGAAAACCTCAAGGTCAGCACCGAAGCCACCACCGCCCGGCCCGGGGCGGACGGCAACATGATCGTGGACCTGACTGAGCAGCCCCAGCTCATCCCCTACACCGTGGAGGATGTGGACGGCCAGAAGTCGACGGCGGTGATCTGGGTACCGGGCCTCGGCCAGCAGGTGCCCACCTTGGCCAAGGACGAAGTGCTTGAGGTAGTTGCCGGCCAGTCCGTGGATGTTGACCTGGATGAGTGGGTCAGGGTCCGGGAGGGCCGCTCGCCGCGGCTCACCCAGACGGACCGCATCAGGCTCATCGGCGCCGACGGCAGCGACCCCATGACCGGAGACGGCACGGGACTTAAGTACACCGCCGGCGCGGACTACGTGGGACCGGGTTCCCTTACCTTCGAGGTGACCGACGGGACCGGCCCGGATGATCCGGCCGGCCTGAAGTCCACCCTCAGCATCCGCACCAAGGTGCTGCCGGATCCGAACAAGAACAACCCTCCGGAACTGCTGGGCGCAAACCTGGACGTGCCCAAGGGCGACTCCGCGAGCACCGACCTGGGCAAGCTGACGGCGGACCCTGACCGGGACGACGTCGAAAAGATGAAGTACGAGCTGGTGGGAGGATCGCCTGCCGGTTTCAACGCCGGCATCGACGGCAAGACCTTGAAGGTTTCCGCGGCAGACTCGAGCGGGGCCGGGACGACGGCCGCCGTCCAGGTCAAAGCCAGGGATTCCCGCGGGCTCGAAGCCACGGCCACCTACCAGCTGAAGGTGACGGCTTCCAACCGGCCGAAGCCGGTGGCGAACGACGACGTGCAGGACAACGTTGCCGCCGGTAAACCGGTGACGGTGAACGTGCTCGCCAACGATGCCAACCCGTTCCCGGAGACCGCACTCAAAATCATTGCGGCCGCTGCGGAAACCGGCAGCGGCAACGTGGACGTGAACGGCGATTCCATCACAGTCACCCCTGCGCCTGGATTCACCGGCACCATGGTGGTGTCCTACACAGTGGCCGACAAGACCGGCGATGACTCCCGCAATGCCACCGCCCGCGTCCGGCTGACAGTCAAGGACAAACCCCAAACCCCCACCACCCCGCAGGCGCAGAGCGTGGGGGACCAGACGGCACTCCTGACCTGGACGGCGCCGGCGGACCGCGGTTCAGCAATCACTAAATACACCGTGTACGGAGAGTCCGGCTTCCGGCAGGACTGCCCGGCCAACACCTGCACCCTCAACGGGCTGGTCAACAACACCAAGTACCATTTCCAGGTCACGGCCACGAACGAGTTCGGCGAGTCCGACCGCTCGCCTGCGTCCGCCGAGGTGCGTCCTGATGTCAAGCCCGATACCCCGCTGGCACCGTCGCTGAAGTTCGGTGACAGGGAGCTGTCCGTCAACTGGACCGCTCCGGCCAGCAAGGGCTCACCGGTGAAGTCCTACGACCTGGAGATCTCGCCTCCTCCCGCCGGCCAGAACGCCCAGATCCAAAACCTGACGGGCGTCAGCTACGTCTGGAAGGGCCTGCAGAACGGCGTCTCCTATAAAGTCCGGGTCCTGGCGCGCAATGATGCCAAGGAACCCTCCGAGTGGAGCCCCTATTCAGCAGCCATGGTTCCGGCGGGCGTTCCGGCCACTCCGGCCGCACCATCTGCGGCGCAGGCGGGTTCGGTGGGTTCGCAAAGCCAGCTGCAGGTGAGCTGGACTGCGCCGAACAACAATGGCGACGCCGTCTCGGCGTACACCCTGACCACCCTCCGCGGCGGTGCCGTGGTGTCCAGCCAGCAAGTGGCCGGTACCTCGCAGAACGTCACGGTGGACAACTCCGAAACCAACTACACCTTCACGGTGTCTGCCACCAACAAAGCGGGCACCAGCGGGACAAGTGCCCAGTCAGCGGCCATCCGTGCTGCCGGCAAGCCCGGCCAGGTCAGCGGTGGAACGGTGGCGGAAACGGGGAACAGCGGGCAGCTCAAGGTCACCTTCACGCCCCTGACGGAAGCCCAGCGCAACGGCTCCACGGCGAGCGAGATCGCCTACTCCTACCGGGCTTCAAACGGCCAGGCCGGGCCCATCAGTGCCCCCGGCGGCAACATCAACGGCCTGCCGAACGGCCAGGACATCACCATCAACATCATTGCCACGTCCACCAAGAACAACGTGTCCGGTGACGCCAAGGCCATCGGAGCCGGCAACCCGTACGGACCGGCCAATGCACCCAACGTGAACGGGGGCACATCACCGAAGGGCGATGGCCAGGTGCACTGGACCTGGAACAACCCGAACACCAACGGCCGTCCGCTGAGCCATTACGAGGTCAGCATGGACGGCGGAGCGTGGCAGAACGTCAACAAGGCCAACAGCTTCGATGCCGGCGCCGGCGGATGGAGCCAGAGCCATAGACTGCGGGTCCGTGCCGTGACGGTGGTGGACGGCGCCATCGGCGGGCCAGCGACCTCCACATCCGGCGCCGACCCGACGCCTCCTCCGGCACCCACAAAGGTCCGGGTCGAGGCTTCGACCGTCAACAGCTGCCCCGGAAAGCCGGGCGTTCCAGACCGATACAGCAATGTCAACGGCGATGCCCGTTGCGGTTCCAGCGACGCCAACTGGGTGTCCTTCTCGGACGGCTGGATCGACAGCGCCTGCTGGATGAACATCTACGGTTCGCCAGAGTCGGATCCCGGCTACTACAAGTGGTACCGCATGGATGGCGGCCCCTGGCCCGGCTGGTACGTCAAGCGCGCCACGATCGATATCAGCGGTCCGGACGTTCCCCGATGCTGACCGTTCAAGCCCACCCCCCGTTTCCGCCCCGCCTAACCAGCAGCCTCACCAAAGGACGTACATCATGACCATGACCATCGAGCAGGCCGCGTGGTTTGCAGACACCTTCGAGAAACTCGTTGCCAATGTGGGGCAGGCCGTCCTGGGCAAGGAGCACGTCATCCGGCTCACCTTCACCGCCATGCTCGCCGAAGGCCATGTGCTGTTCGAGGACGCCCCCGGCACCGGTAAGACCTCCTTGGCCCGGGCCCTGGCCGCCACGGTGCAGGGGTCCAACAACCGCATCCAGTTCACCCCGGACCTGCTGCCCTCGGACGTCACCGGTGTGACCATCTACGACCAGAAGACGCAGAAGTTCGAGTTCCACAAGGGCCCGATCTTCAACAACATCGTCCTGGCGGACGAAATCAACCGTGCTTCGCCGAAGACCCAGTCGGCTCTGCTGGAGGTCATGGAGGAGTCCCGGGTCACGGTTGACGGCGTCACCTACGAGGCCGGGCGCCCGTTCATGGTGATGGCCACGCAGAACCCCATCGAGCAGGCAGGCACCTACCGCCTGCCGGAGGCACAGCTGGACCGCTTCCTGATCAAGACCTCCATCGGCTACCCGGACCACGCCTCCACGGTCCGGCTGCTGGGCGGCTCCAACCTGAAGGACCGGTCGCAGGATCTCTCCGCCGTCATCACCACCCAGGCTGTGGCCGATATGGCAGACCTCGCCGCCACGGTGCACGTGGACACGGCCGTGCTCGAGTACATCTCGCGGCTCTGCGAGGAGACCCGCAACGCCCCCGAAACCCGACTGGGCGTCTCGGTCCGCGGGGCCCTGGCCATGGTCCGTGCAGCAAAGGTCTGGGCGGCCGGGCAGGGGCGGAACTTCGTGCTGCCGGATGACATCAAGGAACTGGCCCCGGTGGTGTGGACCCACCGTTTCGTCATGGATCCGGAGGCAGAGTTCTCCGGAGCCACTCCGGAAGCCGTGCTGACACGGATCCTGGCGGATGTCGCGGCTCCCCAGCAGCGCACCAACGCTTGACGGTCCCGGCACGGACCCCACCACGTCCACGCAACAACGAAGGCACACATATGTCCACCGGCACCCCGTTGACCCGGCTCGCGGAGCGTCTCAAGCAACCCTTCCACAGGGATGGCCGGCCCACGCAGCTGCACCCGTCGGCAGTCTGGTCCGAGGCGCGGAACACTGCAGCCATGGCGCTGGCGCCAGCCTGGCGTACCGTCCGGACTGCATGGCTGAAGTACGCCTGGCCCGTGCTGTCCGTGGTCAGCGTCCTGGGCTGGTCCGTCCTGGCCGCCGCCATCCTGCTCTGGACCACCGGGCAGGCGTTCGGCTGGCAGGAGGCGAAGGCTGCGGCCATCGCGGCGTTCGTGATGTTCCTGATTGCCAGCGCCTTTGTCCTGGGCCGCTCTTCCTATGGAGTGCTCCTCGACCTCGCCCGCACCCGGGTGGCCGTGGGGGACAGTGCCGTTGGCAGCATCGCCGTGTCCAACACATCAGCCCGGCCCCTGCTGCCGGCAGCACTGGAACTTCCGGTGGGCAGCGTCACGGCTGTGTTCCACCTGCCCCGCATGAAGCCGCAGCAGGTGCACGAGGACCTCTTCACCATTCCCACCGCCCGCCGTGCCGTGATCGTCGTCGGACCTGTCCGGTCGGTCCGGGCAGACCCGCTGCACCTGCTGCGCCGCCAGGTCCTGTGGACCGAACCGGAAGACCTTTTCGTCCATCCGCGCACGGTGGCCCTGGCCGGTTCGGCCGCCGGCTTTATCCGCGACCTGGAAGGAATGCCCACCACGGACCTGTCCAGTGCGGACGTGTCCTTCCATGCGCTTCGCGACTACGTGCCGGGGGATGACCGCCGGCACATCCACTGGAAAACCACCGCGCGGACCAACAAGCTCATGGTGCGCCAATTCGAGGAAACACGCCGGGCCCACCTGGCCATCTCGCTGTCCATCAACACGGACGAATACGCCTCCGAAGCCGAATTCGAGATGGCCATCTCCGCAGCCGCATCGATCGGCCGGCAGGCCATCCGCGAGCAGCGTGAGCTGGACGTCCTGACCCAGAAAGGCCCGCTCCGCTGTGAAACCGGGCGGAACATGCTCGATGACATGACCAGGATTGTGGGAGCTCCCATGCGGCGGACCGCCGTCGACCTCGCCAGGACCCTTGCGGACACCGTCCCCAACGCCTCCGTGGTTTTCCTCGTGGTAGGCAGCAACGTGACGGCCACCCAGCTGCGCTCCGCGGCCGCGTCCGTGCCGCCCGGCGTCCGCAGCCTCGCGGTGCGGGTGGAAGCCGGCGCTTCGCCCGGCCGCGCCAACATCGCAGACCTCACCGTGCTGACGCTCGGCGACCTGAACGACCTTGCCATTGTGCTGAGAAAGGCCGCAGCATGACCTCCACGGAAGGCCTGCGCCCGCGCAGCACGCGCCCGCGCAGCGAACCAACCGGCACCAACCGCGGTGCGTCCGGCAGCGGCCGTAACCAGGCCTCCGCCTTCGCCGACGGCCAGCCGGCCTGGCACTTCGTGCTCGACGCCGGCGCGCTGACGGTCCTGCTGGGGCTTGGCCTGCTCGGCTTCGGCCTCAGCTTCGGCGGCGACCCGTACTACCTGTTCTCCGGCTTCGGCGGCATCCTCCTGGGCCTGGCCATCGGCGCGCTCAACGCGCACCTGCGGCTCGGACTGCTCATCACCACTGCGGTTGCCCTTGGCGCCTACCTGGTCCTCGGCACGTTGCTGGCGGTGCCCGACGCGGCAATCGCAGGTTTTGTCCCCACCCTTGACTCACTCCGGACCCTCCTCCTGGGGGTGGTGTTCGCCTGGAAGGACATGCTGACGGTCGGTGTCCCCGTGGGCACGGCAGGCGGCGTGCTGATTGTTCCCTTCCTGAGCTCCCTGGTCACCGCCCTGGCGGCCGGTGTCCTGACGTGGCGCCTTCGAAGCCCCTACTTTCCGCTCCTGCCGGTGCTGGTCCTGTTCGTTACCGGGATCGCCTTCAGCACCAACGCCGCGTTCCTCACCCTCGAACGCGGCATCGGCCTGACGGTCCTGGGCATCGCCTGGGCCACCTTCCGCCGGGACGCCCTCAGGAAGAACTCCACGCGAAAGGTATCCGTCAACAATCCGCAGACGGATACCGCCACCGCGCAGCGGGCGAAGATCCGGAGGCTGGGAATGGCCGCCGGCGTCATCGCCGTCAGCGTGGCCGTTACGGCGCTTTCGGCGCCGCTGGTCACCGCGGGCAATGACCGGAAGGTCCTCCGGAACGTGGTGGTCCCGCCGTTCGACCCCAAGGACTACATCACGCCACTGGCCAGCTTCCGCACGTTCGTCAAGGACAAGAAGGACGACACCCTCTTTGTGGTCAAGGGCCTTCCCCGTGATGGCCGGGTCCGGCTGGGGGCCCTGGACGCCTTCAACGGAACCAACTACACCATGGACCCCAACGGCTCGGGAAACTTCAGCAAGGTCGGCGATACCGAGTCGATCAACACCCTGGCGGACACCTCCGGTGTTGTTCCCACCAAGGACTACGCCATCAGCATCACGGTTGAGGACTACCAGGGATTCTTCGTGCCCGGCGGGCGTAAAACCACGGGGCTGAGCTTTGATGACAGCGCCTCGGCCGCGGCGTCCGGCCTCTACTTCAATGCCGGCACGGATACCGCCGTCACCACCAACGGGCTCTCCCGCGGAGATTCCTACAAGGTCCAGGTTTCGGATCCCGTGAAACTCGAACACGGGCAGCTGGCGCAGTACGACTTCGCGAAACTGTCCCTGCCCGACGCCACGGAAGTGCCCCCGGTGGTGGGGTCGCAGGCCAATGACCTGTCCACTGACGCCCCCACCGCCATCGACCGGGTCCGGCAGATTGAGGCGCATTTCCAGAAAACCGGGGCATTCAGCAACGGGCTGGTCAGCGAAGGCCAGCTCCCGAGTGTGTCCGGCCACGGTTCTGCCCGGATCAGGAATCTCCTCACGGCCAAGCAGATGCTGGGCGACGACGAGCAGTACGCGGTGGCCATGTCCCTCATGCTCCGCCACCTGGGCATCCCGTCCCGCGTGGTGATGGGCTTCTACCCCGAACCCACCAGTCCGGAAAACGGGGCAGGCGAAGTCAAGATCACCGGCAAGGACGTGCACGCCTGGGTGGAAGTGGCCTTTGAACGGGTGGGCTGGGTAAGTTTCGATCCGACGCCGCCCAAGGACAACATTCCCATCCCGCCGGACCCGGAAAACAAATCCAAGCCCAAGCCGCAGGTGCTGCAGCCGCCGCCCCCGCCGCAGGAACCCGCGGACCTGCCGCCGGACTCGTCGCCCGATGCGCTGGATGCGGACCAGAAGAAAAACAACCCGTGGCTCTTCTGGGGCGCCCTGTTGGGCGCGCTGGGCATCGCCCTGATACCGCTGTCCGTCCTTGCGCTCCCGTTGCTGCTGGTCGTCCTGTTGAAATCACGACGGCGGAAGTCGCGGTTCAGCGAAGGCCATCCTGCGCAGCGCGTAGGGGGCGGCTGGAGCGAGGTGGTCAGCCTCGCCACGGACATGGGGGCCGCCGTCGACACCCGGGCCACCCGCCGCGAAAGCGCCGCGGTCCTGGCCGAGGCGTTTCCGGCCGCGGGCGGTACCACCACGATGCTGGCCCGCCGCGCGGATGCGTCGATCTTCGGTGCCGGCCAGCCCAGCGAGGACGAGGTGCGGGAGTACTGGACCATCGTGGACAGCTCGCTGAAGGAGATGACCTCCACGGCAGGTTTCTGGCAGCGGCAGCAGGCAAGGTTCTCCCCGCGGTCGCTGCTTGCTGACGCGCGCGGCGCCCTGGCCCGCCGCAGCCCGCTGGCTCAGCGCGGCCGGCTGGCTTTGCCGGCCCTGTCGGCACTCAGGCCGTCCACCCGCCGTCGTACTGGCGCGGACGGCGAACACTCCGCAACGCCTGCACCGGAAGCAACGGCGGTGCAGGCAATGCCGCTGCAGGACCGGCAGGCGCCGGAACCGCCAAGGCAAGGACCTCCGGCGCCGTGACCGCGGAACTCCAGACATGCCCCCGCTGCCAGCGCTCCATCCGGGCCGGTGCGGCCTTCTGCACCTCCTGCGGAGCGCCCCTGCCCAACAGGGCGGCGCGCAGCAACCGCAACCTGCACACCGGCGGCCATGCCGGCAGTGACCCGCCGCCCGGAGCTGTGACTGCCCACCGTGCAGCGATTCCCGGTACTATCCCGGTAGTACAAAGCCCCCCGGCGCTTCAGGCCGCGGGGTTCGCAAACGCAGGCACGGGGCGGGGGCGCGCCGGCGGTTTCACCGCGCAGTCGGGGGCCGTCCCAGGGGGAGGAACGGGAATGGCAGTGAACCTTCAGCTTGTGCCGGCCACGGCCGGCAAGCGGCTTGGCGCTGCCGTCATTGACTGGCTGCCGCCGCTAACCGTGCTGGTGCTGACGCTCACCGTTGGCTTTGCCGGGATTACCCGCACCCGCAACGGCCAGTACATCACCTATGACACCGCCTCCCTGGTGCTGTTCGGCAGCATCGGGCTGGGCCTGACGCTGGTGTACCTGTTCGTGGTCATGGGGATTGAAGCGAGGACAGGCAAGACACCCGGCAACCTGCTCATGGGCATCCGCAGCGCGGACAACGACGGCTACGCGCCGGGCGCCGGCGCCGTCTTCCTCCGCGGCCTCTTTACCGGTGCCGGCATGCTGGTGGCGCTGCTGGCGGCGGTCCTGGTGGTGGTGTTCAAGTGGTTCGGACCGGCCCTGTTCATCCTTGCGCCGCTGCTTTTTGCGGGTGCCGCCTGGGCCGTGCTGGTGGTGGTGTCCAATACCTGGGACCGGAACGGCCGCCTGCGGGGATGGCAGGACAAAGCCGCCAAGGCCCTCGTTTTCGATGTGAAGGCCGGGCGCGACCCCATCACCACCGGCGGCATCCAGGGCCCGTACAGCTTCGCGCCGCTGGACCTGCCGCCGGTGCAGCAGGTGCTCTCCCCGGTGGCGGGCATTCCCGCCGCGTCCCCGCCGGTGCAGCCTTCCCCGCCCGTTCAGGCGCCCTCGCAGACGTCGCCGTCCCAGACCATGCCCTACACGGCACCTGGGTCCTTCGCGCCGCCGTCCGCCGTGCCGCCGGGTACGTCAGCCGCCGCCGGTGGACCCGCTGGTGCGTCCGTGCCGATGCGCGGCGCGCAGCACCACGTGGACGACGACGTTGAACGCACCCAGGTGCGCCCGCAGGCAGGCGGGCCTGCACCCGTCGCCGTCCTCCGGATCCGCCTGGACGACGGGCGCGACTTCCAGTTGGACCGCAGCGTCCTGGTGGGCCGCAATCCCGTGGGCCAGTCCGGTGAACAGCATGCCCAGCTCCTGGCCGTCGACGATCCCGGCCGGTCCATCTCGAAAACCCACCTCCACCTGCTGACCGACGGCGCGGGGATCTGGGTGACGGACAGGAACTCCACGAACGGCAGCGCCGTGACCACCCCGAACGGCGCCAGGACGCCACTTGCGCCGGGTGTCCCAACTTTTGTTACGCCCGGATCCAGTGTCCACTTCGGAGACCGGACCTTTTACCTAGGACAGGCATGAACCAACAGCCCGCCAGCGTTCCCTCCACCGTCCAGCCGGGCCTCAGCCTGAGCTACGGCTATGGCACGGACCGGGGACTCCGCCGGGAGCTGAACGAAGATTCCTACCTTGCTTCCGATCCTGTGTTCGCCGTTGCGGACGGGATGGGCGGCCACGAAGCAGGCGAAGTGGCAAGCGGCATGTGCGTGCGGGCCCTGGCAGGGATTCCGCAGCTCGCAACGGGGGAACGCACCGTCACGGCCGCGGCGCTCCAGCAGTACCTGCTCCGGGCGGACTCGTCCATCCGGGAGGCCACGGGTGCCAGGGCGGGGACCACCCTGACCGGTGCAGTGGTGGTGGAACAAATGGGCCTGCCCTACTGGCTGGTCATGAACATCGGCGATTCCCGTACGTACCGCCTCAGCCAGGGGCGGTTTGAGCAGGTCAGCGTGGACCACTCTGAGGTGCAGGAACTTGTGGATGCGGGCGAGATCACCGCCGAGCAGGCCACTGTCCATCCTCGGCGCCACGTTGTCACCCGCGCCCTGGGCACCGGGGACGAGACCGAGGCCGACTACTGGCTGCTCCCCGTGGAGGAAGGCGACCGTGTCCTGGTCTGCTCGGACGGCCTCACCGGCGAAGTGGCGGACGAGGACATCCTCCGCATCATCAGTACGGTGGGCCACCCGCAGGACGCCGCCGACGCCCTGATCCAGGCTGCGCTGCGGAACGGCGGCAGCGACAACATCACGGTGATTGTGGTTGATGCCCGGAACGTCCTGAACGACGCCGGCGCCGCCACCACCGCGCCGCGGCACGGTCCGGACGCAGAAGAGGCAGACACGCTGCCCCGCTCCCATGGGAGCCAGGCTGTAACGCAGCCCTTGCCCCAACAAGATGGCGGACCTTCGGCGCACGAGAGCGGGGAACCCCACGATGACCGGCACTAGCTACGTCCCGGGCACCTGGCTGGGCATCCTCCGCTCGCGCACCGCGGTCCTCCTCGGCCCGGACACGACGCAGGCCACGGCGGGTGCGGTATGGGAACTCCTGGAAAGCAAGCCGGCGGTCCACGAAGTACTCCATGCCATCACCGGCAGCTCTGGCGGCTCACTCACCCGGATCCCGCCATTTGGCATCCTCGATTTCTCCGGTCCCTTGCGGGTGTTCCTCCGCGGCGACCTCGACCTCGCCGTGGAACTCCCGGACGGCCGGGTGGAACTGGACGGGCGGGACGTCACCACCTGGAACGAGCGCCGGTTTGCCCTGTCCGGAGCCTGCCGGATCAGCATCCCGGCCGGCGGTTCCGGAGACCAGCCGGAGTTGCCGCTGGGGGAGGGTGTGGTCCTGCTGCAGTCCCTGGTCCTCGGGCTGGGCCCTGCCCGGCCGGAACTGGCGCCGGCGCCGGCGGCTGCAGTGGCGGTCGATTCCGCAGGCGTAGCGGACCGGCGCGAGGCGGCGCCGGGAACGGACGAGCCGCGCGAGATAACAATCGTCCCGGAGCATGAGCCGGAGCCGGAGCCGGAGCCGGAAGCCTCAGCCGAGACTGTTCTCGCCGTGCCCGACGATGACGCGCAGGTCGATGCGTACATAAGTGCGTACGTAGATGAGGGCGACGTCCAACCGGCAGGGGCCGGGCCCGGGATGGAGGCGGGCGCAGGCACAGAGCCGTCCGCCCAAGCCGAAACAGCTGAATACCAGCCGGCGCAAGCGGCAATCATGGTGAGCGACCAGACGAGCTCCTACGACCACCTGTGGGAGCGGACGGTCATCCGGAGTATCGAAGACGCCGCAGTGCGCGAGGAAGCGGAGGTTGCCGATGCCGGAAGCTTCACAGACTCCGCCGGCGCCGGGACTGCCGACGCCGTGCCTGGAGCGGAAGAACACAACGCGCCCGTAGTCCTCGATCCTGGCGGAGATGCGAAGGAGGCAGTAACGGAAGCCCCGTCCGCCGTCGAACACGCGCCTGGCGTGGCGGCACCCGCCGTCGAACACCCGCCGGCAGTGCAACAGCCCGCCGGGGTACTCATCGATTCTGTGCCGTGGAAAAAGGTCCCCGGCACCGCCGCCGCCGCGGCCGATGCCGCGCCAGGGCCTGCACCCGTGCCGCCCACCGTCCCCGCGACCCCGCCTGCAAACGCGGCCTTCGACAACGACCATGACGGACAGACGGTCATGAAGGGCAGCATCGGAGCTTCACCGGCGCAACCCGCCCCTGCGGCGGTTGCGGACCCGCAGGCCGGGCCGACCGTCCTGGCCCGGGTCTGCAGCCAGGGTCACGCGAATCCCCCCACCCGCGCGCAGTGTGCCGCCTGCGGGGCAGGGCTTCATCCGGACGCCGTGCAGGTGCCCCGGCCACGGCTGGGACGGGTGCGCCTGTCCACCGGGGAGCTGCTGGACCTTGACCAGTCATTGGTCATCGGCAGGCAACCCTCCGTGTCCCGGGTCCAGGGCGGCGTCATGCCCCGGCTGGTCCAGGTGCCGAGCCTGGAAGGCGACATATCCCGGTCCCACGTGGAGGTTCGGCTGGAGGGATGGCACGTCATGCTGTGCGACCTCAAGGCCACGAACGGAACCGTCCTGGTGCGTGAAGGCCAGCCGCCCCGCCGCCTGGCGCAGAACGAGATGGCCATCCTGCTGGACGGGGACATCGCTGAACTGGGCGACAACATCTCGCTGCGTTTTGAGGAGATTCCTTGAGTTCCAAACGGCCTGTAGCGCCGCCGCCCCGCATCCAGGGGTTCACGTACATCAGCCTGCTCGGTTCCGGCGGCTTTTCCGACGTCTACCTGTATGAACAGGACAGGCCGCGCCGCAAGGTGGCCGTCAAGGTCCTGCTCTCGGACCTGAAGACGGAGGGCGCCCGCCGCCGCTTCGAGTCCGAGGCCAACCTCATGGCGCAGCTGTCCTCGCACCCGTACATCGTCACCATCTTTGAAGCGGAGGTGACCGACGACGGACACTCCTACCTGGCCATGGAGTACTGCTCCCGGCCAAGCCTGGACGTGCGGTACCGCAGGCAGCGGTTTAGCGTGGATGAAGTCCTGGCCGTCGGCATCCAGGTGGCGTCCGCCGTCGAGACCGCCCACCGCGCCGGCATCGCCCACCGCGACATCAAGCCTGCCAACATCCTGGTCACCGACTACAACCGGCCCGCCCTCACCGACTTCGGCATCTCCGGCACCCTCGCCGGCGACAGCGACGACGACTCGGGCATGTCCATCCCGTGGTCCCCGCCCGAACAGTTCACTGATGGCGCCGTGGACGGGGTGATGGTGGATGTGTGGGCCCTCGGAGCCACGCTCTACACCCTGCTCGCCGGCCGCTCGCCGTTCGTCATGCCCGGCGCGGACAATTCACAGCGTGAGCTGATCAACCGGATCAGCAACACGCCGCTGCCGCGGCTGGGCCGCGCGGACGTTCCCGAGTCCCTGGAACAGGCCCTTTCGACGGCGATGGCCAAATCGCCGCAGTCCCGCTATTCCTCGGCGCACGCCTTCGCCCTGGCCCTGCAGCGCATCCAGGCGGAGCTTAACCTCTCCGTCACGCCCTTTGAGGTGCTTGAGGAGCCGCAGCACGAGGACAGCCGGCCGGATGACGGCTTCGAAGAAACCCGGGTCCGGAGCATCGCCGCGATCGATCCGGAGCGGACGGGCAGCGCGCCCACCTTCCCCGCACGCACGTGGCCGCAGGCCGCTGGCGGGCAGGCAGGTGGCGGGCAGGCCGCTGGCGGACAAGCTCCCGCAGCGGATGCCGCGCCGTCGCGGTTTGCGCAGCCCGCGCCCGCCGTGCACAGCAGCCCCTCCACTCCTGCACCGGCGGCGCAGCCGCAGGAGTGGGCCCACGCCACCGTCCTGCGCCGTTCCGCCGCGCCGGCGCGCCCTGGCGAGCAGGCACCGGGCGGCAATCTTCAAGAGGGTGCGGACGTCCCGGACACTACCGTCCACCGGCCGGCAAGACGCGACGAGCCGGCAGGCGTGCCGCTACCCGCCACGGACCACGGCAAACGCAATCTCTGGCTGGCAATCTCGGGCGGCACCCTGCTGGCCCTTGCCGCCGTGGTGGGCCTGGTGGTGGCCAACGCCTCGCCCGAAAAACCCGCTGCGGTGGAGACCCAGCAGGCCAGCAAGCCGCCGGCCGACGCATTGGACAACGGAACGGTGCCGGACGTGGAAGGCCTCAAGGGAACGGTGTCCGCGGACGGCAACGCCTCCTTCACGTGGCTGAACCCGCAGCCCAAAGAGGGTGACACCTACAAGTGGCGGGTGTACAGCATCGGGGGCGGCGGCGAATACCAGTCTGTCGAACAGCCGCCTGTCCGCGTCACGGCAAACCCGTCCGGCCAGACCTGCATCCAGGTGATGATCGTTCGCTCGGACGGAGCCTTCTCCCCGCTGGAGGAAGGCTCGATCGCTTGCGCCGGCACATGACCGCGGAGCGCCCTGCAACCAGCTCCATGACAAGCTCAGTTCCGCCTAACGAGGAGGCACAGAAAATGGGGGATCTAGCAATAGATTTCTGTGGTGAATGGTACGAGCCATCGGACGAGGACGTCTTCAATATCGGCCGCGAAGGCGACCTCGAAGTTGACGACAATCCCTACCTTCACCGTCAGTTCCTGCAGGTGGCCCGCTATGACGGGATCTGGTGGCTCAGCAACGTGGGCAGCATGCTCTCGGCCACGGTTGCCGACGCCACCGGCGGGATGCAGGCCTGGCTGTCACCCGGAGCCCGGATCCCGCTGGTCTTCAGCCACACGAACATCATTTTCACGGCAGGGCCCACCACCTACGAGTTTGCCGTGCACCTCAAGACCCCCTCCTTCCGGCAGGAGGCGCGCGACGGCGACAGCAACGGCGACACCACCATCGGCCCGGTGGTGTTCACCGACTCCCAGAAGGCCCTCATCGTGGCGCTCGCAGAACCCATGCTCCGGCGGGAAGGTACGGGGTTCAGCGCCATCCCCTCCTCGGCGGCTGCCGCGAAGACGCTGGGATGGGCGCTGACCCGCTTCAACCGGAAGCTCGACAATGTGTGCGACAAGCTCGACCGCGTGGGCGTGGCCGGACTGCGGGGCGGCGGCGGCAAACTCGCCACCAACCGCCGCGCCCGGCTTGTGGAGCACGCGGTCACCTCACACCTGGTGACCCCGGATGACCTGCACCTGATCGAGAAGATGAGGGGCGTGGACGAGGGATGAGAATCCGTGTGACCCTCCGCCGGGACCCTGCCGAAACGAAGGACCTGGCCGTTACCGTGGACGGCCTGGCCACCGTGGCCGATACCGCCGCCATGCTCTGGGCCGCGGATCCGGGGCGCAAGGGCACCCCGGTGCCGGACAACCTCTCCCTGCGCATCGAAGAGGCGTTTGTCGGCGCCGGCCTGAGCGGAACCATGCTCACCCGGACGGACAACCTCCTTGAGTCCGGCCTCCGGCCGGGTTCTGTTGTGTCCCTGGCCCAGGTGAGCGCGCAGTTCGATGTGCCGGGTGCCAGCCGCGGTCCTGCGGCCGCCACCCTCCGCGTCCTTTCGGGGCCCGACGCCGGCCGCGAGTTTTCCCTGCCCGTCGGCACCAGTTACATCGGCAGGGACCGGGACGTGGACATCCGCCTCTCGGACCCCCTGACATCCAAGCGCCACGCCCGCATCACGGTGGGTGAGGGCGTGGAAATCGTGGACACCAATTCGGCCAACGGGCTGCTGATGGACGGCCTCCCCGTCACCCGCGCCACCCTGAATTCCTCGGACGCGGTCACGCTGGGGGACACCACCGTGACCGTGGTGCCGCTGGGGCACAACCAGGCGGCAGCACCGACGTCGCCCCTGGTGAACTTCAACCGGTCACCGCGCGTGGTTCCCCGCTTCGAGGAACCCAAACGCGTGCTCCCTGCCGGACCCAAGCGTCCCGAGGACCACCCGTTCCCGTACATCATGATGATCGCCCCGCTGCTGATGGGTGCGGTGATCTTCGCGGTGACCGGCAACGCGCTCTCGGTGCTGTTCATGATGATGATGCCGCTCTTCATCGTGGGCCACTACGTGGACCAGAAGATGCGGAGCAGGGGGCAGCAGAAGGAGCAGCTCAAGCACTTCCGCGCCGCCATGGCCGCCTTCCGGAAGGACCTCACGGAACTGCAGCAGGTTGAACGTGCCGTCCGCCTCCAGGAAGCGCCGTCGGTCAGCGACACCGTGGACGCCATCTACAAGCTCGGTCCGCTGTTGTGGACGCACCGTCCGGAGCACACCGGATTCCTGGGCCTTCGGTTCGGCCTGGGCACGTCACCCTCCCGGGTCCTGTTGGAGGAACCGCCAAGCAACGACACCGAGGCGCAGTACGCGCAGGAGATCCAGGACTGCCTAAAGCAGTTCCGCGACATCGAGGGCGTTCCCGTCGTATCCCAGCTGCGCACCTCCGGGTCCCTGGGCGTTGCCGGTGCCCGCGGCCTGGTGGACGACGTCGCCCGGGGCATGGTGCTGCAGCTCGCGGGCCTCCACTCGCCCGCGGAAGTTGTCATCGCGGCCATCACGTCCGCGCAGTCCCGGGAACGCTGGAACTGGCTGCAATGGCTGCCGCACGTGGGTTCGGGGCACAGCCCCCTTGCCGGCGACCACCTGGCCGCCGGTTCGGCCGGCGGCTCCTCGCTGCTGGCCCGGCTCGAGGACCTGCTCGATGCCAGGGAGGCCGCGGCGAAGCGCTCCGGGCCGGACCTCCGCCCCGGGCTGGACCCGGCCAAGCACGACGTGGACCAGCCTGTGCTGCCCGCGGTCCTGGTGATCGTGGAAGACGACGCGCCGGTGGACCGCGGCAGGCTCACCCGGCTCGCGGAGCGGGGACCGGACTCCGGTGTCCATGTGGTCTGGGTGGCCACCGACATCCAGTCGCTTCCCGCTGCCTGCCGGGACTTCATGGTGGTGGACGGCGAACACGGCACCACCACCGGGCAGGTCCGCCTTGGCAGGCACACGTACCCCGTCAGCTGCGAAAGCGTCGACGCCGAACTGGCCGCCCAACTTGCCCGGATGCTGGCCCCGGTCATGGATGTGGGCAAACCCGTGAACGACGATTCCGACCTTCCACGGGCCGTCTCCTACGCCACGCTGATCGGCAAGGACTTCCTGGACAACCCCCAGGCCGTGGCCGAGCGCTGGACGGAAAACAACTCCGTGCACGCCAGCGCCGTGGCCAACCGGAAGGACAACGGCACCCTCCGGGCCCTGGTGGGTTCCAAAGGCATTGAACCCCTGTACCTGGACCTGAAGAACGAGGGCCCGCACGCCCTGGTGGGCGGCACCACGGGTGCCGGCAAGTCCGAATTCCTGCAGTCCTGGGTGATGGGCATGGCCGCCGCCTACAGCCCGGACCGGGTGAGTTTCCTGTTCGTGGACTACAAAGGCGGGGCCGCGTTCGCCGACTGCATCAACCTGCCCCACACCGTGGGGCTGGTCACCGACCTTTCGCCGCACCTGGTCCGGCGCGCCCTCACCTCACTGCGCGCCGAACTCCACTACCGGGAGCACCTGCTGAACCGGAAGAAGGCCAAGGACCTGCTGGCCCTTCAGCGGGAAGCAGACCCGGACGCGCCGCCCTACCTGGTGATCGTCGTCGACGAATTCGCCGCGCTGGCCAACGAGGTACCCGAATTCGTTGACGGAGTGGTGGACGTTGCAGCCCGCGGGCGCTCGCTGGGCCTGCACCTCATCCTCGCCACCCAGCGCCCGGCCGGCGTCATCAAGGACAGCCTCCGCGCCAACACCAACCTCAGGGTGGCCCTGCGGATGGCTGATGAGGACGACGCCACGGACATCCTCGGCGTTCCCGATGCCGCCTACTTCGATCCGGCCATCCCCGGCCGCGGTGCAGCAAAGACCGGCCCGGGACGGATCCAGGGCTTCCAGACCGGCTACGCCGGCGGATGGACCACGGAGAAACCGCAGCGGCCCCAGATCGACGTCGTGGAAATGGCCTTCGGCTCCGGCCCGGCCTGGGAGGCCCCGGCTACGGAGAAACCGGAAGCGGCCGGGCCCGCCGGCCCCAACGACATCGCCAGGATGACCTCCACCATCGTCCGCGCAGCGGATGCCCTGTCCATCAACGCCCCCCGCAAGCCGTGGCTGGACGAACTCGCCAAGACTTACGACTTCTCCAGGCTGCCCAACCCCCGTACCGACGAACAGCTGCTCCTCGGCGTGGCCGACGACCCTTCCCGCCAGGCGCAGCCCACTGTGTTCTACGAGCCGGACAAGGACGGCAACATGGCCATCTACGGCACCGGCGGTTCGGGGAAGTCGGCCGCCCTGCGCGGCATCGCGATAGCGGCCGCGGTGACGCCCCGCGGCGGGCCGGTACACGTGTACGGGATCGACTGCGGCTCCTCCGGGCTGAGCATGCTGGAGGAGCTTCCGCACGTGGGCGAGGTCATTAACGGCGACGACGTTGAACGGGTGGGGCGGCTGCTGCGCCTGCTGGGGGACATCGCCGAGCAGCGGTCGGCCCGGTTTGCCGAGGTGCGCGCGTCCACCATTGTCGAGTACCGCAAGCTGGCCGGCAGGCCTGATGAAAAGCGCATCTTTGTACTGGTGGACGGCATGTCCGCGTTCCGGGAGGCCTACGAACACAGCAGGCTGTCCGGGCTGTGGGACATCTTCCTGCAGCTGGCGACGGACGGGCGCACCCTGGGCATCCACCTTGTGGTGACCGGAGACCGGCCCAACGCCGTGCCCGCCTCGCTGCTCGCTTCCATCCAGCGCCGCCTGGTGCTCCGCCTGTCCTCCGAGGACGACTACATTTCCATGGACGTGCCCCGGGACGTCCTCACCGCCGCCTCGCCGCCCGGGCGGGGACTCCTGGACGGGCTGGAAGTCCAGCTGGCAGTCCTTGGCGGCAACTCCAACCTGGCGCTGCAGGCACGTGAGGTGCACAAGCTCAGCGAAGCCATGCTCCGCCAGGGGCTGGATGCCGCACCCGGCATCGAAAGGCTTCCGGACCAGGTGGACCTGGATGTCCTGCCGTCCGGCAGCACCGGACTTCCGGTCATTGGCGTCGACGATGAAACGCTGCGGCCGGCCGAGATCATGGCGCGGGGCCCGCTGCTCCTGGCAGGCCCGCCAGGTGCGGGCCGCACCGTGGCGCTGGTGACGCTGGCCTACGCCCTGCGGCGGTCCAACCCGGACACCGAGCTGATCTACCTGGCAGCCCGGCGCTCCGCCGTCGCCTCCCTGCCTATCTGGAACCGCTCCGTGGTGGGAGCGGACGATCTCGCTGCGGTTGTGGAGGACCTGGTTGAACATTCGTCCGGAAACCCCGGCTCCCTGGCCATCTTCATTGAGGGCCTGACCGAGTTCACGGATACCCTGGCCGAATCGGGCGTGGCGCAGCTGGTGACCGCGTCCATCAAAGCCGACCAGTGGGTGGTGGGGGAGTCCGAAACCTCCACCTGGTCCTCGGCCTGGTCCCTCGCGCAGCCATTCAAATCCGGCCGGCGCGGACTGTTGCTGAACCCGGGGGACATCGAAGGCGACAGCCTGCTCAACACCTCCCTGGGCCGGGTCAGCCCGGACTTCATCCCGGGCCGCGGCTACGTGGTGGGACGCGGCAAGGCACGGAAAATCCAGGTGGCGCTGCCCCCGGAAAGCAGGGACTGACGCAGGTGCCACACGGTACGCCGCAGGTCCCGGTGATTTGCGGCTGATTTGCGGCGCCAGGCGAGGGTGTAGAAGACTACCGGGGACACCAGAAAGCCGCAGCGGGGGGACTGCGCGCATCGAAAGGTAGCAAATGTTCCCGTCCCTACCAGTATTCCGCGCTGCCTCGGCGACGGCATCGGCCGCTGTCCTGGCCAGCACCCTGTGTCTCCTCCCGGCCAGCCCGGCGACCGCAGACTCCCCGGAACCCGCACCGGCGTCCACAACGTCTCCTGGCCTGTGCCTCGTGTTCTGCGCGCCAGAGCCTGCGGACAATCCGAATCCCGCGGACCCCACCCGGACCCAGAAGCCCAAGGAACCCGAAAGCCCGCCCGTTCCGCCGGCCGATCCAGCGCCGGCCCCTCCGGGTCAGCCCGCCCCTTCGGTCGCGCCTCCGGCCGAACCTGAGCCCTTGCAGGCAGCCCCGTCTGCGGAACCCGAAGGATCAGCCACCCCTTCGGCCACGGCAACGGGACCCGCGGCGTCCCCACCGCCCACAGGCGCATCAAGCGGTCAGGACTGGAATACGCCCGTCACCAGGTCCGCCAAGGCCACGCGGGTTGCGGCAGTCGCGCCCGACGGGGATTCCGGTGGCGGCCCCGCCCTCCTGCCAGTCATTGCCGGCATCTTACTGCTGGCCGCCGCCGCAGCATCCTTCGCCTGGTGGGGCAGGAACCGCCTCCGGTCGCACTGATCAGGGCCCCGCTCACCTGCCTTGATGGCAAGATAGGTCTGTGAGTACAGGACCAGGCCCCGCAGAAATGACCGCCACCCGCACCACGGAACCCGTTGAGCCGAACGCCGTCCCCAGCGAATCCGTCCGCGAGGAGTACGAGAACCTGGTGGACCTGGTCAGGAAGTACCGGTTCGCGTACTACCAGGAAGACGCCCCGCTGGTTTCGGATGCTGAATTCGACGAGCTCTTCCGCCGGCTGGAGGAAATTGAGGCGCTCCACCCCGAACTCGTGGCCAACGATTCGCCCACCCAGGAGGTGGGCGGGGAAGTTTCCGCAGCCTTCGCCGCCGTGCAGCACCTCCAGCGGATGTACAGCCTCGAGGACGTTTTCTCCCTCGAGGAGCTGGAGGCCTGGCTGAAAAAAGCCGACGCCGGCATCGCCAAGCTCGGCGACGGGACACCGGCCGCGGCCTGGCTGACGGAACTCAAGATCGACGGCCTCGCGGTCAACCTGCTCTACCGCGACGGGAAGCTGGTGCGTGCCGCCACCCGGGGCGATGGAACCACCGGCGAGGACATCACCCACAACGTACTGACCATCAAGGAAATCCCGCAGGAGCTCCGGGGCGGGGGGTTTCCGGTAGAAATGGAAGTCCGGGGCGAGGTGTTCATCCCCTCCAAGGAATTCGCCGAGTTCAACGAGGCGCTGATCGAAGCGGGCAAGGCACCCCTGGCCAACCCCCGCAACGCCGCTGCAGGCTCGCTCCGGCAGAAGGACCCGGCAGAAACAGCCAAGCGCCCCCTGAAGATGTTCGTCCACGGCATCGGTGCACGCGAGGGCCTTGAGGCCCGCAGCCAGTCCGAGACCTATGACCTGCTGAAGGAGTGGGGCCTTCCCGTCAGCCCCTACTCCGAGGTGCTGGGGAGCCTGGACGAGGTCCTGGAATTCATCAAACGGTACGGGGACAAACGCCACAAGCTGCTGCACGAGATCGACGGCATCGTCATCAAGGTCGATGACTTCGCCACCCAGCGGGCCCTCGGCTACACCACCCGGGTGCCGCGGTGGGCCGTCGCCTACAAATACCCGCCGGAGGAAGTGCACACCAAGCTGCTGGATATCCAGGTCAACGTGGGGCGCACGGGCCGCGTGACGCCCTTTGGCCTCATGGAGCCCGTCAAGGTGGCGGGCTCCACGGTGGAAATGGCCACCCTCCACAACCAGGACGTGGTCAAGGCCAAGGGCGTGAAGATCGGCGACATCGTGATCCTGCGGAAGGCGGGCGACGTCATTCCGGAGATCGTGGGCCCCGTCCTTGCCCTCCGCGACCAGCAGGACCCGCCGGTCCGCGACTTCGTGATGCCCACCGAATGCCCCTCCTGCGGCACACCGTTGGCTCCGGCCAAGGAGGGGGACGTGGACATCCGCTGCCCCAACGCCAAATCGTGCCCGTCGCAGCTGCGGGAGCGGGTCTTCCACCTGGCCGGCCGCGGAGCCTTCGACATCGAGGCCCTCGGCTGGGAGGCTGCCATAGCACTGACCCAGCCGGCCGAACCCGAGGTTCCGCCGCTTACCTCGGAAGCTGCGCTGTTCGACCTCACCCCCGAAGACCTGGCCGGCGTCCGGATCCGGCGCGAGAAACGCTCCAAGGGCGTCCCCACCGGTGACTACGAACTGGTGCCGTACTTCTACAGCAAGGGCACGGCTAAGTCTCCGTCCAAGCCCACGGCCACCACCGAGAAACTGTTCAAGGAACTGGAGAAGGCCAAGGCCCAGCCACTGTGGCGGGTGCTGGTGGCCCTGTCCATCCGGCACGTGGGCCCGCGGGCCTCGCGTGCCTTGGCGACGGCGTTCGGCAGCATGGACGCCATCCGGCAGGCGTCGGAGGAAGACCTGGCCCACGTTGACGGCGTGGGCCCCACCATTGCCGCAGCGCTGAAGGAATGGTTCGCGGAGGACTGGCACCAGGAGATCGTTGACCGCTGGGCGGCCGCCGGGGTCCGGATGGAGGACGAACGCGACGAGTCCATGCCGCGGACCCTGGAGGGACTGACCGTGGTGGTCACCGGTTCCCTGCCGAACTTCAGCCGCGACGAGGCCAAGGAAGCAATCCTGGTCAGGGGAGGCAAGGCAGCGGGTTCGGTGTCCAGGAACACCAGCTACCTGGTGGCCGGGGAAAGCGCCGGCACCAAACTGGACAAGGCCGAGCAGCTGGGCGTCCCCGTGCTGGACGAGGACGGCTTCCGCCGGCTCCTGGCCGGCGGCCCGGCAGCGCTGGCCACCAGCCCGGAGGACAACGGAGCGGAACCGGGCGCGGAGGCGGCTGAGGCGGTCCCGGCCGACGCGGAGGCATCCCGATGACCAGACCTACGGAACTGCTGCAGATCGCCAAGGCTGCAGCGGCGGCGGGCGCCCGGGTCCTGGCAGGCAGGAACGCCGGGGAACTCCAGGCCAGCAACAAGGGGGACGCCGGCGATTGGGTCACCTCGTTCGACGTCGCCGCCGAGCATGCGGTGCGGGACGTCATCTCTGCCGCACGGCCGGGGGACAGCATCACCGGTGAGGAACACGGAACCACCAGGCCGGACGTACCCACGGGCTACCGCTGGTCCATCGACCCGCTGGACGGAACCACCAACTTCATCCGCAACATCGTCTACTACGCCACCTCCGTTGCTGTGGCCGATGCCGACGGCGTCTGGCTGGCCGGCGTCGTCAACGCCCCGGCGCTGGGCCGCACCTACTACGCCGCCCGGGGCCACGGCGCCTGGCTTGAGGAAGGCGGCAGGGCCACCCGGCTGGACGGGCCCGTCCCCGGCCGGAAGGGGCAGATCCTGGCCACGGGCTTCAGCTACGATCCCGCCGTCCGCGCCGAGCAGGCCGCCTTCCTGGCCGAACTGCTGGACGGGTTCGCGGATGTCCGGCGGCTGGGCTCCGCGGCCCTGGACCTGTGCCTCGTTGCGGACGGCACCCATGACGCCTACGGTGAGCGCGGCCTCAACGAGCACGACTTCTCCGCGGGGGCACTGATCGCGGAAGAGGCCGGCTGCTGGGTCCGGCGTCCCCGCCTGGCCAGTCCGCTGGAGGGCGGGCCCGCCGATGCCGACCGGCTCGACGCCTGGACCTGCGCCGGCGGGCTCGAGCTCTCCGGCAAGTTTCCGCTCTGACTGATAGTTCGATCACGGAAACCGGGCTTTCGAGGAGCGTTATGGGGCAGTACCACTAGCATTGACGGGTGCAGCCCCAGATAACCGTCCGTCCCGCCGTCGCAACGGATTACGACGCCGTTGCCCGCATCACGCGTGATTCCTACCTCGCGGCGGGCTACTTCGAGGACGCCGACCACCCCTATATGCGCCAAGTCCAGGACGTTGCGCTGAGGGCCGCGAACGCCACCATTTGGGTGGCCGAGCGGGACGGCAGGGTGGTTGGTTCGGTGACGCTGGCGCGCGCCGGGGAACCGTACGCGGACATCGCCCTTGACGACGAGCTGGAGTTCCGGATGCTGGTGGTGGACCCGGCCGTGCAGCGCACCGGCGCGGGAAAGGCCATGGTGGACGCCATCCTGGACTACGCCAGGCAGTTGGACGGTATCCGGGCCGTCGCACTCACCACCGGGCAAACCTGGGAAAGCGCGCACGGCCTCTACCGCAAGACGGGCTTCTCCCGTGTGCCCGAGCGCGACTGGCTGGTCCCCGGAACCGACATAAAACTGCTGGTTTACCGGCTGGACCTGTAGCAGCCCTACAGTGGTGCCGACCCAATCCAGTATTGAAAGGCCCACCATGCGCAAAACCTTCGGCACCGGCTCCGTCTGGGAACAGACCCTCGGCTACTCACGCGCCGTCCAGGTGGACAACACCCTCTACATCTCGGCCACCGCGGCAAGCGGCGAAGACGGGATCGTGGGGGAGGACTTCTACACCCAGACCCAGTACATCCTGCAGAAACTCGGCAAGGTCCTGGCCGACGCCGGCTTCAGCTTCGAGGACGTCGTCCAGTCCAAGCTGTACCTGACCGACATCAGCAAATGGGAGGAAGCCGGCCGCGCCCACGGCGAGGTGTTCGGCGAGATCCGGCCCACGCTGTCCCTGGTGCACGTCCTCCCGTTCCTGGACCCGAAGATGCTC
>NZ_JBNZGA010000023.1:0-46354 GCF_050573415.1 Paenarthrobacter sp. NEAU-H11 | reverse complement strand
AAATCGAGCTCGTTGCCCAGAAGAGCGCAAGCTAGCCCCCCGGCAGCCGGCTCAGGACGTTGCGGGCAGGCCGTAGCGGTGCTCCGGCCTGCCCGTCGTCCCGTACCGCAGCTGGATGTCCACAGCGCCGTCGTCCGCCAGTGCGGACAGGTACCGCTGGGCCGTGGCGCGCGACACGCCCACCCGGCCGGCCACCTCGGCCGCCGAGTACTGTTCCCCGGGCACCAGCGATTCCAGCACCGCGGCCTCCGTGGCTGAACGCGGTTTTGGCGACGCCGCGACGTCGCCCGGGATCAGGGCGCGCTTGGCACGCTCCACCGCGTCCTGGTCCAGCGCCCCGGGCTGGCCCAGCAGGCGCCGGTACCGGACATAGGAGCGCAGCTGCCGGGACAGGGCCTCCGACGTGAACGGTTTCAGCAGGTAGCCCAAGGCTCCGCGGCGGAACGCGGTCCGGACGGAGGCGGCATCGGAGGCCGCGCTCAGCATGATGGTGTCCACGTCCAGCTGCTGGAGCAGGTCCAGGCCGGAGGCATCCGGCAGGTAGACGTCCAGCAGCACCAGGTCCGGCCGCAGGCTGTGGATGGACTGCAGGGCCAGCGACACAGTGCCCACCGGCGCCAGCGCCAGGAACCCCGCCACGGAATCCACGTAGGCAGCGTGCAGCTTTGCCACGTGGAAGTCGTCGTCAACGATCAGCACCCGAAAATCTTCAGGCATTGGTGTCCTTTCCGTTTGCTCCCGTGGTGTTCCTGCCGGCCCGGCCTGCGGTTGTCCGCGGCAGGGTGGCCATGAAGACTGCGCCGGGTCCACCCTTTGTGCCCGGATCCAGTATTTTGACGTCGCCGCCGCGGCGCCTCGCCAGCTGGCGTGCCAAAGCCAGTCCAAAACCGTGGCCGCCGCCGCGGCCGTTGCGGGGGCCGGGTCCGGACGCCGTGCTGAACCCTTCGGCGAAGAAGGCCTCCTGGTCCGTTTCCTCCGCCAGCCCGTCGCCTGAGTCGGCGACGACGATGTGCAGGGTGCCGCCGTCGTCGTCCGGCTCATCCAGCACCTCCAGCTCAACCCAGCGGTCCACCGACGTGCCGGCCACCGCAGCGTTGACCGCGTTGTCGATCAGGTTGCCCAGCACGGTGGTGACGTCCTGGGGCTCCGCCACCTGCCCGCGGACCAGGGTCTCCGGACCGATCCGCAGCGCCACGCCGCGCTCGTCCGCCTCCACGCCCTTGGCCCCCACGAACGCCTGCAGGTAGGGGTCCTGGAGCAGCTCCGCCTGGTCCACCGGGAACTTCAGCGGCCCGGTGGCCGCCAGCCGGGCCAGGTACTCGCGGGCCTGCTGGTGCTGGCCGATGCTCATGAAGCCGGCAATGGTATGCAGCTGGTTGGCGAACTCGTGGCGCTGGGCCCGCAACGCCGTGGACATGGTTCCCACGGCGTCCAGCTGCCTGGTGAGCTGCTGCAGTTCCGTGCGGTCCCGGAGCATCACCACCCAGCCCAGGTCCTCCCGCCGGTGCAGGGCCTTGCGCGCATTGGCCACCAGCACCCGCCCGCCCGCCACGAGCTCAAGTGCCTCCGGGCCGCCGGAACCGGTCCGGGTCAGGGATTTCAGCTGGTCCGGAACCGGCGCCTGCTCCCAGCGGCTTCCGGCCAGGTCCGGCAACCCCAGCAGCCGCTGTGCTGCGGAGTTGAATACGCTGATCCGGCCGTCGGCCGAAACGCCGATGACGCCGTCGTCCACGCCTTCGAGCACAGCCACCTGGTCGTGGACCAGCGTGCTGATCTCTTCAGGTTCCAGCCCCAGCGTGAGCCGCTGCAGCCGGCGGCGCAGCAGGAACGAACCCAGCACGCCGGCGAGCAGCGCGCCGGCCGCCGTGACGGCCACCGGGCCGATGTCGCGTGCCAGGCTCTGTCCCACGGTTTCCATGGAGTAGCCCACGCTGACCTCACCCACCACGGTTGTGCCGTCCGGAGCGTAGACGGGAACCTTCGCCCCCGCGGAGGGCCCCAGCGTTCCAGTGTTCCGGGTGGTGACCTCCCGGCCTGCCAATGCCTCGGACGGATCGGTGCTGACCTTTTCACCGAGCCGCTCCGGGTCCGGGTGGGCCAGCCGGAGGCCGGTCTCATCGGTGATCACCACGAAGAGGGCGCCGGTCCGGGCGCGCGCAGCTTCGGCTGCCTCCATGAGCGGCCCGGCGGCCAGCTGCGACGGCGGGGGAGTGCCGGGCTGTTGGCTGATTGCCAGCACGTCCGCCCGCACCGAGGCGTCCGAGGCCAGTGTCCTCCCCAGGGTCAGCGCCTGGTTTTCAGCTTCGCTGCCCGCGCGGTCATAGGTCAGCCAGGCATGGACGGCTGCGCTGAAGAGGACAACCAGGAGCACCACGGACAGTTGCAGCAGGAGCGTCTGGGTGGAGAACCGCAGCGGCGGCCGGGGCGCGGAACGCTGCATGATCCTCCTTGACTGGGCTGTGGCGGGTTTGAACGGCCGGGGCGGGGGCCACATACAGGCCGAACCGACGTGAGCACAATGAGCAAAATGCTCCCAATAAGCAGTATGCCAATCAATTGAGCCAAAGGCACTGCCGTGACGGCGGCCACCCTACAGTCTGTAGCACGCGTCACACCGCTGTGCCGCTGTTCACAAGAAGGAGCCGGCTGTGCTGGTATTACTTGGATTCGCCATGATCGCGGTATTCATGGTGCTGATCATGACGAAGAAGTTGACGCCAGTGCTGGCGTTGATCATCGTCCCCACTGTTTTCGGTCTTTTCGCCGGCGCCGGCCTGGGCATCGGCGACATGGTGATGGACTCCATGAAGTCCATGACCTCCACCGCGGCCCTGCTCATGTTCGCCATCATCTACTTCGGGCTGATGATCGACGTCGGGCTGTTCGATCCGCTGGTCCGGTTCATCCTCCGCAAGCTGGGCAATGACCCCGCCAAGGTTGTCCTGGGAACCGCCATCCTCGCCGCAGCTGTGTCCCTTGACGGCGACGGCTCCACCACCTTCATCCTCACCACCGCAGCCATGCTGCCGATCTACCTCCGGCTGAAGATGAGCCCCGTGGTCCTCACCTGCGTGGCGGGCCTGGCCAACGGCACCATGAACATCGTGCCGTGGGGCGGCCCCACCGCCCGCGCCGCAAGCGCACTGAAGATCGACGTCAACGACGTCTTCGTCCCCATGATCCCGTCCCTCCTTGCGGGCATCGCCGTGGTCATGGCCTTCGCCTGGGTCCTGGGACTGCAGGAGCGCAACCGCCTCCGCGCCACGGCGCCGGAAATCTGGGCTGTGCCTGAAACCGCTGAAGGGTTCGACGGCGGCACGCATCCTTCCGGCCCTGCCGGTTCGTCCGGAACCGGCCGCGGGCGCAAGGGGACCAGCCCCGGCGGAGCAGCCCCCGCCGTCGACGGTTCCGCCGGCTCCGCCGTGGCCGTCCTGGAACGCACCGAAAGTGCCGTGGACGCACAGGAGGCGCAGGACGCACAGGACGCCGGGCTGGCTGACACGGCCCTGGACCCCAACCGCTCCACGCTCCGGCCCAAACTGTTCTGGTTCAACCTGGCCCTCACGGTGGCCGTGATGGGCATGCTCATCGCCGATCTCGTGCCCCTGCCTTACGTCTTCATGGTGGGATCGGCCATTGCCCTGCTGGTGAACTTCCCCCGCGTCAAGGACCAGGCCACGCAGATCGTGGCCCACGCGCCGTCGATCGTTGCCGTGGTCAGCATGGTCATGGCTGCGGCCGTGCTCACCGGTGTCCTGACCGGGACCGGCATGGTTGAAGCGATGTCCGCGTGGCTGGTGCAGATCATCCCTTCCAGCATGGGCCCGCTGATGGCCGTGATCACCGGCGTCCTGAGCATCCCCATGACGTTCTTCATGAGCAACGATGCCTTCTACTTCGGCGTCCTGCCCGTGCTCAGCGAGACCGCAGGCCACTATGGAATCAGCGCCGCCGAAATGGCCCGGGCCTCCATCACCGGCCAGCCGTTCCACATGCAGAGCCCGCTGGTTCCCGCCATCCTGCTCCTGGTCTCGCTGGCGAAGGTGGACCTTGGCGACCACCACAAGAAAGTCCTCTGGCGCAGTGCCGTAGTGTCCCTGGTCATGCTGGGAATTGGCATGCTGACTGGAGCCATCGGAATCGGTTAGTCTGTAGCTGCCGTGCTGCCGCCATTCGTGGCGGGACCCGGCAAGAAGGTGCCCGTCTGACGCCCGCTGGGGGTCGTCAGACGGGCATCATCGTTTCCCCACTAGAATGGGTCGGAAATCAATTCAAACTTTGCAGGGGAGATCCATGGCTGCGATCAACCGTGACGACGTCGCGCACCTCGCGCGGCTCGCTCACATTGAGATGAGTGACCAAGAGCTGGACAGGATGGCCGGCGAACTCGCCGTCATCGTTGATTCGGTCAAATCCGTCAGTCAGGCCGCCGGCGACGACGTCCCGGCCACCTCACACCCCATTCCGCTGAGCAACGTGTTCCGCGAAGACGTTGTGGGCCACACCTTCACGGCGGAGCAGGCACTCTCCGGGGCGCCGGACTCCGACGACAACCGTTTCAAGGTCCCGGCAATCCTGGATGAGGCATAAACCCATGACTGACACGAACAAACTCATCCGCCTCTCCGCCGCCGAGCTTGCCGAAAAGCTGGCCGCCGGCGAGGTCACCTCCGTGGAGGTCACCCAGGCGTACCTGGACCGGATCGCGGAGGTGGACGGCGGCGAACGCGGCGTCAACGCGTTCCTCCACGTCAATGCAGAGGAAGCGCTCGCCGTCGCCGCCGAGGTGGACGCCATCCGCGCCGCCGGCGGTGCGGAGGCCGAAGCGCTGCATGTCCTCGCGGGCGTGCCCATCGCCGTGAAGGACCTCATCGTCACCATCGGCCAGCCCACCACCGCGGGATCCAGGATCCTCGAAGGCTGGCACAGCCCGTACGACGCCACCGTCGTCGAGCGCCTGCGCGCCGCGAAGATGCCCATCCTGGGCAAGACCAACCTGGACGAGTTCGCCATGGGCTCCTCCACCGAGCACTCCGCCTACGGCCCCACCCGCAACCCCTGGGACCTGGACCGCATCCCCGGCGGGTCCGGCGGCGGGTCCGCTGCCGCCGTCGCCGCCTTTGAGGCGCCCCTCGCCCTCGGCACCGATACCGGCGGGTCCATCCGCCAGCCCGGCGCCGTCACCGGCACCGTGGGCGTGAAGCCCACGTACGGCAGCGTCTCGCGCTACGGGGCCATCGCCATGGCGTCCTCGCTGGACCAGATCGGGCCGGTTTCCCGGACCGTCCTGGACTCCGCGCTCCTGCACCAGGTCATCGGCGGGCACGATCCCCGCGACTCCACCTCGCTGCCGGACCCGCTCGCCGACCTCGTCGCCGCTGCCAGGACCGGCAACGTTGAAGGCCTGCGGATCGGCATCATCAAGGAGCTGCACGGCGAGGGCTACCAGGCCGGCGTCGAAAACCGCTTCAATGACGCCCTGGAACTCCTCAAGGAGGCCGGCGCGCAGATCGTTGAGGTTTCGTGCCCCAACTTCCAGTACGCCCTGGGCGCCTACTACCTGATCATGCCCTCCGAAGCGTCCTCCAACCTCGCCAAGTTCGACGGCGTCCGGTACGGCCTGCGCGTCCTCCCCGAAGAGGGCCCCATGACCATCGAACGCGTCATGGGTGCCACCCGCGCCGCCGGTTTCGGCGATGAGGTGAAGCGCCGCATCATCCTGGGCACCTACGCCCTGTCCGCCGGCTACTACGACGCCTACTACGGCTCGGCGCAGAAGGTCCGGACCCTGGTGCAGCGCGACTTCGAGGCAGCGTTCACGGTGGCGGACGTGCTGATCTCGCCCACCGCCCCCACCACGGCCTTCCGCCTCGGCGAGAAGCTGGACGATCCCCTGGCCATGTACCTCAACGATGTCGCCACCATCCCGGCCAACCTGGCCGGCGTTCCCGGGCTCTCCCTGCCGGGCGGCCTGGCGGACGAGGACGGGCTGCCCGTGGGCATCCAGCTGCTGGCCCCTGCCCGCGAGGACGCTCGCCTGTACCGGGTGGGTGCCGTCCTGGAATCGCTGCTCGAGGCGAAATGGGGCGGCCCGCTGCTGGCCCAGGCCCCGGCGTTGGCCGCCTCGGCGGCCGGGCCTGTCGAAACCCTTGTTGGAAGCCAGGAGGCAAAATAATGAACACTGAAGCAATCCTGAGCTTCGAAGAGGCCATGGAGAAGTACGATCCCGTCCTGGGGTTCGAGGTCCACGTTGAACTCAACACCAAGACCAAGATGTTCTCCTCCGCCCCGAACGTTTTCGGCGACGAGCCCAACACCAACGTCAACGAGGTGGACCTCGGCTTGCCGGGCGTCCTGCCGGTGGTCAACAAAACGGCGGTGGAATCCTCCATCAAGATCGGCCTTGCCCTGAACTGCAAGATCGCCGAGAGCTGCCGGTTTGCCCGGAAGAACTACTTCTACCCGGACACCCCCAAGAACTTCCAGACGTCCCAGTACGACGAGCCCATCGCGTACGACGGCTACCTGGACGTCGAGCTCTCGGACGGCACCGTGTTCCGCGTGGAAATCGAGCGCGCGCACATGGAGGAGGACGCCGGAAAGCTGACCCACATGGGCGGGGCCACCGGCCGCATCCACGGGGCCGATTTCTCCCTGGTGGACTACAACCGCGCCGGCGTTCCGCTGGTGGAGATCGTCACCAAGCCCATCGAGGGCGCCGGCTCCCGCGCACCGGAGCTGGCCAAGGCCTATGTGGCGGCAGTCCGCGAGATCGTCAAGAACCTGGGCGTGTCCGACGCGAAGATGGAACGCGGCAACGTCCGCTGCGACGCCAACGTGTCGCTGCGCCCGCACGGCCGCGAAAGGTTCGGCATCCGGTCCGAAACGAAGAACGTGAACTCGCTGCGCGCCGTCGAACACGCCGTCCGCTACGAGATCCAGCGCCACGCCGCCGTCCTGGACGCCGGCAACCCCGTGGTGCAGGAAACCCGCCACTGGCACGAGGACACCCGCACCACCACCTCGGGCCGGCCCAAGTCCGATGCCGACGACTACCGCTATTTCCCGGAACCGGACCTGGTTCCCGTGGTGGCTTCCCGCGAATGGGTTGAGGAACTCCGGGCCACCCTGCCCGAGCCGCCGGCCGCCCGCCGCAAGCGCCTCCAGGCCGACTGGGGCTACTCGGACCTGGAGTTCCGCGACGTGGTCAACGCCGGCGTCATGGACGAGATCGAGGAAACCATCGCCGCCGGGGCCTCGGCCTCCGTGGCCCGCAAATGGTGGATGGGCGAGATCGTGGGCCGGGCCAAGAACGCTGACGTGGACCCGGGCCAGCTAGGCGTGCAGCCCGCCACCATCGTGGAGCTTGCCCGCATGGTGGAGGAAGGCAAGATCAACAACAAGATGGCCTCGGAGGTGCTGGACGGTGTCCTCGCCGGCGAAGGCTCCCCGGCGGAGATCGTGGAGACGCGCGGCCTGGCCGTTGTTTCCGACGACGGGCCCCTGCTTGAGGCCATCGACGCCGCCCTGGCCGCGCAGCCCGACGTCGCGGACAAGATCCGCGGCGGCAAGGTCCAGGCCATCGGCGCGATCGTGGGCGGCGTCATGAAGGCCACCCGCGGCCAGGCCGACGCAGCCCGGGTCCGCGAGCTGATCCTGGAGAAGCTGGGCGTCACCGCCTAACCTCCTCCCATCCCAACCGGGTAGCGCGAAGTGTCGTTTTGAACGCTCATAACGACACTTGGCGCTACCCGGTTTTTCTTTAAGTACTCAGGTGCGTGCGCCGCGAAAGTACTTATGTTCACTGGCTGGACGCGGTCCTACACTGAAGCGCAGGACACCGGTGCGGGGAACAAACGGGCCGGTGCCGCCGGAGATGCTGTGTGGGAGGAATGGACATGTCCGTCAGGGATCCGCTGAAGATTCGCAAGGGCCTGCTCGCCGGAGCCGTGGCACTGACCTTGACGGGGGCCGGGGTGGCCTTTGCCTGGGCCGCCGACTCGCCGCAGCCCTCCCCGTCGCAGTCGGCGCCGGGGCAGGAGAACCGGCCGGCCAAACCGGACAAATCCCAGCGCCCGCAGCACCTGCACAGCGAGGGCGTGGTTAAGAAAGCGGACGGCACCTTTCAAACCGTCCTGGAGCAGCGCGGCACGGTGGAGTCCGTCAGCGACACCTCGATCACCGTCAAGAGCGAGGACGGCTACTCGCAGACCTACGCGGTCAACGCGGAGACGAAGATCAAGAAGGTACCTGCCCCCGCCGCCGACGGCTCGTCGGCAACGCCCGACGGCGGCAAACGGCTTAAGCCAACGGACGGAACCATCGCGGACATCGCCGCCGGCGACACGGTCCGGATCTCCGGCGTCAGGAATGGGGACCAGGCCATGGCAGAGCGGATTGTTGAAGGTGCCGGTGAGGGTCCGGGACTCGGGCTGGGTCGGGGCCACGACAAGGGCCACGGCCACGAAAAAGGCCACGGTAAACGCCATGCAAAGTAGGTAGCAGCAAGTGTCGTTTTGACCCCTCAAAACGACACTTAGTGCTACCTAGTTGGGTCAGCCCTGCTCCACCAGCCCGGCCATGATCTCCTGCAGCGCCTCGGAGACGATCGTGACCGAACGGCGCTTCAGGTTCTCCGGCCGGGCCAAAAGGTCGATCCGGCGCCGGGTGCTGATACCGGCCAGCGGCCGCAGCACGATGTCCGGATTGAGCACCGGTCCGGCGGTGTACCTCGGGAGCAGGCCCACCACGCCGCCGGCAGCAACCAGGGCCGCCACCGTGGAGTAGTCGTTGATCCGGTGGACGATGTTCGGCTCACGGCTGGAAACGGCGGCGACGGCGGACAGCACGTCGGCAGGAGAGTATCCGCTGTGGCTGGTCACCCAGGCCTCGCCGCCGACGTCGTCTGCCGTCACCGCAGCCTTGGCCGCGAGGGGATGCCCGGCCGGCAACGCCACGTCCAGCGGTTCGTGCGCCAGTGGTACCACGGTGACCCGCTCGGCCGGCCACCGCGGGCTGTGGTCCATCCTGTGGGCGAGCACCAGGTCATAGCGTGCGGTCAGGGCGGGAAAGTCCTGCTGGGCCACGTCCTCGTCCGAGAGTTCTATGCGCGGCTGGCCCGGGGCGTCAAGGATCCGCGCCAGCGGGGCGAACACCGCCTGGCCGGCACTGTGGAACCCGCAGAGGGTCACCCGTCCGGCGGAAGAGCCGTGATAGTTGCCGATGGCGTCCCGTGCGTCGGCCATGGCACTGACGACGGCGGCCCCGGCGTCGGCCAGCACCTGGCCTGCCTCGGTGAGGACCAGGTTGCGGCCCTCCTTGCGGGTGAGGGGAACGTCGATCTTCCGCTGCAGCAGCGCCAGTTGCTGGGACACGGCGGACGGGGTGACCATGAGGGTGTCGGCCACGGCCTTGACGCTTCCCAAGGCGCCGAGTTCCCGGAGGATTTCAAGCTGGTGGATCTCCATCCCGCCAGTCTACGCATTAGGAAAGCTACATCGTCGATTGAGAATTCCGCTGTTGTGCTAAAGCTTTCTCCTCGCTCTAATGGGGAAGGCAGGACATGCCAAGGACAGACAAAGAGTGAGGAAGCCGATGAAGGCTTTGTACAAGGCCGGCCCACAGGCCGGCTTCGAACTGGTGGAGCGCCCCGAACCCGAGGCCGGCCCCGCGGACGTGAAGATCCGGGTCATGACCACCGGGATCTGCGGCACGGACCTGCACATCCAGTCCTGGGACTCCTGGGCGCAGGGGATCATTGAAGCCCCCCTCATCCCGGGCCATGAGTTCTACGGTGAAGTGGTGGAAATCGGCGAGGACGTCCGCGACGTCAAGGTGGGTGACCGGGTCTCCGGCGAAGGCCATGTTGTCTGCGGGATCTGCCGGAACTGCCGGGCAGGCAGGCGCCAAATGTGCATCCACACCGTGAGTGTAGGTGTGCAGCGGGACGGCGCTTTCGCGGAGTATGTGGTGATCCCGGAAACCAATGTCTGGGTCCACACCGACCCCTCGGTCACCCCGGAGCTGGGCGCCATCTTCGACCCCTTCGGCAATGCAACGCACACTGCCCTGAGCTTCCCGCTCGTGGGCGAGGACGTGCTCATCACCGGCGCCGGACCCATCGGCCTGATGGCCATCGCCGTCGCCCGCCACGCCGGCGCCCGCAAGATCGCCATCACCGACGTGTCCCGGCCCCGCCTGGACCTCGCGCGCCGGCTGGGTGCCGACCTGGCCATCGACGTCTCCACCACCCGTGTCCGGGATGCCCAGCGCAGCCTGGGCATGCGGGAGGGCTTTGACATCGGAATGGAAATGTCCGGCCACCCCGGCGCACTGCCCGAGATGATCGACAACATGAACCACGGCGGCCGGATCGCCATGCTGGGGCTGCCCAGCCAGGACATCATCATCGACTGGGGCAAGGTGGTCACCCACATGCTCACGCTCAAAGGCATCTACGGCCGCGAAATGTATGAGACCTGGTACGCCATGAGCGCCATGCTCAGCTCCAACCCCGTGCTGCACGCCGGAATTTCCGCCGTCGTCACTGACACCCTGCCTGCCGGCCAATGGGAAAAAGGCTTCGACCTTGCCCGCAGCGGCACAGGTGGCAAAGTTGTCCTCGACTGGACCCAACTCTAAGGAACGCCATGTACACCTCGATCAAGGATCAGCTGAGCACCGAGCTGGAGGACATCCGCAGCGCGGGCCTCTTCAAGACCGAACGCAGCATCAGGTCCCCGCAGTCCAGCCACATCACGGCCGGACAGATTGGGCAGCAGGGCGCGGATGTGCTCAACTTCTGCGCCAACAACTACCTCGGCCTGGCGGACCATCCGGAGATCATCCGCGCGGCCAAGGACGCCATGGATGAGCGCGGCTTCGGCATGGCCAGCGTGCGGTTCATCTGCGGCACCCAGGACCTGCACCTGGCACTTGAATCCCGCGTCTCCCGGTTCCTCGGCACTGAGGACACCATCCTGTTCTCCAGCTGCTTCGACGCCAACGGCGGGGTGTTCGAGTCCCTGTTCGGGCCGGAGGATGCCATCATCTCCGATGCCCTGAACCACGCGTCCATCATCGACGGCATCCGCCTCTGCAAGGCGCAGCGCTACCGCTACGCGAACCAGGACATGGCGGACCTGGAGGCCAAGCTTGTGGAGGCGTCCACACAGGACCAGCCCGCCCGCCGCAAGATCATCGTCACGGACGGGGTCTTTTCCATGGACGGGTTCCTGGCCCCGCTTGAGGCCATCTGCGACCTCGCCGAGAAGTACGACGCCATGGTGATGGTTGACGACTCGCACGCCGTCGGCTTCATGGGGCCAACCGGTGCCGGCACGCCGGAACATGCAGGCGTTTCGCACCGCGTCGACATCTACACCGGCACGTTCGGCAAGGCGCTGGGCGGAGCATCCGGGGGCTATGTTTCCGGCCGCGCGGAAGTGGTGGCGATGCTCCGGCAGAAGGCCCGCCCGTACCTCTTCTCCAACTCGGTGGCCCCCGCAATCGTCGCCGCCACCATCAAGGCCCTGGACCTGGTGGAGAACTCGGCGGACCTGCGGCGCACGCTCTTCGAAAACGCCGCCCTGTTCCGCCGCCGCATGACGGAGGAGGGCTTCGACCTCCTGCCCGGCGAACATGCCATTGTTCCGGTCATGTTCGGCGACGCCGTGATGGCTGCCAGGGTTGCCGACCGGATGCTACAGCATGGCGTCTTTGTCACCGCATTCAGCTTTCCGGTGGTTCCGCGGGGTGCCGCGCGGATCCGGGTGCAGCTTTCAGCTGCGCACTCAGCGGACGACGTCGAAGCCTGCGTGCGTGCCTTCGTCGCCAGCCGGGCGGAAGTGGCAGGCTAAGACAGGAAGCGCCGGCACCAACTCTGCGAGGATGGAGAAATGGCAGCACATTACGATGTCCTGATCGTGGGCGGCGGCATTGCCGGACTGTCCCTGGCGTCCGCGCTGGCGGGCAGTTGCAGCGTGGCGCTGGTGGAGGCCGAGCAGGAGCTGGCGTACCACACGTCCTCCCGCTCGGCCCGCCAGTTCATCCCCAGCTACGGCCCGCCGGTTGTCCAGGAACTGACCGTCCGGACTCTTGAGCTGCTTGCCGCCCGCGATGCGCAGTTGCCTGAACCCATCCTGACGCCGCGCAGCTTCATGCTGATCGGCTCCGAGGAAGCAGTGGCTTCTGAAGCGAGCGGACTCATGCGGTCCATCACCCCCGCTGAGGCTCTGGAGCTTTGCCCGGCACTGGTCCCCGGCACATTCCAGGCCGCCGGACTGGATGAAGGGTCCTTCGGCTGTGATGCGCCACGGCTCCTGGAGGACCACCGGCAGCGCGCTGCGGCGGCCGGAGCGGACATCATCACGGGCGCCAGGGTGCACACCGCCCAGCGCCTCGGCTCCGGCTGGCAGGTGGGGGCCGGGACGGAGGGCTTCCAGGCGGGCGTCCTGGTCAACGCCGCCGGCGCCTGGGCGGACGAACTCGCCGTCATCAGCGGCGTGGAGAAGCTGGGGCTGCAGCCGTACCGGCGCACCGCGGCGATTGCCGCGGTCGAACATCCCCTGCCTGAACGCTGCCCCATGGTGGCGGCAGCGGACAGCACGTTCTATTTCCGCCGGGACGGCGAAGACGTCCTCATCTCGCCGTCTGAATCGGAGCCGAGCGGACCGGAGGACGCCCGTCCCCGGGCGGGGGACATTGAGCGGCTGGTGGGCAGGCTGAACCAGGTGACAACCCTCGGAATCAAGGACATCCGCCGGGCGTGGACAGGATTGCGGACGGAAGCGGCCGACGGCGTCCCCGTGGCGGGGTTCGACGCCGAAGCGCCCGGCTTCTACTGGCTGGCCGGCCAGGGCGGCTACGGTTTCCAGACCTCTTCGGCCATGGCTGAGCTCGCGGCCGCCCAGATCCTGGCCGGCCAGGGCGGTGCGGCTGCCGCAGCCGGCACGGATGGTCCGGCATCCCGGACAGCGCAGGCACTGGCGGCCACCCGCTGGTCCGTCCGGCGCTGAAGAATGGCTGTATGAGTACGCTGATCACCAATATTGCCGAGCTGATGACGCAGGACCTGGAGCACCGGGTCCTGAAGGATGCAGCAGTGGTGGTCGAAGGCGAGCGGATCTCCTGGATCGGTGCCGCAGCCGATGCTCCGGCCGCGGACGACGCCGTTGATGCCGGCGGCCGGGCCCTGCTTCCCGGCTGGGTGGATTCCCATACCCATCTGCTGTTTGCCGGTGACCGGACGGCAGAGTTCGAGGCGCGGATGGCGGGGGAGTCCTACTCGGCCGGCGGGATTGCGGTGACCATGAAGGCCACCCGTGCCACCTCCGACTTCGACCTCACCCGCCTGGCGCTGGGCCGCGTGGCCGAGGCTGTCTCGCAGGGGACCACTTACCTTGAGACGAAGACCGGTTACGGCCTCGACGTCGAACACGAGGCCCGGAGTGCCCGCATCGCCTCCACTGTGGCGGACCAAGCCACGTACCTTGGGGCGCACCTGGTGCCTTCCGGGCAGGACCCGGAAGCCTACACGGACCTGGTCTGCGGCCCCATGCTCACCGCCGTCCGGCCCTACGTGCAGTGGGCCGATGTCTTCTGCGAGGAAGGGGCGTTCACGGCCGGGCAGTCCCGCCGGGTCCTGGAGGCCTGCCGTGACGCCGGGCTGGGGCTGCGGGTCCACGGAAACCAGCTCGGTGAAGGCCCGGGCGTGCAGCTCGCGGTTGAATTCGAAGCCGCCAGCGTGGACCACGTGAACTACCTCGCGGACAAGGATGTGGACGCACTGGCCGGAACCTGGGCCGGCTGGGATGCCGGCAGCGGAACGGGGCCGCGCGGAACCGTGGCAACATGCCTGCCTGCCTGCGACCTCTCCACGCGCCAGCCGCTTGCGCCCGCGCGGGTGCTGCTGGACAGGGGCATCCAGGTGGCGCTCGCCTCCAACTGCAATCCGGGCACGTCCTACACAAGCTCCATGGCATTCTGCGTCACCACCGCGGTGCTGCAGATGCGGCTGAGCGTCCATGAAGCCGTCCGTGCTGCGACGTACGGCGGCGCCCTGGCCCTCCATAGGGACAAAGGCAACGACGCCGACGGCGAGCGCGCGGTGGGCTCGATCGCCGTCGGACACCGTGCGGACCTGCACCTGCTGAATGCGCCCTCGGCCACCCACCTTGCCTACCGGCCGGGCATGCCCCTGACGTACGCTGTATGGCGGGCCGGCCGGCGGGAACGGTAGCTCACGGCCGCTTAAATGACGTTATTTGATCATTAGGGTTCTGTTATGATCAAGAAACGTCATCATAGCCGGTGGCGGGAGCTTTTGGAGGCCTTGCATGACCCGCACCGACCGTTTGACGGCAATCCTTGACCTCCTGGCCAAGTCCGGCCAGGTGGAGGTCGACGAGATCGTGAGTACCCTGAATGTCTCGCCTGCCACAGCGCGGCGGGACCTCGATAGTCTCGCTAAGCGCCGGCTGCTCACCAGGACCCGCGGCGGTGCCACCACGGGAGCCCTCGCCTATGACCTGCCGGGCCGGTACAACCGTGACGACCATGCCGAGGCCAAGGAACAGATTGCCCAGGCCGCGTCCGCGCTGATTGCACCCGGGGCCGTGATCGGCCTCTGCGGCGGCACCACCAGCACCGCCCTGGCGCAGATCCTGGCCACCCGCGAGGACCTCAACGCGCCGTCCAACCAGCCCACCCTGACGGTGGTGACCAACGCCATTAACATCGCCGGGCAGTTGGCGGTCCGGCCCAACATCAAGGTGATGGTCACCGGGGGAATCCTCAACCCGCGCTCCTACGAACTGGTGGGGCCGTACACGGACATCATCATGCAGAAGGTGGTGCTGGACATTGCCTTCATCGGCGTCAACGGCATCGATCCCGAAGTGGGGCCCACCAACACAGGGGAGGGCGAAGCCTCGGTCAACGCCCTGCTCGCCAGCAGGGCACGCGTCTCCTACGTGCTGGCTGACTCGTCCAAAGTGGGCGTGCGCGCCTTCGCAACCATGGACGGGTACAACTTCACCCGGCTGATCACCGATGCCGGAATTTCCGCCCGGGACAAGGCGGCATTCGAGGCCAACGGCACGGAAGTGATCGTCGCCGGCAGCTGAGGCACCGGGCCTGTGCGGCTTCCGGCCATGTGGCGCGGGCAGGACAGCGAGGGGTACAGGACACTGAGGCGTAATCAGCCCGGATCCAGAAACTGAAGGCAAGATGGGAACATGCTGGTTCCCTCCCGCCGCCGACTGCGGCTCGAAGTCTGGATTGTCCTGGGCCTGTCCTTGGGGCAGTCTGCCGTGTACTCGGTGGTGCAGCTGCTGGACAAGATGACCCGCGCGCCGCTGGCGGAAGGCACCTCCACACTCAACCGCTCCCAGAGCACGCGCGAATACTTTGACCTCACGTACCAGCTGTTGGACATACTCTTCGCCCTGGTACCCGTGATGCTGGTGATCTTCTTCCTCAGCGACCAGCGGCAGGCCGCATCCGGCGACGGCACCAGCCCTGGTTCGGCCTTCCAGAAGCTGGGTTTCAACTTCGCACGCCCGGGCGCGGACCTGCTCCAGGGCCTGGGGCTGGCGGCACTGATCGGCATCCCGTCCCTTGGCCTGTACGCCGCCGGCAGGGCGCTGGGAATCACTACGGCCATTATTCCCAGCGCGCTGGATGCGTACTGGTGGACGGTGCCGGTGCTGATACTGTCCGCGATGCGCCACGCCGTGGTGGAGGAAGTCATCGTGGTGGGGTACCTGTTGAACCGCTTTGGAAAGTTCGGCTGGAGCATCCCGCTGTCCATCCTGGCGAGCTCGCTGCTGCGCGGCAGTTACCACCTGTACCAGGGGTTCGGGCCCTTTATCGGGAACTTTGTCATGGGCGTCCTTTTCGCGTGGCTGTACACCCGGACGCGGCGGGTGATGCCCCTGGTGATCGCCCATGCCCTGCTGGATATCGTCGCTTTTGTAGGCTTCAGCCTCTTCGGCAAGGCCGTGGGGTTGGGCTAGGTGCCTGGGCACGCTAGATCCAGGACAAGCACGACGACGGCGGCACGCGGTCAGGCGGGCGGGGCGTGCAGGAACTGCTCGAGGGCTTCTTCGCCGGGGGAGAGCCCGGTGTAGGCGAAGTCCGTACAGCCTGCGATTGATCCTTCCAGGCGTTTCACTTCCGCAGCCCGATCTGGCCACTTGGGTGGTTCCCAGTCCTGGTGTTCGCTTGTGTAGTGGCGGCCGGTGGGTGAGGTCCAGCCGGGTGGTGCGGTTGTGGTGGCGGGGGTGGGTTTCCAGCTGCTGGTGTGGCGGAGTTTGTGGTGTTTCGGGCAGGGCTGGCCGAGGTTCGAGACTCCTGTGGTGCCGCCGTTGTGCCAGGCGAGGAGGTGGTCTGCTTCGTTGTCGAGGGAGTGGTTGCTGCAGCCGGGGAAGGGGCATTTGCCGTCCCTTAGCCTGAGCCAGTTCCGCATGGCTTTGGTGACCCGGTAGCTGGTGCGGCCGATTTCCAGGGGCGCCCCGTCCCGCGGATCGACCAGGACGCGGTGGAACGAATCCGCCCCGGTCGCGACGAGGTCCCGGGCCATGGAGGGCGGGATGGGGCCGTACCCGTCCAGCATGGCCGGTTCCCCGGTGAGGCCCAGCAGGGCGAACACGGGCACGGTGACCAGCACCTCGGCCCGGACTGGCGCTTGGCTTGGACCGGTTCCCTCGCCGCCGTCGCCAGCACCGGCTGCACCGGTAACGCCGGTAGTGTTGCCACTGTTGAGGAGCCCTTCGGCGAAACTATCCGCCCGGAGCTGGGTGAGGGTGCGGTGCTCGTTCGGCCCCTGCATGGTCCGGGAGAGGGCGGTGAGCTTGTTCCAGAGGGCCGTGGCCTGGTGGGCGGGCAGGTAGGCGGAGAGCCAGGCCATCCCGTCCTGGTCGGGCCGGTATTCGACCCGCCGGTCCGAAACCCCTTGGGCGTGGCGTTGTTCGATGGAGTCGGCGTGGTGGCGTTCGCGCCAGGTGCGCGCCTTGGCCCGGAACCTGTACGCGGGGATCTCCCCGATCGGGGCGGCGGTGGCGGGTTTTGGTGTGTCCGGGTCCAGGAAGTGGGCTTCCAGGGCGGCGGCGCCGGCGGGGTCAAGGGTGGCGGCCTCGTCCACCATGACGGTGGCGTGCTGCCAGGAGATGGTTCCGTTGTGCAGGGCTGCGAGGGTCCGGGGCAGGGAGGTGGTCAGGGCGTGGGAGCGGGCCAGCAGGGCTCCGGCTGCCCGGTCACCGATGGCCATGACACAGCTGATCTCGGCGGCGATAGCCCTTTCGAGCGCCTGCACGGGCGGGTCCGGCGGGGCGGCGGCCCGGGCGGTTTCGGCGTATGTCCCTGCTGTTTTGGCCACCAGCCCCGCCACCCTGGCCTGGACCCCGGCGGCCCCGGCAAGGATGTCCAGGCACCCGTCGGCCAGCCCGGCCAGCGGGTCAGCAGCGGAAAAAGGTTCAGAACCGCACCCGTCCGCCTCGGCAATGAGCACGGCAAGAGCGGCATTCATGTCCGCAAACGCCTTCGCCACCGCCGCTTTTCCCATACCAACATCATCGCGGGAGGGTACGACATTATTGGGGGCCGGGTTTGGAGAGTCTGCTTCGGAAATGGATTCGGCCGCCATCGGCAGGTGACGCCGTTGTCACCTGCTGATGGCGGCCGAAGACGAGGAGGGCACGGGGCCCACACCGTGCCGGGCTTGCCGGCACGGTAACCAAGGTAAGGGTCAGATGGTGACGGCCCCGTTGCCGGTCTCGAAAGTTACCGAGAGGATTCCGGGGGTTCCGTGCGGAGCCACCCACTCCACAGCGACGTCCTCCAGCGGCTTCTCGACGGGTTCGCCCAGCCACTCCGTAACCCGGGCTGCGGAACCGGCAATGGTGAGGCAGCTCATCTTGACGTTGCTCTCGTAGGCGTTGGACGGGTGCAGGGACGGATCCCCCTCCCACTTGAGCATGTAGGGAACCTGGGGGTCGGCAATCAGGCCCAGGATGCCAATCTGCTTCCAGACCAATTCGCGGCCATCAGGGAACTTGCGGTTTCCGTTGACGGCGGAGCGGCCCAGCCGCTCCTCAAAGGGAGCCAGGTCGTCCACCTCGACGCACCAGCCCATCCAGCCGCCGCCCGCGGCAGACCGTGCACGCACAGCCTGCCCGAAAGGGGCCTTGTCGGAAGCGGGGTGGTCCAGGACCTCCACCACCTCGACGTATTTGTGCCCCGCGAGCGGGATGATCATATTCCGGGTTCCGAACCGCGGGTGCACCCCGCCCTTCACTGCCTCAACGCCGAGGGCAGAGGAAATACGTTCGGTGGTGGCAGCCAGGCCATCGTGTTCACAGGCGTAAGAGACGTGATCCATGCGCATGCCAACATCTTGGCACTTTGTGATCGGCCTCTCAGCTAAGGGTACCCTTACCAGGATTTTCCATCCGGGACCCCTGATTTCAACCTATTCCCGGGCGGAGATCAGGGGGACTATGTTCGTCACAATCCTGTCCCGCGCCGGTTTCATGTTCCTACACTGGGCTCAGGTCATGAGTGCCAGCGCCAAGCCCCGGCTCGCTGGCCGGCAACCCTCCATCCGCGGTGGGGTGCCCCGGATGAGGACCTGGCTGTCCGGCAACGGCCGGATGGCAAGCGCGGCCCGCGGTGCCTACAGCATGCCGGGCCCATGTCAGAGGAGCCTTAGTTGTCCAACGGATGGTCTTTTGAAACCCGCCAGATCCACGCAGGACAGGAGCCGGACAGTGCCACCGGCGCCCGTGCACTCCCTATCTACCAGACCACGTCCTTCGTATTCCCCAGCGCGGAAAGCGCCGCCAACCGTTTTGCCCTCGCTGAACTGGCGCCGATCTACACCCGCATCGGCAATCCCACCCAGGATGCCGTGGAACAGCGGATCGCCAGCCTTGAGGGCGGATTGGGAGCACTCCTGCTGAGTTCAGGACAGGCAGCAGAGACTTTCGCTGTCCTCAATATCGCCGAGGCGGGGGACCATATCGTTGCCAGCCCCAGCCTGTACGGCGGGACTTACAACCTGTTCGCACACACCTTGAAGAAGTTCGGCATTTCCGTGACCTTCGTGGCGGACCCGGACAACCTGGACCAGTGGCGTGACGCGGTCCAGCCAAACACCAAGCTCTTCTTCGCCGAAGTGGTGTCCAACCCCCGCCAGGACGTCCTGGACATCGAGGGCGTGTCAGGCATCGCCCATGATGCCGGCGTGCCCCTGATCGTGGACAACACCCTGTCCACCCCGTACCTGATCCGGCCGCTGGAATGGGGAGCGGACATCGTTGTCCATTCCGCAACCAAGTACCTGGGCGGCCACGGATCCGCGATTGCCGGGGTGATCGTGGACTCCGGAAAGTTCGACTTCGGCAAGGACCCAGCGAGGTTCCCGGGCTTCAACACCCCGGATCCCACCTACAACGGGCTGGTGTACGCCCGGGACCTCGGCAAGGACGGTGCCCTGGGCGCCAACCTGTCCTACATCCTCAAGGCCCGCGTCCAGCTGCTCCGGGACCTGGGCTCCGCCGTCTCCCCGTTCAACGCGTTCCTGATCGCCCAGGGCCTGGAAACGTTGAGCCTGCGGGTGGAACGCCATGTTGCCAACGCCACGGAAGTGGCGCGCTGGCTGCAAGGAAGGGACGACGTCGAATCCGTCGCCTACGCGGGGCTGCCCTCAAGTCCGTGGTACGAGCGGGGCCGCAAGTACGGGCCCAAGGGCACGGGCGCGATTGTCTCCTTCAACCTGGCTGGCGGGGCCGAGGCCGGCAAGCGCTTCGTTGACGCGCTGGAGCTGCACTCCCACGTGGCAAACATCGGCGACGTCCGATCCCTTGTCATCCACCCGGCGTCGACCACCCACAGCCAGCTTTCCCCGGAGCAGCAGGCCGTCGCCGGCGTGACCCCCGGCCTGGTCCGGTTGTCGGTGGGAATCGAACACATCGATGACATCCTGGCGGACCTCGAAGCGGGCTTTCGGGCAGCAAAGGACGCGACCGGGGCCTAGCCGGACACACATAGAACCCGAGACGGCGGCACGCCGGGGAAGTCACAACCAGTCACACTCTTGGCAGCAGGGCGGGGCTGTTTCGTACACTCGTACCAGGTCATGAGTGCCAGTGACAGCCCCGGCTTGCTGGCCGGCAACCCTCCTTCCGCGGTGGGGTGCCCCGGGTGAAGACCTGGCCTGCCGGTCATTCGACGGCGGGCAAGCGCGTAGAAGAGGTCTTGCCATGACGGTTACCGTCACCCGAACCACCGTCCCCGAGCACGGAATTGTCCGCTATGCCTCCATTGGGGGGCTGGAACTTGAAGCCGGGGGATACCTCCCGGACGTCACTCTGGCCTACGAAACCTGGGGCACGCTCAACGCCGATGCCAGCAATGCCATCCTGATCGAGCACGCCCTGACCGGCAGCACCCACGTGACCCGCGGCGACACGGACGAAGAAGGCTGGTGGGAACAGCTGGCCGGTCCCGGCGCTCCCGTGGACACGGACAAGTTCTTCGTGGTGTCCGTCAACATCGTGGGCGGCTGCTACGGCTCCACGGGGCCGTCGTCGGCCGCCCCGGATGGAACCCCTTGGGGCTCCCGCTTCCCCCTGGTTACCCTGCGTGACAGTACGGTGGCGGAGGCCCGGCTGGCTGACCAGCTGGGCATCAACAGCTGGTTCGCGGTCCTGGGCGGATCCATGGGCGGCGCCCGCGCCCTTGAGTGGGCCGTGACCTACCCCGAGAGGGTGCAGCGCTGCGCCGTCATCTCGGTGGGCGCCGCGAGCACGGCAGAACAGATCGCCTTCGCGCAGGCCCAGACCCTGGCCATCCGGCAGGACCCCCACTTCAACGGCGGCGACTACTACGGCGGGCCCTGCCCCGAAGCCGGGCTGGCACTTGCCCGGCGCATCGCCCACATCACCTACCGGTCCGCCGCTGAACTGGAGGGCCGCTTCGGCCGGGAACCCCAGGCGCCGGAGTCGCCCCTGAAGGGCGAGGCGCTGGCCGCCCGCGGCCGTTACCAGGTGGAAAGCTACCTGGATCACCAGGGCAGCAAGCTCGTGAAGCGCTTCGACGCAAACAGCTATATCGCCCTCACCGAGGCGCTGATGAGCCATGACATCTGCCGGGACCGGGGGACCCTGACCGAGACCCTGGCGAGATCCACCGCCAGGTTCTTCGTGGCCGCCGTGGATTCGGACCGGCTGTATTTCCCGTCCCAGTCCCGCGAACTTGCCGCGGCCCTGCCGGGAGAAGTGGACGTGCATGTCATTGAGGCGCCGATCGGCCATGACGGCTTCCTGACGGAAATAGGCCAGCTGGGCCATCAGCTTCGGGTGCACCTCTCGGCCTAAGGCCGCCCTCGCAGGCACACTTTTGTGCATTTATGCAGATAGCCTCTGCATGATTCGCCGTTGAGCTTGGCGTTCAGGCGGACCATACTCGTTGGGACCCGGCGGTTCGTGGCCAAAATCACACGTCTCCGCCACAGACTGTCCCAGTGGTGTCGAAGAAGACGCCGAAGGAGTTCATCAATGAGTACGGAAAAGTCCGCCGCGCGGCGGCCAGAGGAAACCGACGTCAAGGCCACAGGCCTGAAGAAAGTCGTCACGGCCTCCATGGCCGGCACCGTGGTTGAGTGGTACGAGTTCTTTCTCTACGCCTCCGCCGCCACGCTGGTGTTCGGCAAGATGTTCTTCCCCAACTCCGGAACCGAGCTTGACGGCATCATCGCAGCCTTCGTCACCTACGCCGTCGGCTTCGTTGCCCGACCCATCGGCGGCATCGTCTTCGGCCACTTCGGCGACAAATTCGGCCGCAAGCAGTTGCTGCAGCTGAGCATCATCCTGGTGGGTGTTGCCACCTTCCTCATGGGCTGCCTGCCGACGTTTGCGCAGATCGGCTACTGGGCACCGGCGCTGCTGGTGTTCCTGCGCTTCGTCCAGGGCTTCGCGGTGGGCGGCGAATGGGGCGGCGCCGTGCTCCTCGTCGCCGAGCACAGCCCGAACAAGTCCCGCGGTTTCTGGTCAAGCTGGCCGCAGTCCGCTGTCCCCATGGGCAACCTGCTCGCCACCGCCGTGCTGTTCACCCTGTCCTCCACCCTCTCCCAGGAAGCCTTCCTCGGCTGGGGCTGGCGCGTAGCCTTCTGGCTCTCCGCAGTGATCGTGATCATCGGCTACTACATCCGCACCAAGGTCCAGGACGCTCCGATCTTCCTCGAGGCCCGCAAGGAAGTCACGGTCGAGAACAAGGGCTACGGTGTTGCCGAAGTCTTCCGTCGGTACCCGCGCGGCGTCTTCACCGCCATGGGCCTGCGCTTCGCGGAGAACATCCTCTACTACCTTGTGGTCACGTTCTCCATCACCTACCTGAAGGTGGTTGTGCAGACGGACACCTCCCGTATCCTGCTCCTCCTCCTGGTGGCGCACTTCATCCACTTCTGCTCAGTCCCGCTGGTGGGCAAGATGTCCGATGCCCTGGGACGCCGCCCGGTGTACATGGCCGGTGCAATCCTCGCCGGAACCTGGGGCTTCTTCGCGTTCCCCATGATGGACACCGGCAATGACATGGTTATCCTGGCGGCCATCACCATCGGCCTGCTGTTCCACGCCCTCATGTACGCCGGGCAGCCGTCCATCATGGCGGAAATGTTCCCCACCCGGATGCGGTATTCGGGCGTTTCCCTCGGCTACCAGGTGACCTCCATCGTGGCCGGCTCGCTGGCGCCCATCATCGCCAGCTCGCTGCTGGGCAGCTTCGGCTCGTCCGTTCCGGTGGCTTTCTACCTCCTGGGCGCCTGTGTGGTGACCGCTATTTCGGTGTACTTCCTCAAGGAAACCCGCGGCATCTCGCTTCATGATGTCGACGCCGCCGACGCCCAGGGCACCGCCGACCTTCTGGCCGCCGCCAAGAAGTAGGCACGGCCAAACGACAAACAGAGCAACCCGACTGCCCGGACCTGCGGCCACGCAGGCCCGGGCAGCTGCCTGTCCACCAACATAAAGTCAGGAACACCATGCGAGCAGCAGTCCTCTATTCCACAGTTCCTCCTGGCACCAGCTATGCCGAAGCGCAGCCCCTGGTGGTGCAGGACCTCGACCGGCCCGAGCCCCGGGCCGGTGAATTGGGCGTCACCATCACCTACTCAAGCCTGTGCCACTCGGACCTGTCCGTGGTGGACGGATCCCGCGTCAGGCCGCTTCCCATGGCGTTGGGGCATGAGGCGGTGGGACGGGTTGCCACGGTTGGTGAGGGCGTCACGGACGTTTCCCCCGGCGACCATGTGGTCCTCGTCTTCGTCCCCAGCTGCGGTGCCTGCCGTGCCTGCCGGGCGGGGCGGCCCGCGCTCTGCCACCGGGCCGCCGAGGTCAACGGCTCCGGTGACCTTTTGCACGGCGAGGCGCTGCTGCGCACGCCCGCGGGGGAGCGGATCAACCACCACCTGGGGGTTTCGGCTTTCGCCGATTACGCCGTGGTGGCGCGGGAGTCAGTGGTGGTCATCGCCGACGACGTCCCGGACACCGTGGCGGCGATGTTCGGTTGCGCCGTGCTCACCGGGATGGGAGCTGTCCTGAACACCGCGGCCGTCCAGCCGGGCCAGGCCGTGGCTGTTTTTGGCCTCGGAGCCGTGGGACTTTCGGCCGTCATGGCCGCGTCGCTCGCCGGAGCGTCCGCCGTGATCGCCATCGATCCCAACGTGGGCAAGCACGGGCTCGCCCTGAAATGCGGCGCAACCGCCGTGGGGACCCCCGATGACGCCCCTCGGCTGATTGCCGAAGCCACCGGTGACGGCGTGGACACCGCCGTCGAAGCCGTGGGATCAGCGCGGGTCATCGCCTCGTGCCTGGAGCACGTGACGCGCGGCGGCGCCGTGGTCTCCGTAGGGCTGCCGCACCCCACCGCAGAATTGACGGTCCCCGCGCTCCAGTTTGCGGGGGCGGGCAAGCGGCTGCTCGGTTCCTACATGGGCGACGCCGTGCCCGGCCGGGACATTCCCCTGTACCTCGAGTATTGGCGCGAGGGCAGGCTCCCCGTTGAGCTGCTGCACACCGACACCAGGCCACTGGCGGAGATCAACGAAGGCCTCGATGCGCTCGCCGCCGGGCAGGTGGTCAGGCGGCTTTTCCAAGCGTGAGGCCGGCCTGGCTGCCTTCAGGCCAGGCTGCCAACAGCCTAGGCTGCCAGCAGGTCCTGGCGTTCCGCCACCTCATGCTGAAGTGCACCGATCACGGCCTGCACCCGGGCGGACCGCAGCGATTCCGGCCGGGCCACCGCCCAGATGGGGACCTGGCGCTGGAACGCTTCGGGGAGCACCGGAACGAACTCCGGGTTGTGCGCCACCATGAAGTTCGGAAGCAGCCCGATGCCTGCGCCGCGGCGCACCGCCTCAACCTGGGCAAAGATACTCGTTGCCTGGAAGCTGGACTTCGGCATCGGCAGCTGCGAGGACCGGTGGCCCAGTTCGGCAACCTGGAGGGCCGACTCGACGTAGGAGACGAAGCCGTGCTGCCCCACGCCGTCGGGCGTCTCCGGCAGGCCGCGCGCGGCCGCGTAGGCGGGGCTGGCGTAGAGCCTGAGGAAGTAGTTGGTCAGGAAGATGGCCTGGGCGTTGCTTACGTCGGTGCGGCCCACCACCACCTCCAGGTCCACGCCGGAGCGGTTCTGGCTGACCTTGCGCGTGGCGCTCAGCATCTCCACATCCAGCATCGGGTGCCGCTGCTGGAGCCGGACCAGCGCTGGCGTGACGAATTCGGCGCCGAAACCGTCGGAGGTGCTGATGCGCACCATGCCGGACAGGGCATCCCGGTCCTGGCCCGTGACGGCGGCCAGCGACCCCAGTGTTTCCTCAATGGCTTCCGCCGCGGCGACGGCCGAAGCCCCGAGTTCCGTCAGCTCCCAGCCGTGCGGGCTGCGCTCCAGGGTCCGGCCGCCCAACTGCTTGTCCAGGGCGAGGATCCGGCGCGAGATGGTGGTGTGCGTGGTGCCCAGCGTTTCAGCGACGGCGTTGAAACGCCCCAGCCGGGCCACGGTCAAGAGAATCAGCAGGTCGTCCGGACTTGGAAGCCGCGCCACCGCGTGCCTTTCGTTCGTGTGCATCAGTGCACATACCATCTGTGATTTTTCCCCTTGATTGCACTGTAGCAGGGTGTGATGGTGGACACGGACCTCCCGGCCGCCTTCGGCCGGATGCACAGCAAAGGAGCTTATGCCATGGCAGTTGTCGGTTGGATCGGGTTGGGAAACATGGGCGGTTCCATGTCCGGAAACCTCGCAAAGGCGGGGCACGACGTTCGGGGGTTTGACCTCAACCCTGCGGCGCTTGCCGCAGCCGAGGCCGGCGGGGTGAAGCCGGTAGGGAGCATCGCCGAGGCCGTGGCCGGAGCGGACGTGGTGTTCACCATGCTTCCGAAGGGCGAGCACGCCAAGGCTGTCTACCTGGGCGGGGACGGGGTGCTGGCGCATGCCGACACCCGCACACTGCTGGTGGATTCCTCCACCATCGACATCGCCGCAGCGAAGGAACTGCACGACGCCGCTGCTGCCGCCGGCTTCCGCTTCGTGGACGCCCCTGTTTCGGGCGGGATGAGCGGCGCCAAGGCAGGGACGCTGACCTTCATGGTGGGCGGTGAACCGGGCGCCGTGGCCGACGCGACCACCTACATCGGACCGATGGCCGCCAACATCATCCCTACCGGGGGAGCCACCACCGGCCAGGCGGCCAAGATCTGCAACAACCTGATGCTCCTGATCAACCTGGCCTCCACGGCCGAGGGAGCCGTCCTGGCGGACCGGCTCGGCCTGGACAAGAAGGTGTTCTGGGACATCGCCTCCGTTTCCTCAGGGGACAGCTGGGCCCTGAGGACCTGGTACCCCGTTCCCGGCGTGGTCCCCACCGCGGCCTCCAACAACGATTTCGAACCGACGTTTACGGCCGAACTGGCGAACAAGGACATCGGCCTGGCCATCAGCGCTGCCGAGGACACCGGCACACCGCTCGAAATCGGCAAGCACGTCCAGCAGCTGTACCAGCGCCTCATTGATGCGGGCGAGTCCGGCAAGGACTGCTCCATGATCATCAAGCTCGTTGACGGCTCACTGGATTCAACAAAGTAGAAGAGAGACACCATGCAGACCATCCCGCATTACATCAACGGCAGCCTCGTCACCGATGCCGAGCGCTTCGGCCCCGTCTTCAACCCCGCCACCGGAGAGCAGGACAAGCAGGTGGCCCTGGCCTCCGCGGCCCGGGTGGAGGAAGCCATTGCCGCCGCCAAAGCCGCGCTGCCCGCATGGAGGGCAACGAGCCTCGCCAAGCGGACCAACATCTTCTTCCGCGTCCGCGAAATCCTGACCCAGCGGAAGCCTGAGCTGGCTGCCATCCTGACCAGCGAGCACGGCAAGGTACTCTCCGACGCCGAAGGGGAGATCTCCCGCGGCCTCGAGAACATCGAGTTCGCCACCGGGCTGTCCCACATGCTCAAGGGCGAACGCTCAGAGCAGGTGTCCAGCGGCGTGGACGTCCACTCGGTCCGGCAGCCCGTGGGCGTCGTTGCCTGCATCACCCCGTTCAATTTTCCAGCCATGGTCCCGCTCTGGATGATCGGCAGCGCCTTGGCCTGCGGCAACACAGTGCTCCTAAAGCCCAGCGAAAAGGATCCGTCGTCAGCCGTGTTCATTGCGGAGGCCTTCGCGGAGGCGGGCCTGCCTGCCGGCGTGCTGAACGTGGTCCAGGGCGACAAGGAGGCGGTGGACGTCCTGCTCGAGCACCCGGACGTCAAAGCCGTCAGCTTCGTGGGATCAACGCCCATCGCGCAGTCGATCTACAAGCGTGCAGCGGACCATGGCAAGCGGGTCCAGGCCCTGGGCGGCGCCAAGAACCACATGGTGGTCCTGCCTGACGCTGACCTGGACATGGCGGCGGACGCGGCCATTTCGGCTGCCTACGGCTCCGCGGGTGAGCGCTGCATGGCGGTCAGCGTGCTCGTCGCCGTCGGCAATATCGCCGACGACCTCGTCGGGGCCATCAAAACCCGGATGGCCACCCTGAAGATCGGTCCGGGCACCGATCCTGCTTCGCAGATGGGCCCGCTGATCACTGCAGAACACCGCGACAAAGTGGCGTCCTATGTGGCGGGCGCGGAAAACGAGGGCGCCACGGTGGTTGTTGACGGGCGCTCGCAGCAGTTCGATTCAAACGGGTTCTTCATCGGCGTCAGCCTGGTGGACCACGTGAAGCCGGGAATGAAGGTGTACGACGACGAAATCTTCGGCCCCGTCCTGTCCGTGGTCCGCGTGGACACCTACAGTGACGCAGTCCGCCTGGTCAACGACAACGAGTTCGGCAACGGGGTTGCCATCTTCACCCGCGACGGCGGCGCCGCGCGGCAATTCGAGTTCGACGTCGAGGCGGGCATGGTGGGCGTCAACGTGCCCATCCCGGTGCCGGTGGGCACTTTTTCCTTCGGCGGCTGGAAGAACTCGCTGTTCGGGGACACGCACATGTACGGGCCGGAGAGCATCCGGTTCTACACCAGGGGCAAAGTGGTCACCACACGGTGGCCGGACCCCGCAACGTCGGTGATTGACCTGGGCTTCCCGCAGGTGGACTGAAACCAGCGGCACCCCGTAACAGCAACGCGGGGTCACTTCGCGCCCATCCGCTGCCGGATCTTGGGCCGGACGTGACCTCGCGTTGCTTTCCGTTCAGTTATCGGACCAGAACACCCGAGATCCGGCCTACACCAGTTCCACCCGCTGCTTCACCCTCGTCGACTCCATGCCCCGCCAGCCCGGCGTAGTCGCCCGTACCGCCCTGCAGGCTAATGTGTCCGGAGTTCGTGGAGGTGCCATCGTCTGCAAAGGTGATGAAAACATGCTTCAAGGCATTGAACATGCAGGTCCCGTCGTCGCAGGTGTAGACGGTTTTGATCAGGATCACCAGTTTCCCGGATGTGCCATTATCGGCGGCAAACGTTTTTGGCGAATTCCGGAACGTCCGCCCGCGCGGATCCGGTGCCGAGGGCGATAGCCCCGATGGTTAGCACTGCGACGGCCAATCTCCTGACGGCGGCCATGCTCCACGACCTTTCGAACCTTGTGCTTTTGGAAGGAATCCAGTTAGGGCATCCGTGCCGAATTCCGGGACGGATGCGGGCCCCAAAAACGGGGAACGGTCGCGTCAAGCTTCAGGGCCGAGACTTTAGGGCCCAGTATCCGCCTGGGGGAGGGCTGTTCATAGAATTTGGCCTCCTAAAAGAGCAACGCGGGGTCACTTCATGCCCGACCGTAACGGGATATCGGGCATTAAGTGACCCCGCGCTGCTTTTGCGGGAAGGACTAGCCGTTCATGATTTCGCTGCGGCGGGTCATGTACTCCTCCATGGAAAGTTCCCCGTTGCTGTACTTTTCATCCAGTTCGGCAAGCTTGCGGGCGCGGTAGCCCTGCGGGGCAGACGGCGGCGGGGGAGTTGCGGGTGCTGCGGGCTGCTGCGGGGCTTCAGCGTGGGGGGCCTGCCGGTCGTGGCCCGGGTGCGGCTGCCCGTACGGCGGAAACTGCTGGTCCATGGGCGGGACCGGCTGTACGGGCGGCAGGGGCTGGCCGGGCGGGAGCGGCGCGGGCCGGCCAAGCTGGCGGAATCCGCCGCTGAAGTAGTCCTGCTGGGTGAAGCCGTCCCGGGGCTGCTTGCTCTGCGGGCCGTTGGAGCCGGGGAAGATTCCGCCGCCCGGGAACTGCTCGGGGTACCGTCCGGAGAAGCTTTGATCCTGGTTGCGGCGGGCCACGGACTTCCGGTACATCCGCATGGCCATCGGGATCAGGAATGACAAAATGATGATCCAGAAAAACAAGTTGCTCACGGTGCCGTGCCTCTCATGTGTGTCCTTCCAGCTTAGCCCCGTGGTGGATACGGACGGCCGGGAGCGCGAGGAAGGCGGCGTACCGGTCCACGGCTTCCCGGACTGCCGCTGACAACACTGCCGCTGACAATGGCGGGCGCGGGGAATCACCGGAACCAGGAAGCCGGATATCCAGGTCGCACCCGTCCGGATGCAGCGTATGCCGCCAGGACCCCACCATCCGCCCATCCAGCAAAACCACGTGCATGGGTTGGCCCTGGAAAAGGAAGGCCGGAGCGCCGCCGCCGATGTAATGCCGCGTGGCGGAGGAGCCCATGATGTATTCGTCGTTGCACTGGATCAGGTCGATCCGTGGCCCGGCTTCGGAGGCAAGCGACGGGTTCCCGCAGCATTTGGGCGTGAAGCCGCAGCCGCACTGCCGCGTCGGGTTCCATATCCCGGACGCCTGCCCGCGCTAGCGCCGGGCAGCCTCGGTGCTGCCCAGCGGGCCCTCGCCCGAACCCAACGGAACGCCCGGCCCGAAGACGGGGCCCGGCGTCGGCCGTTTCGCGGTAATGCCGTCACCGGAGGACTGGTTGCGCAGCCGCCGAAGCACCCACGGCACGAAGTACTGCCGGGCCCACACCAGGTCCCCCGAGCGCGCCTCGCGCCATGTGCGGGGCGGAAACGGCTTGGGCTGCAGTGGCTCCAGCGTGTGCTCCACGTTCAACGAGTCCAGCACCATGGCGGCGATGGTGTGGTGGCCCAGGGGGGAGAAGTGCAGCCGGTCCTGGTCCCACATCTGGGGATCGCTGAGCTGGCGGAGGGACCACATGTCCGCGATCACGGCGTCGTGCCTCGCGGCGACGGTCCGCAGGTTTTCGTTGTAGATGGCCACCTTGCTGCGGATCCTGCCGAGCACGGAAGTGCCGGTGTCCGGGCCATTGAAGAGCACCACTGTGGCGCCGCCCATGGCCAGGATCTGGACCACCGAGTCGAGCTTCTCGGCGAGGGTGTCGGGGTCTCCGCCCGGACGCAGCAGGTCATTGCCGCCCGCGGAGAGGGTGACAAGATCGGGCTTCAGCGCAAGGCACGGTGCGAGCTGCTGGTCCACGATCTGCTGCAGCAGCCGGCCGCGGACGGCCAGGTTTGCGTAGGCGAAGTCCGGCTTGGTGCGGCTGAGCTCCTCCGCCACCCTGTCTGCCCAGCCGCGGAACGCGCCCGGGCTCGACGGCTCGGGGTCTCCGATGCCCTCGGTGAAGGAATCGCCCATCGCCACGTAGCGGGTCCAGGGGTGGGATCCGGAATGCGCGGGCGGGGTCTGGATGGCACTTTCTTCAGTCACGGTCCCTATCCTGCCTTTCGCTTCACTGGCTACGCGAACGTAGGTTGTTACCACAAAGTAACTGGTAAGAATGGAAACCATGACTGAAGCTGAAGTATTTCCTGCCCCTGTCGTTTTGTGGTCCCATCCGGAGGACCAGCGCGACGGCAAGCCGCTGCTGGTGCTGCTGCACGGCTACGGAGCCAACGAGCAGGACCTGCTCAGCCTGGCCGACCTGCTGCCCGGCGACTTCGCGGTCGCCTCGGTCCGGGCGCCCATCGCCATGGGCCCCGGGTTCACCTGGTTCCCGCTTACCGCGTCCATCGACTACTCGCTCGAGCGCGTCAAAGCCGCGTCCTCCTACGTGCTCGAGTGGATCGACGCCATCAGGGTGGGGCACCCGTCCGTGTCCCTGCTCGGCTTCTCCATGGGCATGGCCATGGCCACCACGCTCCTGCGGCAGCGCCCCACGGACTTCGCGGCCGTCGTCGGACTCTCAGGCTTCGTGGTGGACGCCGGCGACGATCCCAGCTTCCGGGATGACGAACTGGACGGGAGCATCCCGATGTTCTGGGGCCGTGACCAGCAGGATCCCGTGATTACTCCGGACAAAATCGACTTCACCATGGGATGGGTGCGCAAGCACGTCAAGCTCACCAAGGTGCTCTACACGGGCATGTGGCACGGGATCAACCAGCAGGAAATCGGGCACGTGGGCGAGTTCCTCACCCACGAGGTGCTGAAGAAGTAGGAAGTACGACGGCGGCCGGCGGGCCAGTGCCGCCCTGCGGCGTCAGGCCGCGGGCGCTACCACGCGCACGGTCTGCCCGTTGACCGTCACGGTGTCCCCGTTGTGCAGCTGCCGGCCGCGGCGGTCGTCGATCTCTCCATTGACCTTGACGAGCCCGTTCTTGATGAGCTCTGCCGCTTCCACCCCGTCCTCCACCAGGTTGGCGAGCTTCAGGAGCTGGCCGAGGCGGATCATGCTGTCGCGGATGGTGATCTCTTCAACATTGCTCATAGAAGCAATGATGCCTGACGTAAGGTGGATTCAATGACCCCCAGCCCCCGCCTGCCGCTGATCGCAGGCCTTCCCCTGGCGGTGGGCGCTGGCCTCGCCATTCCCGTCCAGGGCCGAATCAACGGGGCCCTCGGAGCCCGCCTCAACGACGGCATCGCCGCTGCAGTGGTGAGTTTCAGCACAGGCCTGGTGCTGATGGTCCTGATCTCGCTGATCCTGCCGCGCGGACGTGCCGGACTTGCCCGGATCCTGCCCGCGGTCCGCACCAGGGCCTTTCCGCGCGTGTATGTCCTGGCCGGCGGCATCGGCGCGCTCTTCGTCTTCGCCCAGTCCTTCACCGTGGGCATCCTTGGCGTTGCCCTGTTCACCGTCGCCACGGTCACCGGCCAGACAGTCAGCGGTCTGCTGGTGGACCGGCTGGGCATTGGGCCGGCGGGCAAGAAATCCGTCACGGGGATCCGGATCATTGGCTGCCTGCTGACCATCGCCGCAGTGGCCTGGGCCGTGTCGCCCCGCTTCACTGGATCGTCGGGGATGGCCTCCGCCGGCGCAGGACCGGACGGCGGCGCGGAGGCCCTCCTGGTTCCGCTCCTGCTGCCCGTGGCGGCAGGGTTCCTGATGAGCTTCCAGCAGGCCATGAACGGAACAGCCACCGTCCACTACGGGACGCCGATCGCTGCAACCCTGGTCAACTTCGTGGCCGGCTCCGCCGTGCTGTGGGCCGCGTACGCCATCAAAGTCTCGGTGGCCGGATGGGGCAACCCGCTGCCGCCGGAGTGGTGGTACTACGCAGGCGGTCCCATGGGCTGCGTGTTCATCGGCCTGGGCGCGCTGCTGGTCCGCAGCCTGGGGGTCCTGGTTACCGGGCTGGGCATGATTGCCGGGCAGCTGCTCGGCTCGCTCGCCCTGGATGTTGTGCTGCCAACTCCGGGAACGGTCGTGGCGCCGGCCACGGTACTGGGCACCATCCTCACCCTCGCCGCCATCATCCTGGCCACCCTGCCGTGGCCGCGGGGCGCGCTGCGCAGGTAGCGGCCGGTAGGCTAGGGCACGCAGCTTTTTCGCTTTCCCTTCATCCGCCCCGCCCGGCAGCCAGAGGTATCCCACCGCTGGTTCCACCGGGCCAGCAAACCGCGGACCGCACCCAGCGGCCCTGTAGAAATTGGAGTTACCCCATGGCAGCAAAATCCGTTCTCGACCAGGTCATTTCCCTCTCCAAGCGCAGGGGATTCGTGTTCCAGGCCGGTGAGATCTACGGAGGTTCGCGCTCTGCCTGGGACTACGGGCCCCTCGGCGCCGAACTGAAGGAAAACATCAAGCGCCAGTGGTGGCAGTCCATGGTCCGCGGCCGCGAGGACGTGGTGGGCCTGGACTCCTCCGTCATCCTGCCCCGCCAGGTGTGGGAAGCCTCCGGCCACGTGGAGGTCTTCTCCGACCCCCTGGTGGAGTGCCTCTCCTGCCACAAGCGCTACCGGGCCGACCACCTCGAGGAAGAGTACGAGGAAAAGAAGGGCCGCCCCGCCGAAAACGGCCTCAAGGACATCGCCTGCGCCAACTGCGGCACCCGCGGCCAGTGGACCGAACCGCAGGAATTCTCCGGCCTGCTCAAGACCTACCTCGGTCCCGTAGCCAGCGAAGAGGGCCTGCACTACCTGCGTCCGGAGACTGCGCAGGGGATTTTCGTGAACTTCAACAACGTCCTCACCACCTCGCGGAAGAAGCCGCCGTTCGGCATCGGCCAGATCGGCAAGTCCTTCCGCAACGAGATCACCCCGGGCAACTTCATCTTCCGCACCCGCGAGTTCGAGCAGATGGAGATGGAGTTCTTCGTTGAGCCCGGCACCGATGAGGAATGGCACAAGTACTGGATGAACGAGCGCATGGCCTGGTACACCGGCCTGGGCATCCGCGAGGAAAACCTGCGCTTCTTCGAGCACCCGCAGGAGAAGCTGAGCCACTACTCCAAGGGCACCACGGACATCGAATACCGCTTCGGTTTCCAGGGCTCCGAGTGGGGCGAGCTCGAAGGCATCGCCAACCGCACCGACTTCGACCTCTCCACGCACGCCAAGGCCTCCGGCACGGACCTGAGCTACTTCAACCAGGCCACCAATGAGCGCTACATCCCGTACGTGATCGAGCCCGCGGCGGGCCTGACCCGTTCCTTCATGGCCTTCCTGGTGGATGCCTACACCGAGGACGAGGCCCCCAACGCCAAGGGCGGCGTGGACGTCCGCACCGTCCTGAGGCTGGATCCGCGGCTGGCCCCGGTCAAGGCTGCCGTGCTGCCGCTGAGCCGCAACGAGGACCTGTCCCCGAAGGCCAAGGCCCTGGGCGCGCAGCTGCGCAAGAACTGGAACATCGACTTCGACGACGCCGGCGCCATTGGCCGCCGCTACCGCCGCCAGGATGAAATCGGCACCCCGTTCTGCATCACAGTGGACTTCGACACCCTTGAGGACCAGGCCGTGACCATCCGCGAGCGGGACACCATGAGCCAGGAACGCGTCTCCCTGGACAAGGTGGAGGGCTACCTGGCCGCACGCCTGATCGGCGCCTAGCCATGGCCATCGAATACCGCGAATGGCGGGAAGGTGACGACCTGGCCCTGCTGGAGATCTGGGGCGACCCGGAGACCCAGCAGGCCCGCCAGTTCCGGGGCGCGTTGACCCTGTCCTCCGACGGGGGCGGCGGCACGCCGTGGCGCCGCTGCATCGTTGCCGAGGACGTGATCGACGGCGTCGGCATCCCCGTGGCGGCGGGCGTGGTCTACGAGGCGTCGCTGCACCCTGAACGGCTCTGGGCCTACATCGAAGTGGCGCGCGACCACCGGCGCTCCGGCATCGGTGCCACCCTCCTGACGATGCTGCGCCGCGAAGCCGGCCAGTCGCCGTCGGGCGTGTCCAAACTCCGTGCCAAAGTGGAGCCGGGCACTCCGGGGGCCGCTTTTGCGGAGGCCTTCGAGCTGGCCCCCATCCAGCGTTCCCGGCTGGTGGTCATAGAGCCTGGCGCCCTGCGGCTTCCCGTGTTTCCTGCCAAGGACGACGGCGGCGGGCCATCGAACGATGAAAATGCGGGCTCCGACATCGTGATGGACCTGGCCACGGGTTCCGTGGAACTGACCGACGTCGTGGGCAGGTACTACACCGCCATCCACGGCTGGGATTCACCGGGCGTACTGTCAATGGGCCAGGTGCAGAAGCTCTTCCTGGACGACCTCACCGGCGCCCACGGCGCAATCGTGCTGCGGGCCGAGCCTGAATCGGCTTTCGGGGCAGGCGTTGCACCCAGCAGGAAGGGCAGGATCCGGGCCTTCGCCGTGAGCTACGCAGCGCCCGCCAACTCGGACGCGGCACCCGGCCAGGAAGCCGCCGGACCGGAAACGCCCACGGACGTTTTCGTCGGCCATGAACCCGCCCTCGCTGCGGATGATGCTGCAGAAGCGGTCCGCGACATGCTCGCGCTGATCGCGTACCAGCACCCGGTGATGCTGGAACTGGACGACTCCATGACTGCCCTCCGCGCCGCCGTCGAACCCCTGCTCGAAAGCGGCAAGGCGCGGCTGGCCGGGCCGGAAACCCTCATCGTGTCGGACTAAGCAGCCCGGCCGCAACTGAGTAGCGCCAAGTGTCGTTTTGACCGCCCAAAACGACACTTGGCGCTACTTACTTGGGCTACGTTCTGCGGAAAGTACGACGGCGGCGCGTCAGCACGTCTTCGGCGTCCAGCAGCTGCCGCTCGGGTTCAGTCGGGGCGCTGCCGCCCAGGTGCGCGGGCATCCACCAGGCGGCGGGTTCCGGCCGCAGTGGAAAATCGGCGATGCACTTCCCGATCCCGTCCTGGAGCCTGGCCCGGAGTTCCGCAGTGCCGGCGCCAGCATCGTCACCCGGCGCGAATACCAGCGGCTCACCCACGTGGATCCGGACCGGTGCGCGCCATGTCCTTCCGGCCGAGAAGCCGCGGCCGCGGGTGAGGATCCGGTGGGCGCCCCAGACCGCAACGGGGATGACCGGAACGCCGGCTTCGGCCGCCATCCGGACTGCCCCGGTCCTGCACTCGCGCACGGTGAAGCTGCGGCTCACGCCCGCCTCCGGGAACACGCCAAGGTATTCGCCGGCGCGCAGCTTGGCCACCGCTGCGTCATAGGCGTCCGCCCGGCCGGTGTACCCGACCACCACGTGCCCGGCGGCGCTGATGGCGGGCCCGGCAAGCCAATGATCGGCTGCACCCTGGTGGACCAGGAACCGCAGCTCCCCGCGGGACTGTTCCCACAGCAGCAGTTCGGCGGCGGCAAAATCGACATAGCCGAAGTGCGTCACGGCGAAAACGACGCCGCTGCCCGGAACCACAGACCTGGACGCCCCCGTCCGAGGGCCTGCAGGCGGCAGGTGCTCTGTTCCGCTGCTGATGATCCGGATCCGGAAGATCCGCCGAAGCAGCAGTCCGCAGCGGACGATGACGCGGTAGAAGAGGTCATTGGGTGGCGGGCTCCATGCCATCGAACGTCCTACAGGGTCACCTGGACGGCCGATTCCGGCAGCAGCCTGCTGTAATCCGCAGGCAGGGGAAGCTCAGTCCCGATGCTTTCGGAGAAGGCATTCATCACAAAGCCGGTAGTCAGCGTCTGCCACACCCTGATTTTGCGGAGCATGAAGTGGCCGGCCCCCTTGAGGGCAACATACTGCATGCTGGCTGCCTCGGCAGAGGCACGCCGGGCGAACAGCAGGGACGCCGAGGCGCTGGTCCACCTGTCCGTGGTTCCGTGCACAATAAGAACCTTGCGGTTGGCCACCCCGGATGTGGGAGTTGCGGGGTTGAGCCAGGGGGCAAGGGCGACGACGGCCTCCACACTTGGGTGGTCCGCGGCGATCACAGCGGTGAGCCCGCCCATGGAATGGCCTACCAGGAACACAGGCACGTCCGGGTGCTGTTCCCGGATCTTGGCTAGTGCCCAGCGGGCGTCCTGCAGCGGAGACATGTCATGGCCATTCCAGCCGCGAACGCTGTTGCGGAGCGACCACACGGCCAGCCCGTGCTTCCGCCCGGCGCGGTGCAGGTGCCAGGCGAAGGGCACCATCCTTGCCGGACTCAGGTGCCTGGCCTCCACCGGCTCATGGCTCCGGGATTTGCCCCCGTGCAGGACCAGGGCAACTCCGCGGGTGGGCCCTGACGAATTCCGGACGCTGAGCACTGCCTGCCGCGCAGCGCCGGGTGCTTCGGCAGGACGGGATTCGCCGTTTTCCTCAGTACTGCTGCTGGCCATGCCTGGTACCTCCGAGTCCCCGATGATCCATTTATCAACCCTACGGCGCCGGAAGTAGAGTTCAATGTATGAGGTGCTACTGCTGATGGGGTCCGGTCACTCCCACGCTTCCACAGGCCATTCGGAGCCGACGCCGGAAGCGATGGCCGCCCGACGGAAAGCCAACCGCATCCTGGCGGCGGTGCTGATCCCGCTGACGCTGCTCACGCTGGCGGGAATGGCGATGCTCTGGCCCTCGGGCAGCAAAGAGGGCATTTCCCTGGCCAACCCCTACGCTGCCGCCCCCGGGGTCACCTTCGACACCGGAACCATCCAAAGCGTGGTGACGGAAAACTGCATGCAGGGCGCGTCGCAGCAGGGCCAAAGCCAGCAGGGCCAAAACCAGCAGGGTTCGGGCGACCAGGCCCAGGGCCGGCAATCCCAACAGGGATCGGACTGCACTTTCGCGTTCACGGAGCCGGACAAGGGCGGCAGCCCGGTCAAAGTGGTCATCAACCCGGACGTCGCGAAGTCCCATGGGGTGAAGCCCGGGGACCAGATCCGGTACCTGAACCTGTCCAACGCCCCGGGCGCCTCAGCGGCCCAGGGCTCGCCGGCCTTCATTTTTGTGGACTTCGTCCGGACCCTGCCCATCGTCCTGCTCGCACTGCTGTATGCGGCGGTGGTGATCGCCGTGGCCCGCTGGCGGGGCCTGCGTGCCCTGGTCGGGCTCGTCGGCGCCTACTTCGTGCTGGCCAGCTTTATGCTCCCGGGACTGGTGGAGGGGAAACCGCCGCTGCTGCTGGCCCTGGTTGGGTCCACGGTGATCATGATCGGCGTCCTGTACTTCGCCCACGGATTCTCGGCACGGACCTCCACTGCACTCCTGGGCACCATGTTCGGGCTGGGGATTACGGCGCTCCTGGCCGCCTGGGCCACGGGCGCCGCCAATCTCGCCGGGGTGGGCAGCCACGACGCCACTACCCTGGTGAACACCTCTGCCAATATCTCCATCTCCGGCGTCATCCTGTGCGGGCTCATCATCTCCGGGCTGGGTGTCCTCAACGACGTGACCATCACCCAGTCCTCCGCCGTCTGGGAACTCTATGAACTGGCGCCGGGGAGCAGTGCCCGGAAGCTGTTCACCTCAGCCATGCGGATCGGCCGCGACCACATCGCCTCCACGGTGTACACCATCGCCTTCGCGTACGCCGGCGCGGCCCTGCCCATCCTCATCATCGTGATGCTGTACGACCGCCCGCTCGCGGACACGCTCACCAGCGCGGAACTTTCAGAGGAAGTCATCCGGACCCTCGTCGGCTCCATCGGACTGGTGCTGGCCATCCCCGTCACCACGCTGATCGCGGTTCTGGTGGTCAAGGCCACCGGCGTCCGGGCCGGCGCAGAGGCCGCTGCCCCTGCCGTGGAATCGAAGAGGCCGGGCCGGACACCGGCGGACTCAGCCAACGGCAACGGCAGCCACACCATCGTGGACGACGTCGAGGACACAGGCGCCCTCGCAGCCGCCGCACTGGAGGGGCGCTCCAGGCGGTCGGCTGCAGGGGAGGACGGCGGGTTTCCCACCCGGCGGGGACGCCGGGCGGAACGGGGCTGACCGGTCCCACACGGGCACGGCCTCCCGATTTGCCCGGCTTTGCAACAATAGACAGGTGACTGTTGCAGCAACTACTCCTGCCCCCAAGCTGGAACTCCCGCCCCTGAAGCTGGGTCCCATTACCGTGGACACGCCGGTGATCCTGGCACCCATGGCCGGCATCACCAACTCAGCGTTCCGCCGTTTGTGCCGGGAGTACGGCGGCGGCATGTACGTGGCGGAAATGGTCACCTCCCGCGCGCTGGTGGAGCGGACGCCGGAGTCACTGCGGATCATTTCCCACGACGACGACGAAAAGGTCCGGTCCGTCCAGCTGTACGGCGTGGACCCGGTAACAGTAGGGGCCGCCGTACGCATGCTCGTCGAGGAGGACCGCGCCGACCATATCGACCTCAACTTCGGCTGCCCCGTTCCCAAAGTCACCCGCCGGGGCGGCGGCTCGGCCTTGCCCTGGAAGATCGACCTCTTTACTTCGATCGTGCAGACGGCCGTCAAGGAAGCCTCCAAGGGCAACGTCCCGCTGACCATTAAGATGCGCAAGGGCATCGATGACGACCATCTCACGTACCTCGACGCAGGCCGCATTGCGCGCGATGCCGGCGTTGCCGCCGTCGCCCTTCACGGCAGGACAGCCGCGCAGTTCTACTCCGGACAGGCCGACTGGTCCGCCATCGCCCGCCTCCGCGAGGCGCTTCCGGACATCCCGGTGCTGGGCAACGGCGATATCTGGTCCGCCGAGGACGCGGTCCGGATGGTCCGCGAAACCGGCGTGGACGGCGTGGTGGTGGGCCGCGGCTGCCAGGGCAGGCCCTGGCTTTTCGGGGACCTGCAGGCGGCGTTCGAGGGAAGCGACACCCGGCACAGGCCCAACCTGGGCCAGGTTGCGCAGGGCGTCTACCGGCACGCGGAACTGATGGTGGAGACTTTCGGCGACGAAGGCAAGGCGCTGCGGGAGATCCGGAAACATATTGCCTGGTACTTCAAGGGCTATGTGGTGGGTGGTGAACTCAGGACGCGGATGGCGCTGGTGAACAGCCTCGAAGAGCTGCGCGCCGCGCTGGACGAGCTGGACGTCGACTCGCCCTACCCGGGAGGCGACGCCGAAGGCCCGCGCGGCCGCGCCGGCTCACCCAAGAGGCCTGCGCTGCCGAAGGACTGGCTGGAGTCCCGTGCCCTCAACGCCGACCAGTCGCGGGATATCTCGGCGGCGGAACTGGATGTTTCCGGTGGCTGAAACGCGCACTGCCGCCCCCGTCCTGCCGGGCTACGACACCCATGACTCCGCCCGGTGGGTGGAGGAACCGCCCAAGAACGTCTATCGCTCGGATTTTGAGCGGGACCGCGCCCGCGTGCTGCATTCCTCGGCGCTCCGCCGGCTGGGTGCCAAGACCCAGGTGGTGGCCCCGGACACGGACGACTTCGTGCGGACGCGCCTCACGCACAGCCTGGAAGTGGCCCAGGTGGGACGCGAACTGGGCCGTGCGCTCGGCTGCGATCCGGATGTCGTGGACACTGCCTGCCTGAGCCACGACCTCGGCCATCCGCCGTTCGGCCACAACGGTGAGTCCGCGCTGAACGAAGTGGCCCACGCCATCGGCGGGTTCGAAGGCAACGCCCAGACCCTGCGGCTGCTGACCAGGCTGGAACCCAAGGTGCTGACCCCGGACGGCCAGCCCGCGGGGCTGAACCTCACCAGGGCCAGCCTCGACGCGGCCGCAAAGTACCCGTGGTCCGCGCTGGAAGCCCCGGTGATCCACGGCCAGCGGACCAGCAAGTTCGGCGCCTACGAGGACGACCTCCCCATCTTCAACTGGATCCGGGAGGGTGCCCCGGAGCGCCGGTCCTGCCTCGAAGCCCAGGTCATGGACCTCGCCGACGACATCTCCTATTCGGTGCACGACGTTGAGGACGCCATCGTCGCGGGCCACTTCCAGCTGCGCTGGATGGACAACCCGGACCACCGCGCCCGCGTGGTCGGATACGCCAAGCAGTGGTACCTGCCGCACAACGATCCAGCCGCCATCGACGCCGCCCTGGCCCGGCTCGAGGCCACGGACGTGTGGGTCCGCGAGGCCGACGGCAGCCGCAAATCCATGGCTGCATTGAAGAACATGACCAGCCAGCTCATTGGCCGGTTCTGCCAAAGTGCCCTGGAAACCACCCGTGCCGTCTACGGCCCGGAGAACCTGACCCGGTACAGCGCCCAGCTGATGGTGCCGGACGAAACAGTGATGGAAATCGCCGTCATGAAGGGCCTGGCCACCACCTTCGTGATGACCACCGAGCACCGCCAGCCCATCTACGAGCGCCAGCGCGAGGTGCTCCACGCCCTGGTCACGGCGCTGAGCGCCACGGGCGACCGGCACCTGGAACCAATGTTTGCCGCCGATTGGCGGGATGCGGCCGACGACGGCGCCCGCCTTCGCGTGGTGATCGACCAGGTGGCGTCGCTGACCGACGGCTCCGCGCTCGCCATGTACGAACGCCTGGTGGGCAGCCTGCCGTCATTGTGGTGACCGGAATCAGGTGCAGAACTGGAAGGTCAGTGCCCGGGGCTAGGATGGCTCTGTGCCTGGGCTGATCAAACGCGAAGATATCGACGAAGTACGCCAGCGCACGGACATCAAGGAAGTGGTTGACGGCTACGTCACACTCAAGGGCGCCGGCCTGGGCACCTTCAAGGGCCTGTGTCCCTTCCACGACGAACGTTCCCCCTCCTTCACTGTCCGGCCGCAGGTGGGCCGCTACCACTGCTTCGGCTGCGGTGAAGACGGCGACGTCATCGCGTTTGTGCAGAAACAGGACCATAGCTCGTTCCAGGAGGCTGTTGAGAAGCTGGCCGCCCGGATCGGCTACGAGCTCCGGTACGAGGACGGCGGCACCGGCCCCAACCGGGAGGAAGTGGGCCGCCGGCAACGGCTGCTGGATGCCCACAAGATCGCGGACGAGTTCTTTCGCGCCCAGCTGCTGACACCCGGGGCTGCGGAGGCGCGGACCTTCCTGCACGGCCGGGGCTTTGACCGGGCGGCAGCGGAACACTTCGGCGTGGGCTACGCCCCGCAGGGTTGGGACGCCCTGCTCAAGCACCTGCGCGGGCGTGGCTTCACGGACGCCGAGCTGAAGCTCACAGGCATGTTCTCCGCCGGGGGACCCGGAAACCAGCAGAGAATCTATGACCGTTTCCGCGGCCGCCTCATCTGGCCCATCAAGGACATCGCGGGGGACACCATCGGCTTCGGCGCGCGCAGGCTCTACGAGGACGACCAGGGCCCCAAGTACCTCAATACCCCGGAGACGACGCTCTACAAGAAATCGCAGGTGCTGTACGGGATCGACCTCGCCAAGCGCAGCATCGCCAAGGACCGCCAGCTGGTGGTGGTGGAGGGCTACACGGACGTCATGGCGTGCCACCTCGCGGGAATTACGACGGCGGTGGCCACCTGCGGCACAGCGTTCGGCACCGAGCACATCAAGATCGCCCGCCGGCTGCTGTCCGACGACGGCACCGGGGGAGAGGTCGTCTTCACCTTTGACGGCGACGCCGCCGGGCAGAAGGCCGCGCTGCGCGCCTTCGAAGAGGACCAGCGCTTTACCGCCCAGACGTATGTGGCCGTGGAGCCCTCCGGCGCCGATCCCTGCGACCTGCGCCAAAGCAGGGGCGACGAAGCCGTGCACGCCCTGGTCCAGTCCCGCAGGCCGCTGTTCGAGTTTGCCATCCGCACCACCCTGAAGCAGTTCAACCTGGACACGGTGGAGGGCCGGGTGCAGGGACTGAAGGCCTCCGTGCCCGTGGTGGCCGCCATCCGCGACGCCTCCACCCGTACGGGTTACTGCCAGGCACTGACCGGCTGGCTGGGCATGCCGGACCCCAACGAGGTGCTGCGGCTGGTCAATGCCGAAGTCAAAAACGCCGGCAAGCGCGGCGACCAGGGCGGGGCTCCCGGGCCGGGGCCGCGGACCTCCGCCCCCACCGCCCAACCAGGCGGACCCGGCGTGGCTGCAGGGCCGCCGTCGGGCGCTGTTCCTTCCTACCACCGTCCGGACCCCCGGGACCCCGTGGCGTCCATGGAGCGGCAGGCCCTTGAGGTTGCCCTGCAGGAACCATCGCTGCTGGCCGGCGGGATCTGGGAGCGGTTTTCGGCCGCGCGTTTCGCCACCCCTGCCTTCCAGGCTGTCCATGATGCCATGCGTGCCACGGACCCTGCGCTGACCGGCGACCCCGTCCGATGGGTGGAGCAGGTGATGCACGAGGTCCCCGAACCGTTGCGGCCCCTAGTGTCCGAACTGGCCGTGGTGCCGCTGCCCGCGAGCACTGAGGAAGCCGTCCGGAAGTACTGCCGCGACATCCTGTCACGGCTGTTCGAGCTTCAGATCACACGCGTCAAAGCGGATAAGATGGGCCAGCTCCAGCGGCTGGACCCTGCAGCGGATCCGGAAGCGTACCAGCGCCTTAACCGGGAACTGATGATGCTGGAGATGGAACGCCGGTCCCTGCGGGCGGAAACCTAGCTCCGGACCCCCGGCCGCTCCCTCGATTTCGTTTCCAGCCGGGGTCTTTGCTAGGCTGATACCCGCTTCATTCCTCCTTAGCTCAATTGGCAGAGCATTCGACTGTTAATCGAAGGGTTGCTGGTTCAAGTCCAGCAGGAGGAGCGCACAATCCCCGTTCCGGTCCTCCGGAGCGGGGATTTTTTATGCCCCCGAAAGGCGTCCCGGGCGGCCGGGAACGCCGATTTCACTTTGGCTGGAAACCTTTGCTAATGTCATACCTGCTTCATTCCTCCTTAGCTCAATTGGCAGAGCATTCGACTGTTAATCGAAGGGTTGCTGGTTCAAGTCCAGCAGGAGGAGCCACCAAGAAATCCCCGTTCCTCCGGTGTGGAGGGACGGGGATTTTTGCCTTCCTAGACGAAGTCCATTTCCACCTGCAGGAAGCGCTCCGCTTCGGCGATGGCAGCGATGAACGCCTCCTGCTCGGTGGGGGACTTCCGTGGCTGGCGGGGGTTCCACTCATGCGGCGCCGAATGGATCCGGACGAAGCCGGTTTCCGGCGGGGCGTAAAAGATTCCAAAGCGCTGCACGGGCCATTCGGGGGATGTTTCCGGAGCCACCAGCAACGCGGCCTTGAAGGCGGGGTTGTACCACTGGGCGATGGGACGGCGGCGGTCCTCGGTGAACAGGCCTGCCGCGTAGAGGGCGGCGGACTGGCTGCCGCCCTGGGCACACAACCGCTCCCACCACAGTGGCAGTATCCGGTTATCGCACCGTTGCCACGTGGCCGGAAGCGGCGGTTGATCCTGCCAGTTGGGCACGGACAACATTTTATCGCGCAGGCGGGGTTCGGCGGCAGGGGCCGGCGCCGGCACAGGTCGCAAGCCCGGGCGCGGCAGGGTCAGGGACGGTTCCAGGGGCCGGGGTTGACCCGGTACAGCAGGGCCGATCCGGCCACCATTCCCAGCACAATTCCCATGGCAGGATTCCCCAGGGCGCGGCCGGCGAAATAGCCCGCGACGGCGCCGATCACCGCCCCGAGGAAGAGTCCCCTGCGGTTGCGGTGCGGCTTTCGTCCGGCGGTGTTCTTCATGGCGTCAGTGGATCGATGGGACGGTGCGCGGCCGGACTACCAGCCAGAGCGCCGCGATGGCCAGCAGGATGCACACTGCCTGCACCGCTCCCATGGGAGCAGCGCTGGTGATGCCCAGCCAGCCAACCACGGGGGAGATGAGGCCGGCCATCATAAAGGTCGAGAAGCCCAGCAGGGAGGCTGCAGTACCCGCCTGGGCAGCATGGCCGGCCAGGGCGAGCACCTGGACGCAGGGGAACATGAAGCCCGTACCCATGATGTAGAACCACAGCGGAACCATGACTCCCCACAGGCCAAACCCCAGCTGGTCGAACACCACGATCAGCATGGCCATCAGGAACATCCAGGCTGTGGCGCCGGCAAGGATCCACTGCGGCGGCACCCGACGAATGAGGCGGGAACTCGTTTGGATGCCGGCAACAATGCCCAGCGAGTTGATGCCAAAGAGCAGGCCGTACTCCTGGGGCGAGAAGCCGAAGATGTCCTGGAACAGGAACGGCGAGGCTGAAAGGTACGTGAACAGGCCGCCGAAATTCAGGCCGGCCACCAGCAGCAGGCCGACAAACACGCGGTCGCCGAAAAGGATCCGGTAACGCTGGCGGACCGTCATGCCGCCATGCCGGCGATTTTCCGGGGGAAGGGTCTCCCGCACCAGGAACAGCGAGGCGATGATCACCAGCGTGCCGTAGGCGGCAAGGAACACGAAGATCCCGGGCCATGCCATTACCAGGAGCAGCTGTGAGCCGATCACGGGGGCCAGGATCGGCGCCAGGCCGTTGACCAGGGACATGCGGGAAAACATCTTCACCATCGCGTAGCCGGAGAAAAGGTCCCGGACCATCGCCATGGCCACGACACCGCCGCCGGCAGCACCCACGCCCATCAGGACGCGGAATATGCCCAGGGCAGTGATGTCCGTGGAGAGGGCAGCCCCCAGGGACGCCGCGATGTGCAGCGCCGTGGCCAGGATGAGGGGCGTCCGGCGGCCGAACTTGTCGCTGAACGGGCCCACCACGAGCTGTCCGATCGCAAAGCCCACGGTGGTTCCCGCCAGGGTCAGCTGGACCTGTGCCTCGCTCACTCCCAGGCTCGCCTCCAGGGCGGGGAACGCAGGAAGGTAAAGGTCGATCGTGAACGGACCCAGGGCGGTCAGGGCACCGAGGAGGAGGATGTACAGGAGTTTCCGGCGGCGGCTCAACAGATCGCCCGGATTGCTGGGGATGGTCACGGAGATCAATCCTAGGCCCGCAGCGGCCAACTTTGCAGCGTTGTAGGAGGTGCCGCCCGGCAAGCCCCGAAGTTCGTCCTTAACCTGAATGATAGTTTTGGTGCGGGGACTGTGCGGCTGCACTTTCCCGCAGCACACGGAAGCCGATTCGACCCATGACCAGTAAGGCGGAACCGATGAGCGGACGTCACAGCGGGCGTACCAGCCAGGGATTGCGCATCACAGCGCTCCCAGGGACGCTAAAACTCCTTTTCCGGTTGGCGCCGCGCCAGCTCAATGACGAAATCGCCTTCGCGAAGATCGAGCTCAAGCGCAAGGGAATCCAGGTCGGAGTAGCCGCTGCGTTCTTCGCCGTAGCCCTCGTCTTCCTTTTGTTCCTGGTGGTGGGCCTTATCGTTGCGGCCATCATGGGCCTGGCAACCATCATGCCCGCCTGGCTGGCCGCGCTCCTGGTGTCGGCGGCCTTCCTGCTGATAGCACTTATCGGCGGCCTGATCGGTGCAAGGAAATTCAAGAAGGCCATGCCGCTCCTCCCGGAGGAGACCATCCGCGGCGTCAAGCACGATATCGGTGTGGCCAAGGAAGGTTCCGCCTTCAACGCCGCAGTCCTGGATCCGCAGAGTCCGGAAGGCAAGGCCGCCAAAGCCGCGAAGGATGAAGCCGCGGCAAAGGCCAAGGCCGAGAAAGCGGCCAAAGCGGCTGAGCACGACAAGGAATTCCCGCACGCATCCGAGCCGGAGCTGGCCCGCCGCCTTAACCAGCGCCGCCACCACCTCACCGAAGTGCGCGACGAACTCGGCACTGAACTGGATGTCAAGACCCAAGCCCGGTACCTGCTGGCCTCCGCCCAGGACAAGCTGCGCGAAGGGCAGGCCTTGGCCGGCCACGGCCGGGATGTTGCAGGGCGGAAGTTCGCCGCCCTGTCCGGGTCCGCCGACCTTGACAAGCGCTGGAAGCCGCTGGCGGCCTTCATCGCCGCGGGGACTGTCTTCCTGGTGCTGGTCCGGAAGCTCCTGCGAACGTACTAGGGCAGGTGGCGGGCCCGTCCCGGTAACCCGCAGAAGGTCCATCGCTGGAACGGCAAGGCGCTCGCAGGGGGCGGCAGGAAGGAAAGGGGCACGGGGTGAAGTTCATTGGTGCCGGCTCCCGTCCCGGACGCCCCCAGGTGGACCATGACCGGGTGTTCACCATTCCCAACCTGCTCACCGTGGTGCGCTTCATGGGCGTCCCGCTCTTCATCTGGCTTGTCCTGGCGCAGAAGGAATACGGTGCCGGCGTAGTGGTCCTGGCGGTGATGGCCGGCACGGACTGGATTGACGGCTACATCGCCCGCCGCTTCGACCAGACCTCCAAGCTCGGCCGGGTCCTGGACCCCATCGCCGACCGCCTCGCCCTGATCGCCGTGGCTGTCACGCTGGTGATCGCCGGCGTCGTCCACTGGCTGTACCTGGCCGCGCTGGTAGTCCCGGACGCCGTCCTGCTC
>NZ_JBNZGA010000022.1:0-78564 GCF_050573415.1 Paenarthrobacter sp. NEAU-H11 | reverse complement strand
GAGGCGCACCTGAAGGCTGATAACGCCTCGCTGGGTGAGCTGCTCGGGGACGTGACCCGCGACCTGTCCACGCTGATGCGCCAGGAAGTGGAACTCGCCAAGGCCGAACTCAAACAATCCGCGACCAAGGCCGGCAAGGGCTCGGGCATGCTCGCCGGCGCAGGCGTGGCCGGGCACTTCGTGCTCGTCTTCCTGTCCCTGGCCCTGATGTTCGCCCTCGGCGCCCTGATGCCCCTGGGCTGGGCCGCCCTGATCGTCGCCGTGGTCTGGGGCATCACCGCCGCGGTCCTGGCCTCGATCGGGCGCAAGGAACTCAAACAGATCAAGGGCCTGCCCCAGACCGGCGAGACCCTGTCCGAAATTCCCCCAACCCTAAAACCAGGTGAGGTAAACCGATGAGCGATAACCCGGACGCAATCCGTTCAGACATAGAAGCCACCCGCGCCCGCCTGGGCACCAACGTTGACGCGGTCGCCGACAAAGTCACCCCGTCCAACATCGTCCACCGCCAAACCGACAAAGTAAAAGACGCGGTCACCGGCGTGAAGGAGAAAATCATGGGCACAGCAGACTCAGCCACCAACACCGTCAACGACCGGATGCACTCCGGCGCCGGGCACACCAGCAACGCGATGCACTCCACCGGGGACACCCTGCACGGGGCCAGGGACAACGTGGCCTCCACGCTGTCCGACGCCGGCACCGCGATCTCCAACGCCCCGGACCAGGTCAAAGCCAAAACCCAGGGCAACCCCCTGGCCGCCGGCCTGATCGCGTTCGGCGCCGGGATGCTCATCTCCTCCCTGATCCCCGCCAGCGACAAGGAACGCGAGGCAGCCCAGCAGCTCAAGACCGCCGCCGAGCCCCTCGCCACCCAGGTCACCGACGCCGCCAAGGACATGGCCCAGGACCTCAAGGAACCCGCCCAGCAAGCCATGGAAAACGTCAAAGCCACCGCCACCGACGCCGCCCAAAACGTCAAAACCGAAGGCCAACACGCCGCCACCGACGTCAAAGACCGCGCCACCGACGCCGCGGGGAACGTCAAAAACACCTAGGCCCCACAACACCTAGGACGTGACAGCAAGGAAGGCCGGCTCCGCACGGAGCCGGCCCTTCCCTGCGTTTGTGCAGTACAGGCTAGCGCTTGCCCTTTTTCCGGGAGCCCTTGCCCCGGCCCTTGTCCGGGTTCGGGGCGTACCGCTGGGCAACCTTGGGCGCCTTCTTGGCTCCGGTTCCGCGCCGGTCCGGCTTGGGATCCTTCTTTACCTTCGTTGGCTGCGCCGAAGGCTGGCGGGAACTCTGCGCCGTCCGGCCGCGCACGATCCCGATGAATTCCTCGATCACTTCGTCCGTGGAATCCGCGGGCCACACCAAGGCGATTTCCGTGCCCGGGGCGCCTGTCAGCCGCCGCGCCACGGTGTCCTTGACGTTGAAATGCCGGGCAACGGACATCGGCAGGATCACCAGGCCGGCCCCTGAGGCCACCACCTGAAGGGCAGCTTCGGGCCCGCCCATTTCCGCCACGTCCAGGAAGGTTTCTTCGCCAAGGTCCGCGAGGGCCACCTCTTCAAAGACCGAAATTTCGTGGCCCTTGGGCGCCACCACCACCGGCTGCTCCTCATAGAGCGGAATGACGTTCAGGCCCTCGCGCTCCACGGGAAGCCGGACAAAGCTGAGCTCGGCGGAACCGTTGCGCAGCACTTCAACCTGCGCGCCGTCGTCGGACATAAAAGACTCCAGCGGGACATCCAGCACGCGCTCTTCCCAGCGGCGGATCCACTTCCCGGGCGTCACGCCGGCCACGTAGGCGAACCGGAGCACGCGGGGTGCCTCCTGCTCCGGAGATTCAGCGGGGGCAGGGCTTTGGGGGATGTTGTCGGAGGGCACGTCTTCACAGTACCGTCCGCCCGGATACCCTTGAAGCATGACCTCTGCAAACTCCCAGTCCATGAAGCCGGCCACCGTTGCCAAGAAACTTGGCATCTATCTGCCCGCAACACCGCAGGAGTTCCAGGATTCAACCATCACGCGTGCCGAGTTCGCCGAGCTCCAGGCCAACCCGCCGGAGTGGCTCGCCGAGCTGCGCCGCAACGGCCCGCATCCCCGCCCGGTGGTGGCGCAGAAGCTGAACGTTTCCATCAGCGGGCTGGCCCGTGGCGGCGTCGAGGAAGCGCTGACGACGGCGGAAATCACCGCGCTGCTCCAGGCTCCCCCGCAGTGGCTGGTCACCGAGCGCGCCACGCACGCCGCCGTCCGGGCCGAGGCCCAGCGCGTCAAGGAAGAAGCTTCCAAGAAGGAAGCCAAGAAGGCCCGCGCAAAGGCCGAATAACCGCCCAAAACCTAGGCTTGTCAGGGCAGGCCTGCCTCACGGCTACCCCGCCAGGTCGCGTCAGTCCTGGTGCAGCTGGACGAAGTTCCCGCAGCCGTCGTCAAACACAGCGCTGATCCCGGAGGGATCTTCCGTGGGGCCGCTCTTGAAGCTGACCCCGGCCGCGAGCAGGCGCTCGTACTCAGCCTGCACATCCGGGACGCCGAACACTATGGCGGGGAGCCCGGCGTCGTGCACTGCATTCATGTACGTGGCGCCGATGGGGTTGTCGCTGGGCTCCAGCAACAGCCCGACAGATCCGTTGCCGGCGCCCGGGTCCTTGATGATGTACAGGTTGTACTCCGGCATGGCCATCAGGGTCTCAAAGCCCAGGGTCCCTGTGTAGAAGGCGTGGGCGGCGGCCGGGTCCTTGACGTGGATGCTGCACATTTTGATTCTCATGGTCCCACGGTACGGTGCCTTGCCCCGGGCAGAAAGGGACTTCCGGGCGTGCCCTGAACCCGGGGTTCCGGCCATTGACCGGGCGGCCGGAAAACGTTGCAATGGAAGAACCACCCGGGTTTGTTTGTCCGGGCCTTCAATGCCGGAGGTGCAAGGTGTCAGACATGGCGGAAGCCGCAGTGCAGGGCGTGCTGCAGGGGACAGGTGCGGTGGTTTTGTGCGGCCTGGTGCTGGTGGCCAGCGTGGCGGCCACGGTCTTTGTCATCCGGCGCCGTTCCCTCCTCGCGCGGGAGGACAATGCGGAACGGTCGGACCAGCTCTTCTGGGATCTGTTCCTGGGCGCATGCGTGGCTGTTCCCGCCTTGCTGATCCCGGCGTTCATATCCCCTTGGGCAGGACTGTTCCTTGGCGGTGCTGGTGTGGCTGCCGGAGTGGCTGCGTACCGGAGCAGCCCGCGGTACTTCGCGTGGCGCAGCGGCCGCCGGGAATCCCTGCAGCAGGTGGCCGCGCACCGGGAAGCGCAGGCGCGCCACGACGAACTGATCGCGCGGTGGCGCCGGTACGAGCTGGATCCGGCCTGCCTGATCGATTACCCGGCACTGACCGATGTCCGGACACCGGAAACCTCCGCCCTCATCAAGGCAATGCGGCAGGCTGAGGCGCTGCGCATGGCCCCCCAACAGGGGTATCCCGACGCCGTCACCAGCCTCGGTGCCACCCTCGCCGCCGCCGAGAGGGCAGCAGGCATCCCCGCCGAGCAGGCTTAGGGCCGGACGTTACCCGTTGTGTCGCTTCCATGGAACGGAGCGCGCAGCGGCGATAGCATCCGAAGATGGATCCTCAGGAATTGCCAACCCGTGACCAGTTCGGCCGGCTGCTGGAAGACCGCGGGGTCTGGCGGCAGGCCACGACGCTTGCGGCCGCCGGCGAGCTGACCGCCCGGTGGCTGGAAGGGGCAAGCCAGTACCAGCCGGGCACGTTCGCGCCCGGCTTCGACGATGAAACCCGGCCGCTTGCTGCTGCCCTCGCCGAGCTGAACCGAAACGGGATTTTCACGAAGGAGTCCCAGCCCGGCATCAGGACCGAATCGGCTGCGCAGCGGCAGTACGTAACAGGATTCTGCTCCGCCGCCGCGGCCACTGCGCTGCTGGCCCTGTCCACCCGCACGGAACTGGTGACGGTGGCCCATGCTCCCGGTGAGGCCAGCAGCGCAGCAATACCTGTGACCCTGACCGGGACAGAAGTGACCACGGTCCTCGGGTCAAGCGAAAATCCGGTGGAGGAGGAGCAGGTCCAGGACTGGGCGGACGAAACCAACGATGCCCTGGCCCTGCTGCTGTCCGACTCCTGGTACGTGGAGGTCTTCGATCCCGCCTGGGGACGGAATGATCTCCTGCTGCCGGAGGTTCTCGCAGCGCTGCAAAGGGTGGAGCTGGACTAAAGCTCCACCCTGCCGCTCTCGCCGACGCTCATCCGGCTGTTGGTGACCTTGGACTTGGCCCACTGGAGCACCGTGGCGGCCGTTCCGCCAGGGCTGGTCCAGTATTCGGCTGAGTCGGAGTCGATCCGGAGCAGGCACACCTCGGGGGTGTCCGGTCCGTCGGGGAACCACGCTTCGACAGCCTGGTTCCACATTTCACGGATCTTTGCCCGGTCCGTCACCACCTCTGCGGTCCCCGCGACGGAAACCCACTCGGTGTTCTTGCCAAAGGAAACGTTAACGCGCGGGTCAGCCCGGACATGCGCAACCTGTGAGGTGCCGAGGCCCGTGAAGAACCACATGTCGCCGTCGTCCTTAACATCCTGGACGGCGAGCGGCCGGCTGACGAGTGCGCCTTCCTCGTTGATGGTAGTCAACATCCCGATGTGGGAGTGGTTGATGATGTCCGTAACCTTGCTGATGCTCCCGGTGTCGGTCATGTCTCACCTCATTCGTCTGCGTGCGGGGACGCTCCCCACCGCCAGCCTATTGGTAAGCATGCTTACATTCCAGCCGGGCCGGTCCCGCTTTAGGCCGGAACGGGCAACTTCGCTGCTTCGCGGATGCTGGCAGCGGTGCGGAGCCCCATCCGGATTGCGCCGTCCACGTGCTGGTAGCCTTCCGCGGCGAGGTCGGAGGAGGACCAGTAGATGGGTCCGACCGGCACGTGCTGGTCCTTGCCGTAGCGGTGAAGCCCGCCGAGGTCGTAGCTGGAGGCATAGGCGCCGCGGGTCCATTCCTCCGAGCCCCAGTCGGACTCGTAGTAGACCTCGGGCTCAAGCGCTTCAGCGCCGAGGAAGCCGGCGATCGACTCCAGGATGGCACGCTGGCGTTCGTCGGCACCCAACTCGAAGACGGCGTCGGCCTTTTCATCGGAGACGAAGCCCACCAGGGTGCCCCTGGTATCGCCGAAGTTGGTGTTGTCGTAAACCTCCTGGACTAGGGACCCGGCGCCGAAGCAGGTGCCGGAGAGGCCGGAGTTCCGCCAGAACGGGCGGCTGTAGACGGCATGGACCTTGATGACCAGGCCCAGGGACTGGTGCTGGTGCATCTGGTGCTGGCGGCGCGGCAGCGGCGGGTTGAAGGAGACCCGCGAGTAGAGGTTGGGCGGCACCGCCATGATCACGAACCGGGCGTTGACGGTGGCACGGTCCGATTCGACGGTGACGCGGTGGCCGCCGTCGGCGTCCGGCTCCCAGTTGATGGTACGCACCGGAGAGTTAAGGACGACGTCGTCCCCCAGCTCCTGCGCCAGCAGCAGCGAGACCTGCTGCATGCCGCCCACAACACGCCGGTCCAGGATGAAGTCCTCGTCCGTGAGGTGGGTGAAGGACCCCGCGGAGGCGGCCATCAGCACAGCCTGCAGGGCGGAGAAGGCGTGGGCCGGCTTGGTGAGCATGCCGCCGGCGATGAAGAGGCCGATGTTGCTGCAGGCCTCTTCATTCGCGGAGTGCCGGCGCAGCCAGTGGTGGAAGGAGACGGTGTCCAGTTCCCGGGCCTTGGGGTGGGCCCAGGGCTCGGTGGGGCCGATCTCGGCGGCGAGGCCATCCAGCAGGCCGATGAGCTTGTTCATTTCGACTTCGGTGTCCGGGTCCACGGGGAAGGTGTCGCCGGCGTAGCGGACCGGGATGCCATCCTTGCCGATGTACATGGAATCGCCCTCCCGGTAGCGCGGGTAGGTCCGGAGGCCGAGTTCCTGGAGGAGGTCCAGGAGCACGGTTTGGTCCGGGGAAACCCACTGGCCGCCGATTTCGAGCATGGCCCCGTCCACGGTGTCGGTCCAGGTGCGGCCGCCTACGCGGTCGCGGGCCTCCAGCACGGCGACGCTGAGGCCGGCCTTCTTCAGTTCGCGGGCTGCGGTGAGTCCCGAGGGCCCGGCTCCGACGACCACGACGTCGCGGTTCAGGTTCAGCATGATGTCCTCTCTTGGGTTCCTTTGCCGGGAACCAGTAAATGAATGACGTTCATTTATGAGAACTATAGCTGTTTGGCTCCGGGACCGGAAGTGCCGGATGGAATAATGCTGGAGACCACCGACGAAAGGCCAGTGATGCCGGCAGGACCAGCTGTACAGGGACGCTCCGTGGGGAATTCCGGGACCCCCGCTGGAAATGCGGGGGCCAGGAGGCGGGCGGGACGGCCGTCCGCCGCACTGCTGGACAAGGCGGGGATCACGGCGGCGGCGCTGGAACTCATCAACCGCAAGGGCTACGACGGCCTCACCATGGCGGGCCTGGCCAAGGAACTGGACGTGGCGCCGTCGGCCCTTTACAACCATGTGGCCTCGAAAAGGGACGTCCTGCTCCTGGTGGAGGACCATTTGACCTCACTGGTGGATGTGTCCGATTTTGGCTCGGCTCCCTGGGAAGAGGCGGTACGAAGCTGGGCGTGGAGCTACCGGAATGTCTTCGCCCGGCATACGCCGCTCATTCCGGTCATTGCCGTGCTTCCGGTGACGGACGCGCCGCAGACGCTGGCGATGTACGAGACCGTGAGCAAGGGATTTCTCGACGCCGGATTCCCGCAGGATCGGGTGGTGTCCTCGATCGTGGCACTGGAGTCCTTTATCTTCGGCTCCGCATACGACGTCACGGCACCGGCGGATATTTTCGATTCGGGCACGATGGCCGGCTCGACGCCTCATTTCACCGCCGCCGTGCGGAGCGCCGCGAATGGCGACGGGTCCCCCGCGGATGCGGCCTTCAGCCTGGGGTTGGAGGCGCTGATTTCGGGGCTGGGTGCGCTGCGGGGGTAGGAGCTGCGGTGACGCTGAGCCGTCAGCTAGGAAAGACTCCGGCCGCATCCGCTCGATGTAGAGCTCCTGTCCGATCTTGTCCTGGTCCGCCAGTGGCCGCACCGCTCTCTCGAACAGATGGAGACCGGCGGTCCAGTCATCCCAAAGCCCGTCGCTCATGACGAGGTCCGTTCTCGATCTCAGCGCCCGGACGGCAGCGGCTATCAAGACCGCTGTAACTACCTCGTCCTAAGGCCGGTTCCAAGTCTTACTAGACCCAGTCATCCTTGGATATCCGAGCTTCCTGGCGCTCCGCAGATGGAATGTTTCGAATGCTTTGCCGGCAGCCTTGAGGCCGTTCAACCGGATAGCCTAATGCTCAGGGATGATGGAAAGTCCTTGGCCGTTCGGGCCGCAGATGGTTACGGCCTGATGCTGCCACGATCATGCGCGCATCAGCGATTACCTCGGCAGTCGCCCTCAGGCCAGGAAAGTAGTAGCGGGTATAGCCCATGGCGCTCCCTGTTCACGTCATACTGCACAAACGGCCTGGCGAATGCTCCACCCCAAGCGAGGCGCCGGCCATCTCACTTCGGGATGGCTCCAATAGGGTTCTCGGAACACCTTCCATTTTGAATGCCGATAACCGACGTTATGTCAAGCCGAAGGCTGCGTATTGCATCAGATGCATCATGTGCAGACCCTTCATGGCTTACCAGCCCGCTTCCGGGACCATGTGACAGTTGAGCCCGGTGACGCCGCCTCTCTTAGGATCAGAGTATGGACCCCAGACGACCACGGCGCTTCTTACCGGCGGATTCACAATTGGCGGCGGCCTTGCTGTTGCCATCGTGTCGGCCCTGCTGGCTCGTTCGAGCGAGATGCGCAAGGTCAGGTTGAGGACAGCCGTCGTTGGCTTTTGGATCGGCGCGCGGTCTATGCGAAATATCTGGCGTTAGCCGAAGTCATGCTTCGCGAGATTGATGGAGTAGCTACTTTCTTGTCCTATGACGGAGACTCAGAGATTTCCGATGAAGACGACGACATCATCTCTGAAGGGCTCACGGAATACTTCATAACGTGGAATGACTCACTTCAGCCACTGCTCGGCGAGATTCAGTTGCTGGCAACCAATCATGTTGCTGATCTCGCAGATCGGGTATCGGGCGCCATGATGGAGATAACCTGGCGAGTCGAGAAGCGGCATGCGTTCACTTCCTACTATCCAGCCTGGTTCCAAGCCCAAGATCTGCTTCACGTTCTTCGTGATGCCATGCGTGCAGAACTTGGCCTCCCAGTCCTAAGCTCCCTCACAGCAGGTCCTAGGGAAGACGACTGGCCCTGGCTGAACTCTCGCCCGTCTTATGAGTCGTACATCCAGCAGCACCTACACCGCAGTACTCGTCCTTCTGCCGAGTAGATTCGCGCTCTAATCGACACGAGCATGAACCGCAGCACGACCAGCGCCGGCTTCGACAGTGGGGCAAAGTCGGAAGCCTTGACGCACGTTCGCTTGGCCCTAACACTCAATGTCACGCATGAGAGTGGGAGGCAGCCATGGTGGGTCAGCGTATTGGGTACGTACGCGTGAGCACGCTGGACCAGAACGAGAAACGCCAGCTCGAAGGCCAGGCCCTGGACCGGGTCTTCACGGACAAGGCCTCCGGCAGGGACACCGCCCGGCCGGAGCTCACCGAACTGCTGCGGTTCGCCCGGGATGGCGACACTGTTGTGGTTCACAGCATGGACCGGCTCGCCAGGAACCTCAATGACCTGCGGGCCCTCGTCCACGGCCTCACCCGCAAAGGCGTGCGGGTGGAATTCATCAAAGAGAGCCTGGTCTTCACCGGCGAGGACTCCCCCATGGCCAACCTCATGCTGTCCATCATGGGCGCCTTCGCCGAATTCGAACGCTCCCTCATCAGGGAACGCCAGCGGGAAGGCATCGCCTTGGCCAAGCAGCGCGGCGCCTACAAAGGACGGAAAAAGACCCTCACACCGGACCGGGTAGCCGAACTCGTCCAACGCGCCGGCACCGGCGTTCCGAAAGCACTTCTTGCCCGTGATTACGGGATCAGCAGGGAGACCGTCTACCAGTACCTCCGCAATGTAAAGTTGGAGTGATCCGCTCCCCTGCCTGGTCGTCGATGTTCCCTGGACCGCACAGCCCTTAGCTTTACAGAATTTACATTATCGGCCCTTTGGGGTAGGTGGGGGAGAACCCTAAAGGGGCCCTTTTCCAGGCACCATCGGTAGTGTCTCTCCCAGCATTCGTACTCGGAGCAGCTTGGCCAGGGCCAGGTTCACGGCGGTGAGGTCCAGGACGGCCGGGTCGAAACGCTCATCGGAGCCGTCGCGTCGGCCGCCCATGCGGCGTGTACGGGGTGGCGAGGATGCGAAGGGTTGGCCAAGGCACCCACGATCTCTTCATAGCCGGGAAGTCCTCCTGGGTCTTCGAGCCTGCCGCGCCGGAGGACTGTCGTCGCCCGCAGGGCCGCGGGAAACCAGCGCGAGCCGGTGCAGCCGGCTGTCGCCGAAGTCGTGTTCTTAGAGCGCTCCGCTGGAGCCCAGCGCGAGCAGCTGTTCCAGGAAGCAATCCTCATCAGGCCGGAACACCCGACGGGACGGTTCAGCGCCAGGAACGCCCGGAATAGCAACCGAGGCGCGTCCGCAGGGACGGCCCGCCAGGAATGCGACAGCTAGTACTGAGGTGCGCCCAGGCGTCCCAGCCTTGCGTTGCGGGTGGCAACACTTAGGGCAAACCTGACGAGGTAGTCATTGAGCTGTATGGATGCCCGCTGGGCGGCTTCTGCGTCTCGAGCCAGGATTGCGCGCAGCAGCTGCAGGTGCATCCCCTTCCCTGCCCGCACTTCTTCAACGGCATCAACAACATGGGCCAGCCAGAACCGTCTGGACAGACCCTGCAGCGGGGTCATGGCATCACCCAGGTACTCGTTATGGGCTGCTTCACAAAGCATGCGGTGTGTCGCCCGGACGGCCCGGACGTAATCCTCGAGGTCGTGGATGTCTGCCAGCTCCTCGGCGAGTGCCTCAATGCCGGCGAGTTGGGCAGTGGTCGCCCTTTCACAGGCCAACGCCACCGCAAGAGCCTCCATGGCCCTGCGGACCTCGAGCCGCCGGAGTTGTTCATCCACCGAATTCGCCGGGATCTCGATCCCCCGACCCGGCCTGATGCGGACCAAGTGGTCCCGATCCAGACGCTGGAGAGCCTCACGCAGGGGCGTCCGCCCAAGCCCGACCTCCTCCACCAATCCCGCTTCCGTATGAAAGGTGCCCGGCTCCAGCCGTCCGGTTTCGATCATTTCGGCAAGCAATAAATACGCGTCGTCAGCCTTCGTCATCCCACTCCCCTTCCATTCCAGACTACACAATAGACGGCCGCATACTCTTGATATATTCCGCATATATGCTCTACGCTGAGGGTGTAGCAGTGATCCCCACCACATGGAGAATGTCGTGAAGTACAACCCGGCCACCGAGCCCAGCCCCTTGCCTTACTCCCCTTTCAAGAGCTGCACTGTCCCCCGTCCCATCGGCTGGCTCTCCAGCGTGAGCACGACCGGCGTGGAGAACATCGCGCCCTACAGCCAGTGGCAGAACTTGACCTTCGACCCGCCGATGGTGATGTTTTCAGCCAACCAATACCCGGACGGGCGCCGGAAAGACACAGTCATCAACGCTGAGAACACCGGCTGGTTCGTCTGGAACATGGCGACCTACCCGCTGCGTGAAGCTGTGAACAAGTCCGCCATGGCCCTCGGTCCGGAGGAAAGTGAATTCGAACATCTGGGACTCACGCGCACCTACGCAGAGAACTTCCCGGTCCCGATGGTCCAGGAGAGCCCGGTTAAGTTCGAATGCAAGTACCACTCCACCCACCGCATCCCCGGAGCCTCCGCGGTCGGAACCGTCGATATCATCTTCGCCACTGTCGAAACGGTGCACATCGACGATGAAGTCATCACGGTTGACGGCAGGCTGGACATCAAAAAAATTGAGCCCATCGCCCGTCTGGGATACTTCGATTACACCGTGGTGCGCGAGACCTTTGAGATGCGCGTACCCGGAGCGGACCAGGACGCCCAAATGGGTCTGGAAGGACGGGCAGCATGACCAACCACAGCAGCTCCACCCGGGCGGCCGCGGAACCGCTGCCTGACACCACCGCAGCGGATAAGAGCAAAAGGTTCAGGGACCTCATCGCCGTCAACTTCGGCAACACCCTGGAATGGTACGACTGGACGATCTATTCGATCTTCGCCCCCTACTTCGCCGTCCAGTTCTTCCAGCCCGACAACCCCACCTCCGCGCTGCTGTCGACACTTGCCGTGTTCGCCGTCGGCTTCGTGACCCGGCCCCTGGGCGGGTTCCTCTTCGGCGCGTATGCCGACCGCGCCGGCCGCCGCAAGAGCCTGACCGTCGCCATGATGCTCACAGCCTTCGGCAGCATCGCCATCGCCATCGCACCAACCTACGGCTCCGTTGGGGTCCTGGCGTCCGTGCTCCTGCTCGTCGCCCGTCTTCTGCAAGGCCTGGCCCACGGCGGCGAAATGGGCACCTCCGTGACCTACCTGGTCGAACGCGCCCCCCAGGGGCGACGGGCACTTTTCGGCAGCACGTCCTGGGTCAGCGTCGTCCTCGGAACCATACTCGCCACCATCACCGGCCTGATCCTGAACTCCAGCCTCCCCTCGGACGACATGAAAACCTGGGGCTGGCGGATCGCCTTCGCCATTGGCGGCGTGCTCGGTCTTTACGCCCTTTACCTCCGCCGGCGGCTGACCGAGACCGACGCATTCGAGAAAGCCTCGCACTCCGACGGAAACCAGCCCGATGCCGAGTCACTCCTGCCCGGCCAATCAGGTTCGGCCGGGCAGGCAAAGCGCGGCCTGCTTCACTACTGGCGCTCAATCCTCATCGTCTTCGGCCTGTCAGCAGGCGGCTCAGTCATGTTCTACACCTGGCTGATCTACATGCCCACCTACGCACAAGTCCACTACAAACAGGATGCTTCCAGCGCACTGGTCGCCAGCCTCATCGCCCAGGTATTCTTCCTCGGGGCCGTCCTGGGCGCAGGGTGGCTCGGAGACCGCATCGGACGCAAACCCCTGGTCATCGCCTTCGGCGCAGCGTTCGTCCTGCTGACCATTCCGATCTACAACCTCGTCGACGGGACCTTCGGAACCCTGCTCCTGGCCATGCTGGCATCGCTGACAGCCATGGCCCTGCTCTTCGGAGTCAACGGCGCAGTCTGGGCAGAAGTATTCCCCACCAAAGTCCGCGCCGCCGGAGTCGCGGGCCCCCTCTCCTTCGCCACAGCCATATTCGGCGGAACCGCACCCTACGTAAACACAGCCCTCGGCCAGGCAGGCCACCAGGACTGGTTCCTCTTCTACCTCGTAGGAGTAGCCGCCATCACCCTGATCACCGGCCTACTCATGCGCGAAACCAAAAACAACAGCCTCGTCCGCGGGGCCCGACACAGTCCTCAAACCGGCCTTACCAGAAAGCGCTGGGGACGTGCAGACGTCCCCAGCGCTCTCCACAACTCTCCGCCTGTGAAGACACCAAACTCGGGCGCGGCGGAGTTTGCAGGTCCAACGCCTCCTCGAGGTCCACCTTCTCGATCTCCAATTTCGGACGCTTCCGCAGAGGCAAATCAATCTCCCTAAACGCTGCGACCGTCATCACTCTTGGTTCCGCTACCACCAACAAGTCAAACAATCAGGTGAACCACAATGAAGCAGCGAACTGATCCCCTGCCTGAGCGCATGTGTGCCTCTTCCCGTGGCAGCCGTTGGCAGGAGGCACCTCCCATGACACAGGACCTTGTACCAACCAGCTATGACGGTGCCCTGTTCCCCGACATGGAGGAATAACTTCCCGCACCGGGTGGACGGCCATTTGGGTTGGCACTCCCGCACTTTCCCTGAGTCCCTGACATCACACCCGGTGAAGGCGGTTCAGTCCCCCGCGTCCAAAAACAAAAGTCACAAGTCAGTTCACTTTATTTCCTTAAGGAGCCATCATGGCACCCGCCGATTTCACCACCGGTGCCCGCCCGGTCAAAGCTGCCCGCGGCACCGTGCTCACGGCCAAGTCCTGGCAGACGGAGGCCCCGCTGCGCATGCTGATGAACAACCTGGACCCCGAGGTGGCCGAACGCCCCGATGACCTGGTGGTCTACGGCGGCACCGGCCGGGCCGTCCGGTCCTGGGCAGCGTTCGATGCCATCACCCGCACCCTGGAAACCATGGAAAAGGACGAGACCCTCCTGGTCCAGTCCGGCAAGCCGGTGGGTGTCTTCCGCACCAACGAGTGGGCCCCGCGCGTCCTGCTGGCCAACTCCAACCTGGTGGGGGACTGGGCCACTTGGCCCGAGTTCCGCCGGCTCGAGGCCGAGGGCCTGATGATGTACGGCCAGATGACCGCCGGGTCCTGGATCTACATCGGCACCCAGGGCATCCTGCAGGGCACGTTCGAGACCTTCGCCGCGATCGCCCGGAAACTCGCCGGGGATGAGAACGGCACCCTTGCCGGGACCCTGACCTTGACCGGCGGCTGCGGCGGCATGGGCGGCGCCCAGCCGCTCGCCGTCACCCTGAACGAGGGCGCGTGCCTGATTGTCGACGTCGATGAGACCCGCCTGCGCCGCCGCGCCGGCAAGCGCTACCTCGACGAGGTGGAAACAGACCTCGACGCCGCCATCGCCAAGGTCCTGGCGGCCAAGGAAGAGCGCCGCGGCTGGTCGGTGGGCTACGTGGGCAATGCCGCCACCGTTTTCCCCGAGATCCTGCGCCGCCATAACGCGGGCGAACTCACCGTGGACATCGTCACCGACCAGACCTCCGCCCACGATCCGCTCTCCTACCTGCCCGAGGACATCACCATTGAGGAATGGCACCGCGAAGCTCAGGCCGATCCGGAGGGGTTCACCAAGAAAGCCCAGGCCTCGATGGCCAAGCACGTCCAGGCCATGGTGGAATTCCAGGACGCAGGCGCCGAGGTCTTCGACTACGGCAACTCCATCCGCGACGAAGCCCGCAAGGGCGGGTACACCCGCGCCTTCGAATTCCCCGGCTTCGTCCCGGCCTACATCCGCCCGCTGTTCTGCGAGGGCCTCGGCCCGTTCCGCTGGGTTGCCCTGTCCGGCGACCCCGAGGACATCCGCGTCACGGACGAGGCCATCAAGGAACTGTTCCCGGAGAACAAGCACCTGCACCGCTGGATCGACGCCGCCGCGGAGCGCGTAGAGTTTGAGGGCCTGCCGGCCTGGATCTGCTGGCTCGGCTACGGCGACCGCGCCAAGGCCGGCCTGCTGTTCAACCAGCTCGTGAAGGACGGCAAGGTCAAGGCACCCATCGTGATCGGCCGCGACCACCTGGACTCCGGCTCCGTCGCTTCCCCGTACCGTGAAACCGAGTCCATGGCGGACGGCTCGGACGCGATCGCTGACTGGCCGCTGCTCAACGCCCTGCTCAACACCGCTTCCGGCGCCACCTGGGTCTCAATCCACCACGGCGGAGGTGTAGGCATCGGCCGCTCCATCCACGCCGGCCAGGTCTCCGTCGCCGACGGCACCGACCTCGCCGCCCAGAAGCTCGAACGCCTCCTCACCAACGACCCCGGCATGGGCGTCATCCGCCACGCCGACGCCGGCTACGACCGCGCCCTCAAAGTCGCCAATGAACGCGGCGTCCGCATCCCCATGAATGAAAGCAGGTAAGGGATGAAGGACCGGGATTTTCCGGGCTCGCCTTACGAAGCCTTGTTTGCATCATCGGGAACAGATGAGAAAGCAACCCCGAGCAATCCGGGAAGGCGGACAGGATGGTACCGAGCGCCCGCCAAGGAGCAACAATTGAACGGTCGGAGTCAGACCATGATGCGGTATCGAGGCCAGGGTGAAGAAACGCATTCTTTACGAGCAGAACCCGAAGTGAACTTTACTGAAGCCCCGGAGCGAGGACCGGGGAGCACTGCCCGATGGAGGGATGGCGGGCTCATGTCGGCCGGACAGCTGCCTGGCAAGGCATCGCGAAGGGCAGCGTCATGCAGACGGACAACAGCACATGTGTGAGTTGATGCTGGTCGCAAGCGAATCCAGGCACCCTCGGCCCAAGGACGGCCATTCTTTCCCAGGAGATTCCATTGGCAGCTTCTAGCCCACCAGTCATTCAGCGCGCTGGACGAAACCCGCAGCTTCCCCCGGGGGATAAACCCTGGCAAGCCCCCCGCATCGACAATCCCGAGACCGGATTCCGTCCTTCCGGCCGCCCCGCCTTATTGTGACGACGGCTGCCATTACTGCGAGGGACCGGAGACCGACTAGCCCCCAGTAGAAGCGCCCGACAACGGTGTGCTTAGCCTCTCAACAGAAAGAACCGCCATGAAATCCTACCGATGCGATGACTGGGGCCGCTTTGTGGGCGCTGAAGTCGAGATCCGCAGGCGCGGCCGGTTAGTGCGGGCCGGAGTCGTTGATGCCGTCGCCGCCGACGTCGCAATGCTGTGGCTGGCGGCGGACGGCGCAGAAAGCCGAAGGATCTTCGAAGCAGCAGAAGGATTCGAAGTGTGGGCTGATTCCCACGACCTGCCGGACAGGCGCCGTCCCGCGGCGATCAGCCAACAGGCGACAATGCCGGCGCCTGAGGCTGCGAGGACCAAATGTCCAAGCAGATGATGACGAGCAACAGCACAAGCCACTGCCGCCGGGTTGCCACGACATGACTTACACCTACAGGAGCAAAGCAGGTTCCGAGCAACGGGCGGTGCGCGACAGGCAGAAACTCCACCAAGGACTCATCATCCAGGGCCAAGGCCTAGTAGCCCGCATCTCCAGCAGACTTAACAGTTTGCGAGGCGAGCTGGACTCTGGAATTGCACAAGCGATTTGGGACGATGTGCCGGTGCACGTAGTCGCTTGCGCAGCAGGTGTAACCCCCGCCAAAGCAAGATCCCTCGCGTTGGCCTGGGAAGAACTCCCCCACTCCCGCGTCACGGCCAAAGCCCACGTTCAAAGCCTCAGCGCCGTTAGCCAGCAGGCCAACAAACTCGAGGCCGCACGAGGGGAATTACAAAAGCAACAGGAACAGCTCATCGTCAGAGCGCTTGAAACGGGACTGCTCGACCCAGCACAGCTGGCGGCGGCTTCAGGCCTCACCCTCGAACAGATCAGCATCCTGGCCCGCGCAACACGCCACAACAAGCCTCTCTCGCGACCCGCCCCGGGTCCTGAAAATTTGGCGCATGCGGTCCTCACACAGAACCTCATGGAAAACCTAGGAGACGAGAAGAACCAGTGACAACGACCTCAGCTTCTCCCGAGGCACCGCAACACAGCCCTTCCGCGTTGGATTCGACCGCGTCAGCAGATCCCCGTGCCAAAGCGGTGAGGGCCGGTGCAGGTGAGCTTCCCGCTTCTCAGCTGACCAAATCCGCAGGACACGTCATCGTCGATTCGCTCGTAGCCCATGGCGTCACGCGCGCTTACGTCGTTCCCGGTGAGCTTCCTCGACGTCCTCGACGGGCTCCACGATTCCCCCATAGACACAGTCGTGTGCAGGCATGAGGGCGGTGCCCCGGCATCACCAAACGCTACGCGGAGCTCTCCCCCACACCCAGGGTCGCCGAAAGCCCAGTCCATTTCGAATGCAAATACCTCTCCACGCACCGAATGACGGGAAACTCGAACGTCGGTACGATCGACATCGTCTTCGCCCAAGTCGAACGGATCCACATCAACGTCGAGGTCCTCACCCTCGACGGCCGACTCGACATCCAGAAAATCCAGCCCCTGGCCCGGATGGGGTACCACGACTACACGGAGACCTTCGAGATGAAGATCCCCCAGGCGTCCGACGACGAAGCTTACGGCCTCGCAAGCCAGCCCGCCTGACACCCCCCAAATCCCCCGTAGCCTCTGCTCGCCCCCCTGGGCAGGGGCTACGGGCCACCGGGCCAGGCTGAGGAAACTTCAGGGCGGGCAGGAAACGAAATAGAAGCAAATGCGACCGTATATGCCGGTCGACCCAACAGAGGAGGACGTGTGTCCCACAATTCGCCTTTATCGTTAGCCAGTGCTGCCGTTCCGATGATGGGCGGCGACCATTTACCGAGCCAGCCGCTTCCTCTCTCCCTTGAAGTCATCACTATTGAGGAGCCCTGGAGCAGGGACGAAAAGCTCAACCGTGCCGTGAACGCACTCATACCCGCTGCTTTGGAACGCAATCAGGGAATCCTTGTCATCCAACGCAATCACGGCAAGTACACCGTCCGCGTCGATCAAGAAGTGCCATGTGGCGTGACCCACGAATCCATCCAACCCGGCAAAGCTGAACCGCTGAACAAGATACGCACACGCCTTTCTGAATGAGCTACACCTCAACCTGACGTCCTTCCTTATGCTCACGCATGTCAGCTTTACGGAAGGCTCCTTATCGGCAGTCGAAAATAGTCGGGGTAGGCCCGAAGTGGACGTCCTTGGCCTGTCGATGATGGATGTGTCAGCCGACGGTGCGACAGCTGGCCAGTATTCTCGCTTTCATGGTTAGTAGGCCATGGGGACTATCTGGCCAAACGTTCCGTCTTCGTCGAGTCTTACGCCGTTGTATTTGAACGTGCGGAGCACTATGCGGCGGTCCTCGATCGTAAGGCCGTCAACGGACTGGAGGAGCTGCCGTTCAACCTGGAGCAGGTCCATCGGGTTGTTTAGCCAGACGACCATGTGGATGTTGTTGGCCCCGGTGACAGATGACATCAGGCGCAGGGCCGGTACCCGGTCGTGGAGCCCTTCACCCAGAGTCGGGACCCGGTCCGGCTGTATTGAGCCCCATAGGATGGCGCTGTAGCTGCGTCCTGATCCTCGTCGGGTGACGTCGCAGCGCACGGTGATGTATTTTCCGCCGACCAGGCGGGCCACGCGCCGTGCGGCTGCGACTGGGGATATGCCGGCGACTGCGGCGAGTTCGCGAAGACTGGCGCGGCCATCAACACCCAGTGCACGCATCAGCGCCTGGTTGGTGGTATCCATCCTTAATGCGGCTCCTTCGCCGGCATTAAATGCTTGCTTATGCAGTTGGGACAGGCTGCGCAGCTTCGCTGCCGGCAGTGCGTGGAAGTGCCACCGGCCGGCGTCGAGGATCTGGCTGGTGACGGAACGCACTGAGTAGTGCAGCACCCCGTCAAGGTTGCCGATGGTAGTGAGCAGGAAAGTGGAGAGGCTGTGCTCTGCCGCAGCGACCGTCAGCAAAAGATGTGCCGGGCCGGCGATGAACTGGATGGACATGAGCCGCTGATCCGGAATGAGTTTCTCGACCACGTCCAGAACGCGGTTGTTCTGGCAGGTCAGTTCGACGAACGCCACGTCCATTACGCGCAGAAGTTCCGGACCGGGTGTGATCGAGACACGGGCGAGCCCAGCATCGGTCAACCGCGCCCATCGTCGCGAAAGCGTAGTGGGGTGAACGCCCAGGACCTCGGCCAGGTCCTCCCATGGGGCACGCGGTGCCACCTGGAGGGCGTTGACCAACTCGATGTCCCGTTCCGCCAAGGGAGAACTATCCTTCACTATTTCTTCCATGGGACTATTTTCCTGCATTTTGGGACGCATTTTTTCATAGACCGTAGAGTTTTTCTTCGTCCATATGACCCACGCCACATCGGAGAACCAATGGCACCCCCATCTTCATTCAAGAAAGTCAGAAAAGCCGCGCTGACTGCCAGTTTCGGCTCACGGGCCGTCGGCGAGCACCAGAGGTTAGCGGCAGTGATGGACCGGGCCGGCAAGGTAGCCCTTTGCTTCCCGCCCGCCGGGGCAGCATCGTGATTACTATGCAGACTCCCACCGAGCCGCGCCGCAAACTAGGGGCCCGGATTATCGACGGTGTAGAACGCGCTGGAAACAAGCTGCCTGAGCCTTTCGCCTTGTTCCTCTACTTGCTGCTGGGAGTCGGCATCGTCTCAACGGTAGCGTCATGGTTCGGCGTAGCCACAGAGGTTCCCGGCAGCGGCAAGTTGACCCCTGTCAAGGGACTGTTCACCGGTGAGGGCATTGCCTGGCTGATGACCACAGCGGTCGATAACTTTATCTCCTTTCCCCCTCTCGGTGTCGTGGTCACCCTGCTGCTTGCCGTCGGCGTAGCCGAACGCACGGGCCTGCTGCTCACGCTCGTGAAGTCGACTCTGGGCCGGGCACCGCGTTGGGCCCTGCCGTACGTGATCGCGCTCGTGGCGTTGTGCGCACACATCATGTCTGACGCCTCGATCCTGGTAATTCCGCCGATCGCGGCGCTGGTGTTCAAGGCTGCAGGACGCAACCCGGTGGCCGGACTGCTGGGATCCTACGCGATCGGCATCGCAGCATTCAGCTGCACGCCTTTCGTCACTTCGACCGACGCCTTACTGGCTGGTATCTCGAACGCGGCGGCCGTACCAGTCGCCGGGATGGTCCTTCCCGTGACGGCGGTGTCCAACCTGGCTCTGAACGTGGTGCTATCGGTCGTTCTGACCGTGGCCGGCGGCCTTGTCATTGACAAGATCCTTGAGCCGCGTTTGAACCGGATGGGCGTCGGTACCGGCAAGGCGGCCGAGCACGAAAGTGATGCCGCGGCATCCGCAGCAGTCACCGCACAGGAACGCAGCGCCCTGCGCTGGGCCGGGCTGGCGCTGGTGCTCGTAGTCGCCGGCGTGCTGGCACTGACCCTGCCCGAAGGCTCCCCGCTGCGCAACGAGCAAGGCGGCTTCCTGCCGAAATCCCCTCTGCTGAGTTCAGTCATCTTCCTTGTGTTCACCGTCCTGATCGTTCCCTCAATCGTGTATGGGGCCCGGTTGCGCAAGATCACGGGCGTCCAATCCGTGGTTGAGATGATGGGTCAGTCCGTCAAAGACGCCGTTTCCTTCATCGTTGTGGCCTTCGTCATGGCTCAGTTCCTGGCCCTGTTTACCTGGAGCGGTCTGGCTTCCTGGGTCGCGGTCAACGGGGCCCGCACTCTGCAGAACGTCAACTTCACCGGCTTCGGTGCCGTGATCGCATTTATTGTGGTCGTCTCGTTGCTGAACCTGCTCATCGCGTCCGGTTCCTCGCTGTGGACCCTCATCGCCGCTGTATTCATTCCGATGTTCGCCCTGATCGGCTACGAAGCCGGATTTATCCAAGCCGCCTTCCGCGTCGGCGACTCCGCCACCCAGGCCCTCACGCCACTAAACCCCTACCTCGTCATCATCCTCGCCTTCCTCCGAAAATATGAGCCCGACGCCGGCATCGGTTCGATCATCGCCCGGATGCTCCCCTTCACCATCGTGTTCTGGATCCTCTGGGTACTCGTGCTCAGCGCATTCTTCTTCACCGGCACCGGAACGGGGCCGGGCATGGGGGTCCTGGTCCGCTGATCCTCAGAAACGAACGGGCACGGCCCGGCATGTTGCAACTTCATGCTGGGACAGAAAACTCCGCCCCTGACGCCAAGAACACCAACCCCCTAACTATGCGACGTAAGGCAGTACTGTGATGCACGAAGCACGGCTTCCCTTGACCCCCTCTCCCACCGGCGCAGTCCTGAGGCTCACGGGAGCCCGACTCATCGACGGCACCGGCGCAGCACCTGTCGATGACGCAGAAGTCATTATTGACGGTGATCGCATCCTCTATGCCGGCCCACCGGTTGACACCGATGACCATGCTGAAGCAACGACCGTGGACCTCAAAGGAAAAACGCTCCTGCCGGGGTTCATCGATACTCACGTGCACCTGTCGCTATCGTTGGAAACACCCCCGGCACAGCGCGCCGCACGGTTCGAGTCCGAAAACGTCCTGGCCGCCGCAGGGATCATCCACGACACCCTTATGGCCGGCATCACCACGGCCAGGGACCTCGGCGGTCTCGACGCCGGCTACCGCAGAGCGATAGAGGGCGGTGCCATCCTCGGCCCGCGACTTCATTTGGCTGTTGCTGCGCTCTCCCCCACCGGGGGACACGCCGACACGTGCATGCCCAACGGTGCAAGGAGCATGTCACTCGCGGCCTTGATGACTGTAGATTCGGACGACGAAATGCGCCATGCCGTTCGGACACTGATTCGCTCCGAGGCTGATGTCATCAAGATCTGCACCACAGGCGGCGTATCAAGCCCTTCGGACACGCCCCACGATCTTGGCGTTCCTGAACACCAAGTGCGGCTAATAAAGAACGAGACAGCCCGCCGCAGCGGCCAGCCTGTCGCGGCACATGCCCAGGGCGCCGCCGGCATTCTCGAAGCTCTGCGTGGAGGGGTGACGAGCATCGAACACGGATATGAGATCGATGATGAAGGTATCGCGCTCATGCACGAGCAGGAAGCTTTCCTTGTCCCGACCCTAAGCTCCGCACTGCGCGTCCCCGACCCCGCGAACGTCCCGGCGTACCTGTACGAGAAAAAGGTGCTGTGGTCCCGCATCGCCCGCGAACATCTCGGCAAGGCTCTCAAAGCGGGTGTGAAGGTTGCCATGGGCACAGACGCTGGCGTTTGTCCCCACGGTGAGAACTTGAAAGAGCTCGCGTACATGGTCGAACTGGGCCTGTCCCCCATGGAAGCCATCGTCGCAGCCACCAAGAACGCGGCTGAACTGATGAGATTGGACGACCACCTTGGCACCCTGCAGGCCGGCAAACTCGCCGACCTGGTCATAACGGATATCGATCCCCTGACGGACATCGCCCTGATGTCGGACCCGTCCAACATTGGAGCCATCATCCAAGGCGGACGATGCGTAAAGGACCTCAAAGGCTGGCTCCCACTGGCCGCGGCCTCTACGTGCAACGCCTCCTGAAACCAAGGGAACCACATCAAAGGACTGGACAGGCTCTCATGAAAGTTTTCACAGACCGCCGCCATGGCTCGACGACGACCACCGCAGCGACCGGACACCTTGCGCCCAGCAATGGCTGGTGGCGACCAGACGACTGTCCGATGCCCTTCCGCTACATTCAGCGTGGGGAAATCATGCCAGCCCTCGACGGCTCGCAGACGATCTGGACGTTATTTTATGAACTTGACCCTTCTCAGAAGGTCCTCCGGAGAAGGCGCCCTCAGAACTGAGGCCCGGCTCGTTCACTTCACCGGCTGATCTCTGTAACTCGTCCAAGAACAAGAAGGCTATGAAACGCAGAACGCTTGTGCGCAACAAGAACTACAGTCGACGCGTCGGATCTCCGGAGCCAACCCGGCAGGCCGAGACCAAGATGCAGCAGTCAACGGTAGGTAGAGGGCATCCCGACCAGGGGAACCCGGATCGGCGATCGAGCGAACTGTTCATAACACTGCAGGCGTCAAACCCGACTTCTTAAAAGGCTGGCTCAACCGCTAACCGCACCATCGACGGACTACTGAGAATGCCCGGTGCCGCTCCCCCATCAGAACGGGACGGATAGTGCTGACGCTGTCTGCACTACGTTGCTCGAGTACTGCCCTCCCCGCACTGCCCCCGGGACCATAAGATGGGCCGCGCTAGTTGACGAAAGGGGTGAAGAGCAGCATCCGGCCGATCACGGAGCCAATGCCCGCGTCTGATTCGTACTTGCGCAGGTAGCCGAGCAACCTCACTTTCGCGGGGCGCCGATATCGACTGATACGACTTCTTGCGGGCTCATCGAGGGCGGTCAGCATGCTGGACCTCCTTGCACCACGTCCTTGGCATAGGCCCACGCCGAGTTTACTCACCCAGAAGCCGGAACCGTTTTCGGCGAGCCGCGCTTAGCCGGCAGTGGTGCCGACAATCACTTCGCCGGTTGCGGTGGAGTCCTCGTTCAGCATCCATCCTGTGCGCTTGTGGGTACGGACCCCGACATCGGACTCGATGACCTGTACTCCTGGCGCCGCCTTCTGGAGCCCGGTTTCCACGTCGACAATGGCGCCAGGGGTCCGCAGCCAAAGATAGAACGTCAGGTTGGCATCTCCCGTGGTAGCGGCGCACAGCCGCAGAGTCCGGTGGGACTGCAGATAGCTGACCGCAGCCTCCAGCTGCGAGGGCGGAACGCGCACATACCACTGACATCCGATGGGGTAGCCCGAGTAATCCTGGGCGAGTTCGCAGCGCAATGCCACCAGGCCCGTTTCCAGGGCCTGGCGCAGGTGCCGGGCCACGGTCGTCGGATGGGTACCGGTTGCAGCTGCGATCTCGGTTGCCGAGGCCCGTCCGTTCCCGGCCAGCACAGTCATCAGCTGGGGCAGTGTCGGAGGCGTGGCTCCGGGAGGACGCACCACGCCAGAATGTAAGGCAGCAATGCGGCGCTGCTGCTCGGGGGACAGGACATCCAGGCGCCAGTTGTTTCCGGCCGAGTAAAGCCTGGTCGCCAGGGTCACTTGGCTGCGCAGAATGTCCGGATTGGTGCGCACCAGGGGCAGCACGTCCCTGGTCACCTGCTCCCAGCTGCGCGCCAGGACGGTCAATCGCAGGTCCCAGGCCCGGGCCGCTTCCTCGATGGTTCCGATCTCAGGGACCGCGCATACGCGTTCCAGTACCTTCTTCCGGTGCCCGGGGCGGCATTGGAGGCCGACGAAGGTGACGCACCCCTGGCCTTCGGCGGTTCCGATATGGCAGGTGACCCAGGCCTGGCCGTTCGAGCGCAGTCGCTCCCATCGCGCGGCCAGGGTTGGGGGATGCCGGCCCAGCACGGATCCGAGCTGGGCCCAGGTGGCGCGTGGAGAGAGCTGGAGTGCGTGAATCAGTTCGAGGTCTTCGGCGGGTAGCTCCATACAGGATCCTTCGGTTTAGTGGCACAGTCATGCAATTTTCTCACTTTATTGTCATCAAGTGAGCGGGGGCACGTCACACTCAAGGGATCTGTTTTCCAGTGAAAGGGACTGCTTTGGCTTTACCCGCATCGTCCGCCGACCTGACCGTCGCCCTGCGTGAAGACGCCGCGGCCTTGGCCGGCGATATCGCCGACCTGCGCCATCGCCTGCACCGTGAGCCGGAGATCGGTCTGGATCTTCCGCGCACCCAGGAGAAGGTCCTCACCGCCCTCGACGGTCTGGGCTATGAGATCTCCACGGGCACGGACACCACCTCCGTGACGGCGATACTGCGAGGAACTGCGGGAACACCTGACAGCGGAATGCAGCGCCCGGTAGTGCTGCTGCGCGGCGACATGGACGCCCTGCCGGTACAGGAGAAGACGGGCCTTGAGTACGCATCCGAGATCCCCGGGGCCATGCACGGGTGCGGCCACGACCTGCACACGGCGATGCTCGTCGGTGCGGCGACCCTGCTCGCGACCCGGCGGGACCAGCTGGGGGGCGACGTTGTCCTGATGTTTCAGCCCGGCGAAGAGGGCTTCGATGGAGCCGGTGTCATGATCCGCGAAGGCGTCCTCGATGCCGCCGGGACCCGCCCGGATGCCGCCTACGCGCTGCACGTCATGAGCGCCCTCAGTGACAGCGGGGCCTTCCTCTCCCGACCGGGCGCCGTGATGAGCTCTTCGGACGGGCTGGTCGTGACCGTCCACGGGGCAGGTGGACACGGCTCTGCGCCCTTCGCCGCCAAGGACCCTGTGACGGTGGCCGCAGAAATGGTCATAGCGCTGCAGTCCATGGTCACCCGGCAGTTCGATGTGTTCGACCCGGTCGTGATTTCCGTCGGCATGCTGCAGGCGGGCACCAAGCGCAACGTCATCCCCGACACGGCCCGCTTCGAAGCGACCATCCGTTCCTTCTCCGCGGAGGCCAAGGCGCGGCTGAAGACCTCGATTCCGCGGCTGCTGGGCGCCATCGCCCAAGGCCACGGACTGGAGGTCACGGTCGACTACATCGAAGAGTATCCGCTGACCCTCAACGACGGCGCCGAGTCCGAGTTCGCGCGGCACGCCGTCGACGAACTGTTCGGCCCGGAGCGCTACCGGGAGCTGGCCAATCCGCTGGCCGGATCGGAGGACTTTTCCCGTGTCCTGGCCGAGGTGCCGGGGGCGTTCCTGTTCCTCTCCGCCGTGCCGGAAGGCACCAACTCCACCGAGGCCGCTTACAACCACTCGCCGTTCGCCGTCTTCGACGACGCAGTGCTGGCCGACGGCAGCGCGCTATACGCACGTCTGGCGCTCGAACGCCTCGCGGCCGCCTGATCAAACTTTCCCTTTCCCTATCCCCCTCTTTCCAGGAGACTTCGATGTCCTTCCCCCGCCCCCACACCGCCAAGCAGGCCGACGCGTCCGCCCCAGAGATCCGGCCGCCCCGCTCCAAAGTCATCAAGACGCTGATTGGAACCGGTGCCGGCAACGCCGTCGAATGGTACGACTGGGCCATCTATGCCACCTTCGCTTCCTTCATCGCTTCCCAGCTGTTCAGCAAACAGGACCCCTCCAGCGCTTTCCTCGCAACGCTCGCGATCTTCGCGGTCGGCTTCGTGGCCCGCCCGCTCGGCGGATTCATCTTCGGCTGGATCGGCGACAAGGTCGGCCGGAAGGCATCGCTGACGCTCTGCGTCGGCCTGGCCTCGGTCGGCTCGCTGGTGATCGGCCTGACCCCCACGTACGACTCGATCGGCGCCGGCGCGTCCCTCATGCTGCTCATCGCACGGCTCATCCAGGGCCTCGCGCACGGCGGCGAGCTGCCGAGCGCCCAGACCTACCTGTCGGAAATGGCACCGCCCTCCCGGCGCGGCTACTGGGCATCGCTGATCTACGCTTCGGGAACGGTCGGCATCCTGTTCGGCACCCTGCTGGGCGCAGTCCTCTCCAGCGCCATCCCGGAATCCGCCATGTCCGCCTACGGCTGGCGCATCCCCTTCCTCCTCGGCGCGGTCTTCGGGCTGGTCGCCCTGGTCATGCGCTCCCGCATGGAAGAGTCCGAACTCTTCAAATCCGAAGCGGCCGCCCATGACGCCGTCGTCCCCGGCCACCCCGCCCCGGCTCGTGGCGGCCTGTTCGCCGATCTGGCCCGACACTGGCGCCAGGCCTTACAGGTCATCGGCCTCACCGTCGGGCTGACCGTCGCCTACTACGTCTGGGGCGTCTCCACCCCCGCCTACGCCATAAACGTGCTCAAGATTGACGCGGCGGAGGCCCTCTGGGCCGGCGTGGCCGCCAACCTGGTGTTCATCATGGCCCTGCCGCTCTGGGGCCGGCTCTCGGATCGGATCGGCCGCAAACCGGTCCTGCTCATCAGCGGCATCGGCAGTGCCCTGATCTTCTTCCCCGCCACCTGGCACGTCCGGGACTCGCCCGTGCAGCTGGGTCTGGCCATGTCTGCCATGCTGGTCTTCATCGCCGGATCCGCCTCGATCATGCCAGCGGTGTACGCGGAGCTCTTCCCCACCGCCGTCCGCACCATCGGCGTGGCCATCCCGTACGCCCTCTGCGTCGCGGCCTTCGGCGGTACGGCAGCCTACCTGCAGGCCGGATTCGGCGTCTGGTTTGGCGACGCCGGCCCGGCCGCTTTCGCACTGTACACGATCGCCCTGCTGCTCGTCGGCGCCGCGACGGTGCTCTCGCTGCGCGAAGGCCGCGGCGTCGACCTCAGCAACCGGTAGCCCGCACCAGATGACCGCGAACTGCCGGAAGTGGCGCCATTCTGCTTCGTATGTGATTCCGTAAGGCACCTGTGCTGTAAGTCCGGACGGCCAAGGTTCCAGGTCCTGTCTTCCTGACGAGGATGCCGCAGCGTATCTCCTGACGTGCTACCTGCTGTTCCTATAGTTAGTCGAAGGGTGAGGACGAGAACGACCGCTGTCCGCCTCAGCGAAGTTAGAGATATGGAAGACGTTCTTTGGTTTCCTGACGGGAGCGGCTGCGCCAGACTTCCCGGAAGACAGCAAGACATTGGTATAAGCCACCAGGTGTGTCTAGCCCGAACACGCTGTTATCTACACAGTTCCCAACTAATCCAATAGGGCGGCTCAAAGCAGGTGTGCGAATAGACTCCTGGCGCAGGGAGTGCATGCAGCTTTCACAACGTGATCTCCAGTGTGCGGATGGAGTACACCCCAACCTGACACAGACGGCCTTGTTGGGCCCCAGAAATAAGGGAATTCAATCCGAGTCCACTGAGAGGCTGGGTTCCACCGCCGCCCACACCCAGGGACAATTCTCATGGGTTATCCACCGCTACTGCTGCTCCGGGAGCTAATCCAGGGGCTCCCAATATTCAGCCGTGGATAACCCAAATTGACCCCAACTGTGGACGGAACAAAGTCATCAGCGCAGCTTGTCCGAGCCTCGCCGGGTTGACGGAATATCCGTTATCGGCGTTTCAAAACGGGCAGGGCTGGGCTGCAAAGGAGTTGCCAGCGGATGCGCCCGCTGCAGTGGCCGGGTCTGGTGCCGGGGATAGGATGGCGCTTGGGGCACCGGTGGTGCCTGGGAAAGAGGGCTGGAGCCCTAGGGAAGGTGACGGCGGTTGTTCCTCGGAATCGATATAGGAACGGGTAGCAGCAAAGCCGTTCTCGTCACTTCTGACGGGTCGATCATCGATACCGCAATCGTCCACCACACGATCTCCCTGCCGCGCGCCGGTTGGGCTGAGATGCTTGCTGAAGAAACTTGGTGGGCGGAGGTTCAGCAGCTCTGTGGTGAGCTGTTCGCCCGTAACGACGCAAAGGGCGTGTTCGGTGTTGCCGTCAGCGGTATGGGACCATGTCTGGTCGTTACCGACGGGGACTTTGCTCCACTCCGGCCAGCGATTCTATATGGAGTGGACACGAGGGCGACCCAGGACATAGGAGACCTAAACGAGGAGTTGGGGAAAACAGCGATCGTTGCTAGTGGGGGGAAAGACCTGTCGTCACAATCGGTTGGTCCGAAGCTCCGCTGGATTGCTAGGAACGAGCCGGCCGTCTTTTCTGCTGCCAGGTATTGGTTTTCCTGCAGTTCCTTCTTGGTTCAGCGGCTGACAGGCGAGTACGTCCTGGACCACCCCACGGCCAGCCAGTGTGATCCCCTTTACGACATTCACCGGCTCGAATGGATCACTGAACGCGCCCGGGCGGTTGCCGGTCATCTTCCCCTTCCACGGCTATTGTGGCCAGCCGAGGTCGCAGGGACGGTCACCCGGGGAGCGCAGGAGTTGACTGGGATCCCGGTTGGGATACCGGTGTGTGCCGGAACGGTGGACGCCTGGGTGGAGGCATACAGTGCGGGTGTCCGCCGAGCAGGGGACACCATGCTGATGTACGGGTCCACCATGTTTTTCGTTCAACGCCTCGAGGCGCTCCGAAGTCATCCCAAGCTGTGGGTCGCTCCCGGCGTGGAGCCTGGCTCCATTACGCTGTCCGGGGGTATGGCCACATCTGGAAGCCTGCTGACTTGGCTGCAGCGCCTTTTCGGCGGAGCAGATATGGGAGAACTTTTTTCTGAGGCAGCCGCGACGCCAGCCGGAGCGGAGGGCCTTCTCTTGCTGCCTTATTTCGCCGGCGAACGCACGCCACTCCTTGACCCTGACGCACGCGGAATGATTACTGGATTAACCCTTCGGCATGGACGCGGGCACCTGCTCCGTGCCGGGCTCGAAGGGATCTCTTATGGTTTGCGGCAGATGCTGGATCTGGTCGAGCAGGCGGGAGAACCGATCACGCGCCTTCTCGCCGTTGGTGGAGGGCTAAAAGCAGGGCTATGGGCACAGATTGTCAGCGATATTTCAGGACGGCCTCAGATAGTGCCGAAAGTGACGATAGGCGCGAGCTACGGGGATGCCTTGATGGCGGCGGTGGGTACCGGCTGTGTGGGCCCCGACACTGATTGGATGCAAACTGCTCGGATTGTGGAGCCAGACCCTCGAACCGGCGCTGTCTATGAGGACCTCTACCAGCAGTACCTCAGCTTGTATCCTGCCAACCGCGAACATATGCACTTCCTGGCCCGGTGGCAGGAGAAAGACACCACGTGGTAGGCCGGATGGCCCCCGGTTATGCTGTTCTGATGTAATCCAAGGCGGCCCTCGCTGTATGCGAGTCGGTCACCAGCTTGCGGTAGTATCCGGCGCGTGCTGCACCCACTATGCTTGTGGCCTTTTCGGCGCCAACCGCCACACCGACCGTATGGGGGATGGCTCGTAGGTTCTCTTCGGAGGTTGAGACGATTCGGTCACTTCCAGGGAAGGCAATTTGCTTGCCGTGGACGTCGTAGAAGTTCAAGCAGATATCCCCAACTGCGCGAGAAAGCGAATCATCGTCTTTCGGGATAAATCGTGAAATCGAGCTTCGCGTGGTGGGAGGCGCGCCGATGCCGAGAAGCGCACCCTTTGCTGACTCCCACAACCGCTTAATCCTTTGGAAGTCCGGGTCCCGCTGAAGGAACTCATGCATCTCCGGCGAGGGCAGAGCCTGGGTCCAGAGAAAAGCGGGCTGGGCGCCTGTGTGTTCGGCAATCGCACGGGCAATTTCATTTGTTTGGTACCAGGGCTCCGGCTCTGTCTGTCCCCCCACGGAGGGGGCAACGATTACGCCTGGAAGCTTCGGTAGCGGCGCTTGGCTGAGCTCGTAGATTGTGCGTCCGGATGATGCGAGCAGGACGTCGCCGGGGGCAAGAGCCATGTCGGAGATGGCCTCGAAGACCAGGGGCAGCAGACCCCCGCGGAGGCGTTGCGACTGATCTCCGTCGGCCAAGTAGACCTGCTGGATCGATAACGCATCGGCGAGTTCGATGGCCAACGACTTAGATGTCGTCGCGGCGGGATCTACCACTTCAATGCGGACCATGCCTATGCGGCGTGCCTCGGCCAGCAGGCGGCTCACTGTAGGTCTTGAGACGTCGAGTGATTGGGCAATTTTAACTTGGTTTGCGTCTTCGACATAGTACATCCGGGCAGCCTGATAAATCGTTTCCAGCGGAAACTTACTGCTCGTACCAACCGGAGCGAGTGCGGCTTCCGACATGCGATCCCCCATTCCTCCATTCCACAGCAGATGCCTATGCCTCAATAGTAATCGGTCCCAGAACAAAATTTCACAACGGCCGCTCTCAGAAATTTTGTTCTTGACATTTGTTCAGCACGTCGTCAAGCTTGGGTTATTGACGCACGTCACACGTTCCAAGGAGGGAACCATGTCAAGCACTTACGCAGAAGAAGTGGAAAAGCACGTTGCAGTACCGGCAGCGATGCAAGCAGTCATTTGTCACGGACCGGAGAACTACACCTTGGAGGAGGTGGCAACCCCGGTCCCGGCTGAGGATGAGTTGCTGATGAAAGTTGAGGCGGTTGGCGTCTGCGCCAGTGACCTCAAGTGCTACCACGGCGCAGCGAAGTTCTGGGGCGATGAAAACCGCCCCGCGTGGGCACAGAAGGAAGTGACACCGGGCCACGAGTTCGTAGGAACCATCGTTAGCGGCGGCGAGGCCGCCCTCGCCCATCACGGGCTCACACTCGGCGACAGGATCGCCTGCGAGCAGATCGTGCCCTGCGAAGCGTGCCGGTACTGCCAGCGTGGCCAGTACTGGATGTGCGGGCCGCACGACATGTTCGGCTTCCGCAACTACAACGGGGCCATGGCCGAATACCTGGTGGTGCCGCCCAACGCCAGAGCTCACAAGGTGTCCAAGGAACTCGCCCCGGAGCACGCAGCGTTCGCCGAACCGCTGTCCTGCTCCCTGCATGCGGTAGAGCGCGCCAACATCCAGTTCAATGACGTTGTGGTAATTGCCGGCTGCGGCCCGATTGGCCTTGGCATGATTGCCGGAGCAAAAGCCAAGAGCCCACTCACGGTGGTTGCCTTGGACATGTCTGACACGAAATTGGACCTTGCCCGTAAGTGCGGTGCCGACGTCGTCATCAATGTGGGACGCGAGGACGCCGTCAAGCTGGTCAAGGATATGACCGACGGCTACGGCGCGGACGTCTACATAGAAGGAACCGGCCATCCCTCGGCCGTAGGCCAGGGCCTGAATTTGCTGCGCAAGCTCGGAACTTACGTGGAGTACTCGGTCTTCGGATCAGACGTTTCCGTGGACTGGTCCATCATTAGCGATGACAAGGAGCTGGATGTCCGCGGCGCCCACCTCGGGCCTCACTGCTGGCCTGCTGCTATCAAGATGATCGAGTCAGGCATCCTTCCGATGGATGAGATCTGCACACACCAGTTTCCCCTCGACCGGTTCCAGGACGCGCTGGATCTCGTAGGAGACACCACCGGCGCCTCCGTTAAAGTCTCCATCCTTCCCGGTTCCGCCCGCTAACTCAAGCGGCCCGGGGGCCATCGCTGCAGCCCCCATGGAAGCTGAACCACACCTGCCCCTCAAAACAAAGGCGTTTTCCATGAGTACATTTGCCACGCCCGCTGTAGCTTCGCGGGAAAGGCTGCTTGACCGGATCGGCATTCCGCACTCCCTCCGCTGGGGGTTCCTCGGAGTCCTGGTCTTCATGACCGGCAACGGCGTCGAATCGAACTTCATTGCACCCCACATGGCTGGCGCGCTAGGCGGGCAGGCCATGCTGGCCCCCACTATCATCACCATGTACGGCGTGGCCGTCACGCTCGCGTCCTATCTGTCCGGTGCCCTTTCGGATCTGATCGGTCCGCGGCGCGTCATGGCGCTCGGCTTTGCAGCTTGGGTCCTATTCGAGGTGCTGTTCCTGGTTAGTTTGAATGCGGGCTTCACCGCCGGCATCATGGCCAGCTACTTCCTCCGCGGGCTCGGCTACCCGCTCTTTGCTTTCGCATTCCTCGTCTGGATCAACACAGTTGCCCCGAGGAAGAGCAACGGTACTGCAGTGGGCTGGTTCTACGTCATGTTCACTGGTGGGCTGCCCACCTTTGGCTCGCTGTTTGCGCTGACCTTCATCCCGGTCTTTGGCGGGGGTCGGACCGGTGAAGCGCTGACAATGGCCGCCTCGATCGGTCTGGTGACCCTTGGTTTCCTTATCGCTTGGTTGGGCGTCAAGGAGCAGCGGGGCACCCAACGTCTCGCTCCCCCAGGGGAGTCGACAGCGGAAGTCCTTTCCGGCGGTATCCGCCTCCTGGCGCGCGAACCCAAAATCCTCATGGGCTTCATCGTCCGGCTCATCAACACCGCGCCCCAGTACGGTATGTTCGTGATCCTGCCAAGTGTGATCGGCGGCGAATTGGGATGGTCACAGACCCAGTGGTTGATGATGACAGTCATTGTCTACGCATCCAACATCGCCTTCAACGCCCTCTTCGGCGCCATCGGCGACAAGTGGGGATGGCAGCGCACCGTCCGCTGGTTCGGTGTGGTGGGTTCAGCAGTTGGACTGCTGGCCTGGTGGTACGTTCCCCATCTCGTGGAACCGGGCTCGGACTGGGGCTACTGGCTGTCCGTCCTGGCTGGCGTGGCCTTTGGAATCCTACTGGCGGGCTTCGTCCCGATGGGCGCTATCATGCCCGCGCTGACTCCCGATCACAAGGGTGCTGCCATGGCCATGTACACCACAGCTGCCGGCGGGGCAGCCTTCCTCGGAGCAGCGGTAGTGGCCGCTGTCCTGCCATGGGGCGGAAACGCCGGCGTGGTTTGGGCCTTTGTGGCGCTCTACGGCGTGGCTTTCATCCTCACCACCTTCCTGCGGGTCCCGGCCGACACAGCCGGAACCCGCCACCACTAACAACACACCAGATCTCGAGCTTTTGGAGCAACACCATGACCAGGATTTTCAACGACCCCGCGGAATTCGCAGAGGAGCAGTTCGCCGGCTTCCTTGACCTTTACGCGGACCGGCTACGCGGAGTGCCTGGCGGTGCAGTGGCACTGCGTACCGGCGAACCCCAAGTAGCGGTGGTCGTCGGCGGCGGCTCCGGCCACTACCCGGCCTTCGTAGGTCTGGTCGGGCAGGGTTTCGCGACGGGCGCTGTCGTCGGCAACATCTTCACATCGCCTTCGGCGGCCCAGGTCTATTCGGTGGCAAAGGCCGCGCATCAGGGCAGGGGGGTCATCCTGACGTTCGGCAATTACGCCGGGGACAACATGAATTTCGGAATCGCCGCGGAGCGCCTCCGCAAAGAAGGCATCGATACCCGGATCGTGGTGGTTACTGACGACATCGCATCGGCCGTCGAGGAAGACAAACGGCGTGGGATCGCTGGAGACTTCTCCGTCTTTAAGGTTCTCGGTGCTGCAGCTGCCGCGGGGCTGGACCTGGACGGTGTTGAACAGGCGGGGCGCACCGCCAACGCAACCACCAGGACCATCGGTGTGGCATTTTCCGGTTGCACGCTGCCGGGGGCAGACCGGCCGCTTTTTACGGTCGCAGAAAACCAATTGGGTCTGGGACTCGGAATACATGGTGAGCCCGGCATCCGCGACATGCAGATGCCGCCAGCAGCAGATCTCGCCCGCCTGCTGGTGGACTCCCTCCTGGAAGCCGCACCCGGTGGTGCCGGCAAGCGAGTAGCGGCGATCCTCAACGGACTCGGCACTACCAAATACGAAGAGCTGTTCCTCCTCTGGGGATCGGTGTCGAAGCTGCTACGGGAAGCGGACCTGGAAGTAGTCGACCCAGAGGTGGGGGAACTCGTGACCAGCATGGATATGGGCGGTGTTTCACTCACACTGATGTGGCTGGACGAACAGCTCGAGACGTTTTGGACCGCAGACACCTACACTCCTGCCTTCAGGAAGCAGAAAGCCCCCATTGCAGCGATCAGTGGTTTCGCTCAAGACAGCAGCAAGGAAATCCAGGAATCCAAAACGATTCCGGATGCAACCCCAGCCGCACGGTTCCTTGCAGGGAAAACCGTCGATGCTTTGGAAAGCATGGCCCGAATTCTCCATGCTGACGAGGTCCGACTCGGAGAAATCGATGCGGTGGCCGGCGACGGCGACCACGGCCGGGGCATGGTGAAAGGCATCGATGCCGCACTTGCCGCAGCGAGAATCGCCTACGACGGCGGCGCAGGGGCCGGATGGCTTTTGCAGTCAGCCGGTCAAAGCTGGGCGGAACGCGCTGGCGGAACCTCGGGTGTTCTTTGGGGAGCAGCTCTCGAGGCCGCCGGGCGGTCCCTGACAGACAGCAGGACCGCATACACTGACAAGGACCTCGTCACGGCAGTGCGGTCATTCTCCGCTGCAATCCTGGATCTGGGCCGCGCCAGCATCGGCGACAAGACCTTGGTGGACGCGATGCTGCCATTCGTCGAAGAACTCAGCGCAGGCATCGAAAGAAGAACTCCTCTTGCTGCGGCGTGGCGGGCGGCAGCAGCGGTGGCTACTCAAAAGGCGGAAATGACCGCCCTGCTAACGCCAAAGCTCGGCCGCGCCCGCCCTCTGGCTGAGAAGTCCCTAGGCACACCCGACGCCGGCGCAACTTCCTTTGCGCTCCTGGTGAGCGGGCTGGCCAAACTGCCCGTCAGCGCCACGGCCTCCTGACCTCCATCTCCAAAACCTAGATCGAAGGATCAACCTCCCATGACTGGAAAACTCAGAATTGTTGTCGGTTGCGACGACGCAGGCTTTGACTACAAGGAGACTCTCAAAAACGACCTGGAGGCTCATGGCCTCGTAGCAGACGTCCTCGATGTCGGCGTAGCCGCCGACGGGCATACCGCATACCCCCACATAGCGGTTCAGGCCGCCCGGATGGTGGCTGATGGCGCGGCAGATCGGGCACTTTTAGTGTGCGGCACCGGCCTCGGCGTAGCGATCGCGGCGAACAAGGTCAAAGGCGTGCGGGCCGTGACCGCCCATGATTCGTTTTCCGTAGAACGTGCCATTCTGAGCAACAACGCGCAGGTCCTATGCATGGGCCAGCGCGTCATCGGACTCGAGCTGGCCCGCCGCCTTACGAAGGAATGGGTCGGCTACACCTTCGACGAAAGCAGTGCCTCAGCAGACAAGGTCGCGGCGATCTGCGGCTACGAAGACTAACTCAGTAACAACGAACGCCAGTAGAGAGGGCGCCCTTCAGTGCCGAGCCTTGTAATTGAAGAATCCGATTCCCGGACGGGTGAACTGTCCTGGACCGACCTAGACCGGCGCGCGGTGGACACTATCCGCGTCCTGGCTGCGGACGCCGTGGAGAAGGTGGGCAATGGCCACCCCGGAACGGCGATGAGCCTGGCTCCGGCTGCCTACCTCTTGTTCCAGAAACTGATGCGCCACGACCCGCGGGACCCGGACTGGATCGGCCGTGACCGGTTCATCCTGTCCCCCGGGCACACGTCCCTGACGCTGTACATCCAGCTCTTCCTTTCCGGCTACGGCCTGCAACTGAAGGACCTGCAGGCGCTGCGCACCTGGGGTTCACTGACCCCGGGCCACCCTGAGTACAAGCACACGGCCGGCGTGGAAATCACCACGGGCCCGCTGGGCCAGGGCCTGGCGTCTTCGGTGGGCTTCGCGTACTCCCAGCGCCGGATGCGCGGCTTGTTCGACGCCGACGCCGCTCCGGGTACCAGCCCCTTCGACCACACCATCTGGGTCATCGCGTCCGACGGCGACCTGCAGGAAGGCGTTACTTCCGAGGCTTCCTCGCTTGCAGGCCACCAGGAACTGGGCAACTTAGTTGTTGTCTACGATGAGAACCACATCTCCATCGAAGACGACACCGACATCGCCTTCACCGAAGATGTCCTGAAGCGCTACGAGGCCTACGGCTGGCACACCCAGCGCGTGGACTGGACCCGGACCGGCGAATACAAGGAAGACGTCCAGGAGCTGTACTCGGCGCTGCTGGCAGCGAAGGCTGAAACGTCCAAGCCGTCCATCGTCTCGCTGCGCACGATCATCGGCTACCCGGCGCCCAAGAAGCAGAACACCGGCAAGATCCACGGCTCTGCCCTGGGCTCGGAGGAAGTCGCCGCCCTGAAGGAAGTCCTGGGCTTCGACCCGGAGAAGTCCTTCGAGGTGGACGAGGACGTGCTGGCCCACGCCCGCGCCGTCGTTGACCGCGGCGCCCACGCCCGCAAGGCCTGGGAAGAGTCCTTCAACGCCTGGCAGTCCGCCAACCCCGAGGCCGCTGCCCTGCTCGAGCGTGTCGAGGCCAAGGAACTTCCCGAAGGCGTCCACGCAGCCCTGCCCGTCTTCCCCGCCGGCAAGGACGTCTCCACCCGTGCCGCATCGGGCAAGGTGCTGAACGCACTCGGCCCGGTCCTGCCCGAACTGTGGGGCGGCTCGGCCGACCTCGCGGAATCGAACAACACCACCATCGAAGGCTCGCCGTCGTTCGTTCCCGCGTCCAAGCAGACGGACGCCTGGTCCGGCAACCCCTACGGCCGGGTACTGCACTTCGGCATCCGCGAGCACGCCGCCGCCTCGATCGTGAACGGCATCGCCCTGCACGGCAAGACCCGCGCGTTCTCGGGCACGTTCCTGATCTTCAGCGACTACCAGCGCCCGGCCATCCGCCTCGGTGCCCTCATGGGTGTCCCGTCCCTGTACGTCTGGACGCACGACTCCATCGGCCTCGGCGAAGACGGCCCCACCCACCAGCCGGTGGAGCAGCTGGCCTCCCTGCGCGCCATCCCGGGCCTGGACGTCGTCCGTCCCGGTGACGCCAACGAAGTCGCGGCAGCATGGAAGGCCATGCTCGCCAACCACGAAAACCCGGCAGGCATCGTCCTGACCCGCCAGACCATCCCCACCTGGGAGCGCGGCGACGGCGACGCCACCGGCGACACCTTCGCATCCACCGCAGGTGTGGCCAAGGGCGGTTACGTACTGGCCGAGGCGTCCAAGGACGGCCAGACCGTGGACGCCCAGGTGATCCTGATCGGCACCGGCTCGGAAGTCCAGCTCGCCGTGCAGGCCCGCGAAGCGCTGCAGGCCGAGGGCATCGCCACCCGCGTGGTGTCCATGCCGTGCGTTGAGTGGTTCAACAAGCAGGACGCCGCCTACCGCGAGGCAGTCCTGCCGGCAGCGGTCAAGGCCCGCGTCTCGGTCGAAGCCGGTCTGGCCCTGGGCTGGAAGGAGTTCGTCGGCGACGCCGGACGCTCCATCAGCCTCGAGCACTACGGCGCCTCCGCCGATTACAAGCGCCTGTTCCAGGAATTCGGCATCACCGCGGAAGCTGTCACCGCCGAGGCAAAAGACTCCCTGTCACGCCTGCAGGCCTGACACCTACGTCACCAGGGCTGCCCTGCAGGCACTGCAGGGCAGCCCTCCCCCGGGATGATACTGCCCGAAACTGACATCGCCACCCATCCCACCCGACCCGTCAAAAAGGGGGTAGGCCCATGCCCAAAGCAGCACCGAGGAACCTGTCACGGGACAGGGATCAGAACAGCCCGGCGCTCTCCCCCACCAACGGCAATCGCAACTGGTCCCGCTCCTCCCGCAACGGCAGTGAGATCGAATGCTGGCTCACCGACATGGACGGGCGTTCTCGTCCATGAAAACCAAGCTGTGCCGGGCGCGGCTGAACTGATCCAGCGCTGGGTGGATACCACCTGCTCGACAAGCTAGACGGCACACGACTCAGAATTCCGCACGCCGTAGGCTAGCCCGTCCTGTGGGCCTGAAGCACACCCCAACCTGACAAATTCGGCGGCTGGTCTTGACTTCTTTCTGAGAGAAGCCTAGAACTCAACCTGACGGGTTCAAGGTTGGAGGCGATCAGTGGCCGGACAGCGGATCGGGTACGTGCGCGTGAGCACCCTGGATCAGAATGAGAAACGCCAGCTGGAAGGACAGGTCCTGGACCGGGTCTTCACGGACAAGGCCTCCGGCAGGGACACCGCGAGGCCAGAGCTTACGGAGTTGCTGCGGTTTGCCCGGGACGGGGACACCGTGGTGGTTCACAGCATGGACCGGCTGGCCCGGAACCTCGATGACCTGCGCGCTCTGGTCCAAAACCTCACGCGCAAAGGTGTGCGGGTGGAGTTCGTCAAAGAAAGCCTGGTCTTCACCGGCGAGGACTCCCCCATGGCAAACCTCATGCTCTCCGTTATGGGAGCCTTTGCTGAATTCGAACGCTCCCTCATTAGGGAACGCCAGCGGGAAGGGATCGCGCTGGCCAAGCAGCGCGGCGCCTACAAAGGACGGAAAAAGACGCTCACCCCAGAACGGGCGGCCGAACTCGTTCAGCGCGCCGGCAGCGGTGTTCCAAAGGCCCTCCTTGCCCGTGATTTTGGGATCAGCCGGGAAACGGTCTACCAGTACCTCCGCCAGGCTAAACTCTCCTAAGCCCTCCCCCGGCTGCGCCGTCCATGTGCAGTAGCCATTGTGGCGCTAGCTTGACGGAATCTCCATTATCGGCGTTGAAAGTACGGGAGTAGAAGTAGCTGCGACAACTCCCGTCCGTCAGCGAATTTAACGTTTCCGCTGGTCAGCCGGGCTTTTGCTGGAGTGGCTTGTCTCTGGCGCCGATGCACGAGTTTGCCCTCCGATCGCTTGTGCCTGTAGGTTTCCTGCATCTAATGCATGTTTCCATGGTTTAGGGGTCGGGTCGTTGTGAGTGGTACTACTCACAGCACTATCTTCGCGTACTGCACTCAAAACTGGACTGGACATGATTACTGGAATTCCTGGCTCTCGCCCCACGCGATTAAACGGACTTGCTACGAGCCCCTGGTACCGTTCCAGCCTGACACGTAGGGCCTGCGCCGACCGCCGGTCTCTTCTCGACGCTGCCTTGTCACGATACTGATCTCGTGTGTCTGATTCCGAATCTGTGGACCTTCCCCATGATCCTCTTCAGCCAAAAACGCGGGAGTCCGCTGACCTTTTGGTGTCGAAATCGCTGAGTCAGCACCCTTTACCGAGTAAAATCCATATGAATATGAGCTGACCACCGCCCAGTACCGCGCCCTGCTCGACACTCTCGTGCATGCAGGATGCCTCCATCCGCTCGGCCATCCTCATCACGGGGGGATACCTGATGGACTACGACGGAGATTCCACCGACTCCCTCGCTTTCTCGACCGTCGCCGCATCAAACGCGGGACTGGCCCTCATAAGGGCCACCACCGGAGCGCCAAGCTAGCCGCCGAGATTCCGGCCTGCACCACCGCATCCACGGAACTGTTGGCACAGTTCACCCTCGAAACCAAGGCCATGGATTCGCAGGACGCGGAAACCCTCGCCGTGGCGCGCGGAACGCTGGCCGACATGATCGAGGGTTACCGGCACCACGGAAAGGACAGCACCGAACGCGCCGCCTGGCTGGCCGAAATCTACACCAACAAGGGGATGCGCGACATAGTCATCGCCTCGATTGCCACCACCAGCGACGACTTGGGAACGGTCAAGGCCGCACTGATAGGGGAGAAAGCACCGGAAGATTGGGAATTCTTGAAAACCGGTGCAGATGCACTCTACACCGCACTGGAATTCATCCCCACCTGACACCTTGACGACCTGCTAGTCGCGATCAGCTGGAGCGCTGGATCGACGGTAAGGGAACCGAGGCATCCAGGTTCGTGAACCTCGCACTGGAATCCTCCACCCGGCCACCGACTCAGCCTACTACTCAATAAGCTGATTCTCAGCAGACAAGCAGCAGCCAGCGCCACCACCAAGCACTAGGCCCGATGCCGGCTTCAAAGCCTGTCCACAACAAGTTCCTCGCCCGCCTGACTAAATTTTCGTACCAGTTCCAGAGAGGTGACCACCCTTGCTTGGAGCCGTAACCGCACGCCGGTACCCGCTTTGAAATTCAGTAGTGAACTGGAGATACGTCATTTGACCCATGATGTAACAGACCCCGCCAAGCCACAATGATCTTCACGAAACAACCAGGCACGAATCCCTGTGCCGATGAAGTGAGGACGATCATGGCTCCCTGGCCACAGAACAAGAAATTCGGCGCAAGCATCACCTTCGATTTCGACGCCGAAGAGGTCTGGATCGGCGAGAACCCGGAGAACGCATACCGTCCCGGCGTACTTTCCCAGGGCGCCTACGGTCCGCGCGTGGGCGTGCCGCTGATTCTGGACCTGCTGGCCAGGCACGAGGTGCAGGCCACCTTCTTCATCTGCGGGAAGGACGCGCTGCGCCACCCCGAATCCGTGCGGTCAATCCTGGCCGGAGGCCACGAGGTCGCCCACCACGGCCATTCGCATGCAAACCCCACCACGCTGAGTCCCGCGGAAGAGCGCGCGGAGCTGTATGACGGGCTGGCCGTGTTGCGGGATCTGGGTGCGGTGGTAACGGGATATCGGTCCCCCTCGTGGGAGTTCACCGACCAAACGCTTGATCTGCTGCAGGAAGCGGGCTTCAGATACAGCTCCAACCTGCTCAATGACATCCGTCCCTACCGCTACGAAACCCACGACCTTGTCGAGATTCCCGTGTCCTGGATACTGGACGATGCCCCGCACTTCTGGTTCGCCAATGACACCTGGGAAAAGACCATCCGTTCCACGCGCGAGGTGCTGGAGGTGTGGCAGCCGGAGATCGACGGGATCGCCTCGCTCGGCGGGCACGTCATGCTGACTCTCCACCCCATGATTTCCGGGCGTCCCTCGCGCCTGGCCATGCTCGAAGAGATCATCGTGGGACTCAAGGAAGCCGGCGCGTGGATCGGCACGGTGCGGCAGACCGCCGATCTGTTGGACGGGAATTCGCCGACCGGGATACTGTCGGCGGCGGAGGCCCCCACCGCGCTGCCCGCCCATTTGCTCCCGACACCGGTCGAGGAACTACGTTTGGGCATCGCCGAGGTCGCTCTGGCAGGACGGACCAGCCAGGCATGAAAACCGCAGGCTACCCGCGCATCCGAGTCAGTGGCGGCCCGCTTGAGCGCGGCGAACGATACGGTTCCCTGGCCCGCGCGCAGGTGCACCATGCCCGCAACGGCTACGAGCACTCCTTCGCCAGCAAGGGCGTGCCCTGGGCAGAAGCCGTCATCCATGCCCAGGGGTATGCCGAATCCATCCAGCGTTTCTTCCCGAACATCTGGGAGGAAATGCGCGGGATCGCCAAGGGTTCGGGCCTGCCGTTCGAGGACATCCTGGCGATGAATTGCCGCACCGAGATCCTCTGGCACGCCCTGGTCTCCTCGCACCGGACGGCGACGGGACCGTCGGCCTCGCTGCGCGGCTTGGGGGAATGCTCGTCATTTGCCATCGCCCCAACACACTCGGCCTTGGGCCACACGCTGGTGGGCCAAAACTGGGACTGGCTGGTGCATGGTTTCGATTCGGTGATCCTGCTGGAGGTCGAGCGCGAAGACGGCCCCAATTACGTCACCATCGTGGAAGCCGGGTTGTTGGCCAAGACCGTCATGAACGAGCACGGAATCGGCCTGGCGGTGAACACCCTGGTGACAAGTTCCGACGGCTCCACCCCCGGTGTCCCGTTCCATGTATTGCTGCGCGCGCTTGCCGATTGCGAACGGGTGTTTGACGCCGTCGAACTGTTGGCCTCGCACCCCAGGGCTTCGTCCGGAAACTACGTGGTGGGTGCCGCGGACGGGGCGATCCTGAACATCGAGACGGCTCCCGGGGATGCCCGCAACATCAACGTGCAGGTCGCCGAACACGGCAAGACCTTCCACACCAACCACTTCTTGGATTCAGTGCAGGGCGGTTTCGACCTGGCTCCAGTGGCCATGTCCGATTCCTACGTGCGTCTGTCTCGGCTGCGCGAGCTGGTCGACGTCAAAGCACAGGCGGTCACCATTGATGCTTTGGACCATGCCCTGCGAGATCACACGGATGCCCCGGGGTCCATTTGCTGCCACCCCGATGGCCGATCGGATCCCGCGGCGCAGTGGTCGACGGTCATGTCCGTCGTCATGGATCTGGAGAACCGTGTGCTGCACTTGGCCGAGGGCAACCCCTGCCAGGTGCCCCGCAAGGCTTTCGACTATTCGGGTTTCCTGCAGCCAAACCTTGTGAAAGCATGACCGGTCGCCTTTCCACATCGTGCATCCACTCACGCCCAGGGCAAAATATCCTGCGGGATTCGCAGAAACCTCGGGTTGCCCTCCGACGTGAGCGTCTGGACTGGCCAGGGTGCTTAACCTTGACGTGATGGTCCCCCTTGGCTGGCCACGATCATGCATGGGGCCTCGTTCACCGACTTCGGCCCCGTGGTCACTTTCAGCGCCGGCCGCAGAAAACAATCAGCTGCCCCAAGCCCGAAGTCGCCGGGATCCACCACGGAGCGGGGAATCTCGGAGATATGGCTAATGCAGCCTTTGGTTAGCCTTCTCGGCGCCGTGCATTCCCGGAAACTGCAAGCGGTGCATGGACCCGAACGGTGCAGGGCTAAGCACCACAGGTCCATCAGGTTGGATCTGGCAGGTCAAAAGCGGCATGCCAATCGTCGGATCGACGGTCCCGTCCGGGTAGCTCAGTGGCGACTGGCCGTCCTCTCCGAGGTAGTAGGTTCCGTTGAGTCCCCGGTACAGGGTCTCGCGCAGTGCCGCGCACACTCCGGCGCTGTCCGTGCCGCCGTTTTGGCGCCACGCGGTGCCCAACAGCTGGACCTGGTCGTAGGCGGAACTGGATTGCGCCGGCCCCGGTTCCACACCGTAGCGGACCGCGTAGTTTCGCTGAAACGCTCGTGCGACGGCGGAATCGGTTCGGTTGGTCACGGAACTCCACACGACCCCGTTGGCAAGGTCCCCCAGCTGCTCCACAAAGCGGTGGCTCGATGCGGCATAGACGTAGTGGACCAAGCCCGTGAACTTCGCGGCGTGGAGCTGTCTCTGCAGCTCCACAATTTCGTCGGTGATGAAGTGTGCCACGAGAATGACTTCGGCGCGGGACTCCACCAGACGCCGGGCCACTTCTTCCCAGTCCGATTGGCGGAAAGGGGCACTTTCGCGGCTGACAATGCTCCAGCCGGCCTCGGCAACCGCGGGTTCGAATCCGTTTCCGCCGATATGTGCACTCGGCGTGTCCATCTCCACCAACGCCATCCGGCGTTCCTTGGGCAGGTAGTTTCTCAGTTTCCCGAGATCCCTCAGGAAGCGCACAAACGCCATGGCATAGTACTTCTCCGATGGGCACGTCTGGAACACCGTTCCATAGCGCCGGGGATTGCTCCGGACCAGGTCCACATGGCGCTCAAAGGTGTCGACATGAAGAAACGGCCTGCCGTACTCCGCGGCCATCTCGAGCAGGAAGGGGTTCTCGGCGCTCGAATAGTGCGTTGTAATGGCGTCGACGCCTGCAGCGATGAGTCGCTGCATGGCGGCCCGAACCGCTTCGGGGTCGTACAAGTCTGCGTCAGCAACGAGGTGTTCAAGAGTCCGGCCTGCCACCCCACCGTGGGAGTTGATCTCCTCGACGGCCAGTGCGGCGCCGCGCACCAATTCTTCTCCCTCGTCGTTGGCCTGGCCGGTCAGGGACGCCAGAGTGCCAATCAGGATCGGGCGTGGTCCGTCGACGGTCTTTGGGCCCGAGGGAAAACGTGCGGCAACTTCATCGACCATGCCGGCAAAGCGTTCGATGCTCACGACGGAGATATGCGCCACCCCGTCAACGCCACCGGGGATCGGCAACGCAAGCAGGTGGCTGTCCACGACGAGCGATGCCAGCCCTGCCCTGCTCACCTGGCCTAGCTTGTGCAGCAGCCGTTCCACCTGGGTGGACACGGTCCGGCGGCTGGTTCCGAGCCGTTCCCCGATCTCCGGGTTGGACAGTCCGAGCGACAACAAGGTCAGGACTTCGATTTCGCGCCGGGTGATGCCCTGCGGCAGTTCGGCTGGAACGGCCCTGATCAGCGCACGATCGTAGCACTCACCCCGTCGGCGTGCTCTTTCGAGCACGACGGACAGCCACGGTTCGGCTGACCGGTAGAGGAATTGGACCCGGTGGCGGTTCAGCAGCAGGAAGCCCCGGGCGTAGGACACCAATTCCGGTGGCGGCGGACCGCCGTGGACGGATTCAATCCGGCCACGGCGGTCCGTGAGGAACTCGAGCGATTGGATCATCGGCGGTGGTCTGGCACATGTTCGATGAGCTCGCCGGCCAGGTCCACGGCTTCCTTCTGCCAAGGTTCCAACTGCAGTTGCGGGTAGTCGGCAAAGAATGCCATGTAGGGATCCTCGACCCCAGATTCCAGGCCGGTCAGTTCCTCAAGGACTGCCATGCCGCAAAACGGGACGTAGTGCGCCGAGTACCCGCCTTCGTGGATGAATGCGATGCGACCTGCACAATGGTCGGAAGCGGCGTCAATCATCCGCCGGGCCATGGCGCGGAACCCGTTGCTGGTGACCACCATCCGGCCCAGCGGGTCCGTGGCCGAGGCATCAAAGCCGCTGCCGATGATGATGAGTTCGGGTTGGAATCGTTCCAGGGCCGGAACCACGACGCGATCCAGGGCATCGAGGTAGCCGCCGTTTCCTGTTCCGGCCGGCAGGGGGATGTTGATCGCGGTGCCTTCGGCGCCGGAGCCGCCGGTTTCGGCGCGCATGCCTGAGTCCGCAGGGTACAACCGGTCTTGGTGCAGGGAAATCGTGAGGACGGACGGGTCGTTCCAAAACACGCTCTGTGTTCCGTTGCCGTGGTGCACGTCCCAGTCGACGATCGCCACCCGCTTGAGGCCGAATTCGTCCAGGGCGACGCGCGCCGCGATCGAGGTGTTGGCGAACAGGCAGAAACCGCGGCCGCGGTCGGCCTCCGCGTGGTGCCCAGCCGGGCGCACCAACGCGTAGGCGTTGTCCACGTCGCCCCGCAGCACGGCCCGCACTGCTCCGATGGCGGCACCTGCCGATAGCTTTGCGATCGACAGCCCTTGCGGGCCGAAGTCCGCGTTCTCCCCGGCGTCCCCGCCGGTCTCGTTCATATCCTTAAGCCGTTGCAGGTACCCGGGGGTGTGCACCGCCAGGATCTCTTTGTCCGTTGCCGGGGCCGTATCCAGCGCGACCATTTTCTTGTCGAACTCGCTGACCTGAACCAATGCCGCAAAGCGTCCCTTGGTGTCGGGCGAGTCGAAGGCCGTGTGTGGCTGAATGAATCCCCCGGGCCGGAAGAAACCGGAGCCGTTGCCGGTGTTGTGCCAGTTGAAGGCCTCGTGCCAGATCCATCCGGTGCTCATGAGCTCATACCTTTCGTCGCGTGTTTTGGTGTGTTTCGGGCGTGGAACCCGCTGGGTTTTGGTGGTGGCTAGTGTTTGCCGGCGCCGAGACGTTGGCGCTCCGCGGCCTCGGTCGTGCCGGTGTCCCCGGGGGCGCCGGGCTCGCCGTTTGCCCCGATGCCTGATTCCAGGACCGCTTTGCCGCGTGTTGCCCAGGATTGCTTGACGATTTTTTGGATCGATTCATCCAGTGCCACTGCCACCACCAGGGTCAGGCCCACGATGATCGTTTGGAGGAATGGGGAGGCTTGCAGGAAGACCAGGCCGTTGCGCATGACACCGAAGAACAACAAACCGGCCAGGACCCCGCCGACGCGCCCCACGCCGCCGGCAAATGCCACGCCACCAAGCAAGGCAACCGTCAATGTATTCATTTCGAGGTTCAATCCCACGGCAGGGCTCACCGACTGGACCTTGGCACCCAGCATGATTCCCGCCAAGGCGGATGCGAGGCCGGTGGCCGCGAACAGGCCGAACCGGACGCGGTGCACATTGACGCCCATCAAACGCGCCGCGCGCTCGCTACCACCAATGGCGTAGGTCTCGCGCCCCACCCGGTGCCTGTTCAGCACGTACCAAACAGCGGCAACCACCAGCAACAACAGCAGCAACCGGACCGGGAAGGGGCCGACGGCGGCGGTGCCGAATTCCTGGAACGCCTCCGGCAGTTCGCGCCTGGTCACGGTGCGTCCGCCAGTCACCATCATCGCGTAGCCGCCCCAGACGCTCAGGAAACCCAAGGTCACCACGATGGGGTTTAGGCCAAGGTAGGCGACGAGGAAACCATTGAGGGCACCCGCGGCAACCCCAAAGGCCAGGCCCGCGACGATGCCCACGGTCGTTGACCCGGTGGCGCTCATGACCAGTGCCGAATTAACCGCGGAGGCCGAGGCGATGGAGCCGACGGACAGGTCCACCGAACCGGAGATCATCAACAGGGCCAAGGGCAGGACTACGATGCCGAGCTCGGCGACCTGCAGCAGTACGTTCAGTGCGTTGCCGGTGCTCATGAAGCTCGGGTTGAGGATCGTGAAGAACACGATCAGGAGAACGAGGGCAAAGAAGATCCCGTTCTTGGCCAGGAAGGACTTGAGATTGACCGAGGGTAGTTTCACCGGGAGACCCCTTCCATGGGTCGTTCTGCATCTGATAGTTGGAGCAACGTGGAAACGAGATCCCCGCTGAATTCGGGACCGCGCGGGACTTCCGCCCGCGAACCGTCGTACATGACGTAGGAACGGTCGCAGAGCTGGGCGATCTCGTCAGATTCAGCGGAGGCGACCAGCACCGCCACACCCCGGGCGGCGAGCCCGCGCACGGCGGTGGCGATGTCCTGCTTGGCGCCAACGTCGACACCCTGGGTCGGCTGCGCCAGCAGCAGGACCCGAGGCTGGCGCGGAAACATCCAGCGCGACAGCAGGTGCTTTTGCCGGTTGCCGCCGCTGAACTCGTCAATCGGTGCGTCGGCGCCGGGTCCCAGGATATTGAGCTGTTTCCGGGCTTCAGCGTAGGTGTTTTCCCCCACCGTCGGACCAACCCACCATCCGCGGCCGGGTAACTGGCGGAACCACGGGAGGAACACCGTGTCTAGTGCCGAGGCGCCGGACACAAGCCCGTCGTTTTCACGGTCGGCCGGCACCAGATGGATGCCCCAACGCACCGCGGCAGCCGGCGAGGCGATGTCGACGTCCCGGTCGTTCCAGCCAAAGCGGCCGTGGCCGTCCAGGCCGAAGAGCCCGGCAAGGAAGCTGAATTGTTCCCCGGCGGCCATCCCGAAGAGGCCCACCACTTCGCCGGCGGCGACTCTGACCCCATTGGACTCGAGGCACCCGGCACCCGCTTGTATCCGGGCCGGAACGAACTCCTCGTCTGCCATGCCAGGGGCAAGGGCCTGCGCCAGCGTCCGACCCGTGAACGAATCGGCGGCTCCGTCCACCACCAGGCGCCCGGACCTGAGTACCAAGATGCGTTCGCAAACGTCCAGGATGTCGGGCAGCCTGTGGGAGACGTAGATGACCGTCACCCCGCGCCCGGCCAGCTGCCTGATCAATGCATGCAATGATTCGGTTTCGGCCCGGCCCAGCGCGGCGGTGGGTTCATCGAGCAACAGCATTTTCATGCCGCCGGCCAGGAACCCGCGCGCCAAGTCAACGAGCTGGCGCTCACCCAGCGAGAGCATATCCACCATGAGATCCAGATCGAGGTCGGATCCGACTTCGGTCAGGGCCCGGCGCGCCTGCGCGCGCTGGCCGGCGCTGCGCCGAAGGCCCTGTCCCAGGAACATGTTGTCCAGGATGCTCAGGTTCGGTGCCAGCGCAGGCTCTTGGTGGATCACCGTGATGCCCATCCCCGATGCTTCCTGCGGCGTCAATTTCCCCGGTGCCCGGACACCGTCCACGGTGAACTCCCCGCTCGATGCGGCATAGACCCCGGAGAGCACGTTGAACAGCGTGGACTTGCCCGCTCCGTTGTGGCCCAGCAGGCCGACGATTTCACCGGCCGACACCGAGAGTGAGACCCCGTCCAGTGCCCGGGTGGCGCCGAATTCAACGGACAGGTTGTCCAACCGCAATCGCATATCGCCTTCACCCGACCCGGGCCGGGACTGTGTGGAATGCATCGGGGGTCAGCTTCCGCTCTTGCGGTCGCTGTGGAACGAGTCGGCGTTCTCCGGGGTGACCCGGGTGGAGGAAATTTCGATGTTTCCCTTCAGCGTTCCCTCGGCCGCTTCGATCAGCAGCTGCGCGTTCTTTTCGGCCAGTTCCTTGGCCGGCAGGATGAACCCGAGACGCCAGATGCTGTCCTTTTCCTTGATCAGGTCCAGTGATTCATCGGTGGCATCGAGGGCGCCGAGCAGGTAGTCCGGGTCCGTGGGATCCACGCCGTGGGCCATGAGTGCCCGGTAGGAGCCGATCAACTGGTCGGAACCGGTTGAAAGCCAGACCTTGGTGTTGGGATCTGCTGACAGCTGGTTCTTGGTGTTTTCCAGTCCGTCCTCGATGGTCAATGAGGGCATGTCTGAGATCTTGACTTTCGCCCCGGCCTTCTTCAGCCCGTCCTTGATGCCGCTGGAACGCTCAATGCCCAGATCGGTCTCGTAGTAGCTGAAGAACCCGACGGGGACCTCGGCGTCGCCGTACTTCTCCACGATCCACTTGCCTGCCTCCTCACCGAGGGTCAGGCCGTCGTTGTAGTTGTCGATCACCAGGGCGGCCTTGATGCCGTCCCATTCGGTGGCATACCCGACGACGGGGATGTTCGCGGCATTCGCCTCGGTGGTGACCGGGACCATGGAGTCCGACTGCACGGGGTATCCCATGATCGCCTTGATGTCGCCGCGCTGGATCCACGACTGCCAGCTCGAAACCTGGCTTTGGATGTTCCACCGCGGATCGTCGCTGACCAGTTCGTAGCCGGCCGCTTCAACGATGGGTTTCATGTATTCGAGTTCATCGACCCAGATCTGGATGTCCAACCCGGCGAAACTCATCGCGACCGCGCCTTTGTCCGGAGCTCCCGACGACTCCCCTTCAGACGGGGTGCCGGAGGCACAACCGGCAAGGACGAGTGAGGCCACGGCACCGAGCGACGCGAGTCGTGCAAACCTACGAGATTTCATTGTTCCTCCAACGTCTGCGACGGATACCTGGCGGCTTCCCCGGCTGGTGTCCGTGTCTACTGAGAAGCCATCTCACCAGAGCAGAACATACAGCACATGCGTCATCTGACGTACGAACGATTAAGCCCGGATTTCGAACCCGATTGGAATTATCGCTTCCATCCCCGTACGTCATTCTACGAATGCATCTTGCTGCCGGGACCCCAAGGATGGGAACACGCGAATATCGGGAGGTAGAAGCCAATGAGCCATGGGTCCAGGTGCCGATGCAGCCACAGCATGATCGACCGTGGCAGGATTGCCACGACGAGCGGGACACGGGGATGACCGGGTCCTTCCGCGATGCCCCGATGCGGACCTTGGTGACCGGAGCGGCGCGCGGCCTTGGCCGGGACATCGCCTTGGGTCTCGCGGACCAGGGGCACATGGTCCTGGCTTGCGACGCTTCCGCCGGGATTGCAGAGCTCGGGGGCGAGCGTGGCGGAAGGATCCGCACCATGCAGCTGGATCTCACGGTGCCCTCTGCCTCCACTACGTTGGTTGACGGTGCCATCGAGCTCTTGGGCGGCCTGGACGCGCTGGTCAACAACGCCGGCGTAGGCGGCCCCGGAACCCTCCTGGAGCACACCTCCGACGTAGACCTTGAACGGGTGCTTGCGGTCAACATGCTCGCACCGGCACGGCTGTGCCGTGCCGCCCTGCCGAGCCTGCGCCGCGGCGGGCGCGGCCGCATCGTCAACGTGGGATCGCTGTTCGCGAACCACCCCCAATCGCACGGCGTGGTCTACGCGATGTCCAAGGGCGCCCTCGCTGCCCTCACCCGGAGCCTCGCCGTGGAGGAGGGGCCGTACGGGACAACCGTCAACACGGTTTCCCCGGGTTACATGCTCACCGGCATGCACCGCGAGGAGGCCGCGCTCCAGGCGGCCCTCCGGGGCGTGGATGTCGCGCAAGAGCTGGAGCACATCAGCTCCGCCATCCCGATGCGCCGGCACGGGACGGGGGCGGACGTGGCGGCCACCGTGGCATGGTTGCTCAGCGAACCCGCCGGCTACATCAGCGGGCAGGATATCCCGGTCAACGGCGCCGCGGCATTCGGCTAGGCCGAGCAGCCGACTTCGACTTCAATTCCAGGAAAGAAAGCAACACAATGCACAGCACAACATTTCCGAGGTCCGCCGTCGCACGGCGGCCACACACGCCGGCAGCACCGCGCCCAACCGGGGCCGGCCGTGGCTGAGCATTCCCCGGTGCTGGCCGTCACCGGGGCCGCGTCGGGGATCGGCGCAGCCACCGCCCGGCTGGCCGCGGCCGCCAACTACCGGGTCGCCATGCTGGACCTCGCCGCGCCTGCGGACAATGCCCTGCTGCGGAACAAAAACACCGTCTTCGCCCAGTGCGACGTGACCTCCCGCGAGTCGCTGCAATCGGCGCTGTCCCTGATCGAGCAGACGTGGGGGCAGGGTCCTGATGCGGTGGTCCACTGCGCCGGCGTCTACCAAACCAGCGCCACCGAGGACCTGGACCTCGGCCTGTTTGCTCGGGTGCAGCACATCAACACGACCGGGACCTTCCTGACGGCCGGCGTCTTGGGCCGGTCCATGCTCGAGCGCGGTGCCGGCAGCCTGGTGCTGTTGAGTTCGATTGCCTTCGCCCTGGGCGACGAGGCCGAACCCGGCGCCGCCTACGCCGCCAGCAAGGGCGCCGTCGTGTCGATGGGCCGGCAGCTGGCCGCGGAGTGGGGGCCGCGCGGGGTCCGCACCAATGTCGTGGCCCCCGGCGTCATCGACACCCCCATGACCACCATCGTCGACAACGAACAGGCCTACGGGGATTTGCTGGCAACCCACCCGCTGCGCCGGCTCGGCACGGCCGAGGAGGTCGCACGGGTGTGCCTGTTCCTGGCCGGCCCGGGGGCAAGCTACGTCAACGGCGCGGTCATCCCCGTGGACGGCGGCCAATGCATCGTCTAGACGCCCTCTAAGCCGGCCCGCGGCCCCTGGTCCCGCCCGCCGGGCAGCTGGAGCCTGGCCATCGATCCGAAGAGCGGCGGGCTGAGCACCACCGATTTGCCGCCCTGGATCTGCGAGGTAATCAGGACCTGGCCGATGGTCGGGTCCGAGGTGCCGTCCGGGTAGCTCAGCGGAGATTGCCCGCCCCCGCCGAAGTAGTAGATCCCGTTGAGCCCGTGGTAGACGTCCTCACGCAACACCTTGCAGGTCCCGCGCGGGACCGTGCTGCCGTTGCGCGCCCAACTCCAGGCCAGCAGCTGGACTTGGTCGTAGGCCGAGCTCGCCTGCGAGGGGCCGGGCTCCGCGCGGTAGCGCATCACGTAGTTGCGGTGGAACCGGGTCGCCGAGTCCGAATCCATGCGGCTGGTCACCGAACTCCAGATCGCACCGTCGGCCAGCGGCCCGAGCACGTCCCGGAAACGCGGGATCGACGCCCCGTAGACGTAGTGGACCAGCCCTCGGAACCCGCCCTCGACCAGCAACCGGTGCAGGGTCACGATTTCATCCGGGACATAGTGGGCCACCAGGACGACGTCCGGGGCCGCCTCGCAAATCCTGCGTGCGATCTTCTTCCAGTCGGTGCTCCGGACCGGTGCCGCATACCTGGCCGAGACACCCCACCCGATGGCGGCGAGTTCCTTGTCGAACCCCTCGCCGGCAATCCGCGCGCTGGCCGAGTCCGTTTCCACGATGGCGACCCGCCGGTTGGCCGGCTCGTAGCGGCGCGACGCCTCGAGTTCCCCCAGGAAGCGCCGGAAGGCCAATGCGTAGTACTTTTCCGACGGGCAGGTTTGGTACACCATCCAATAGCGGTCCGGGCGCGCCTCCACCAGGTCCACGTGCTGCTGGAACGTGTCCAGGTGCAAGAAAGGCCGGCCGTAGTCGGCCGCCGTCTCCAGCAGGAAGGGGTTCTCCGCGCTGATGTAGTTCGTGGTGATCGCATCGACCTGCGCCCCTACCAGCTGGGCCATGGCCGCCTCGACGCTTTCCGGGTCGAAGAGGTCGGCGCCCGCAACGAAGTGCTCCAGGCGGCGGCCGCCCACGCCGCCGTTGGCGTTGATTTCCTCGATGGCCAGGGCCGCACCACGCACCATCTCCGCCCCGTCGTCGGCCGCGATGCCCGAAAGCGCGGCCAGCGTGCCGATGACGATGGGGCGCCGGCCGGCCAGCGCGGTGTCCGGGGCCGCGGAGGCGCCCCGACCCCAACGCAGGGCAGCGGCGAATTGCTCCAGCCCGACCGCCGCGATCGGCGCCACCCCCTCGACGCCACCGGGGACCGGAAGCGCCAGCAGGCTGGCGTCCACCGCAATCGCCGCCAGCCCGCCGCGGCCGCGCTGTTCGAGCTTGTGCAACAGCCGCTCGATCTGAGTCGTCACGGTCCGCGGGCTGGTGCCCAGCCGACCGGCGATTTCTGCATTCGGCAGCCCGAGCGCAACAAGCGTCAGCACATCGATTTCCCGCGGGGTGACCCCCTGGGGCAGCACCAGGGGGTTCGCGCTGACAAGGGCGTGGTCGTGCTGGTCGCCGCGCGTGCGTTGGCGTTCCATGCGGATCGAGAGCAGGACCCCCTCGGCGCGGTAGACGAACTGGATCTCCGCGCGGTTGGTGAGCAGGAACCCCCTCGCATACAGCGCCAGCAAGGCCGGAGGTTCCAACCCGCGCAGCAGCGTCGTGCGGCCCCGGTGGTCGGTGGTGAACTCGGCATGGGATGTGCGCGGCAATCGGTTTCCAGTCACAGCAGGAACACTAACAGATTGAAAAACTTCATACGTATAAATACGCATGACGGATTCCCGCGGCCGCCCCCACACTGGATGAGCCATATGAGTCGCATCACAAGTCGCACCTTGGAGTGGAAATGAGCACTGTCTCGCAAACGACGAAGAGCACCGGCCTCAAGCGGGTGCTCGGGCTGCCCGCCACCGTCCTGTTCGGCCTGGCCTACATGCTGCCCCTGACGGTCTTCACGACCTACGGCATTGTCAATGAACTCACCGAGGGCCACATCGTGACCTCGTACCTGGTGACCCTGGTTGCCATGCTGTTCACCGCCGCCAGCTACGCACGCATGGTCAAGGCCTTCCCGATGGCGGGGTCCGCCTACACGTACACCCGAAAGACCCTGGGTGGGAATATCGGATTCCTCGGAGGCTGGGCCCTGTTGCTGGACTACCTGCTCATGCCGATGATCACCTACCTGGTGATCGGCATCTACATGCAGGCCGGCTTCCCCGCCGTCCCGCAGCCGGTCTGGATCGTGCTGTCGCTGGTCATCGTGACGGCCCTGAATGTCACCGGAATCAAGATGGTGTCCAAGGCCAGCAGTGCCCTGCTCGTCTTCCAGACCGTTTTCCTCCTGGTGTTCGCCGTGATGGGCATCCGTGCCGCCACGAACAACCCCATGCCGTCCATCGTGGACATGATGGTCGGCCAAGGCCCGGGAACCACTGCCATCTTCGCAGGCTCCGCCATCCTTTGCCTCTCGTTCCTCGGATTCGACGCGGTGTCCTCGCTCGCCGAGGAAACCATCGACCCCAAGAAGGTCATTCCCAAGGCCATCATCCTGGTCACCCTGCTCGGGGGCGTGTTGTTTGTCGTCATATCCGTGATCGCCAACCTCGCGTTCCCGGACTGGAATGCCTACACCAGCGCCGACTCCGCGGCGCTGGACGTCACCCATGCCGCGGGTGGTGCATTCCTCGAAGCGTTCTTCACCGCCGCCTACATCGCCGGCTGCCTCGGGGCCGTGCTGGCCTCCCAGGCCACCGTCTCCCGCATCCTCTACTCGATGGGCCGCGACGGCGTCCTGCCGCGCAAGGTCTTCGGCCACCTGCACCCGAGGTTCCAGACCCCCGTCTACTCGACACTGGTCGTCGGCGCCATCGGTCTGGTCGCCCTGGTCGTTGACCTCACACTGGCCTCCTCGCTGATCAGCTTCGGTGCGCTCTCCGCCTTCACGCTCGTGAACATCGCCGTCATCAAGCACTACTACATCGACCAGAAGCGCCGCTCGGGCGCGGACGCCGCCAAGTACCTTGCGGCCCCGGCCATCGGCGTCATCCTCTGCCTCTGGCTGTGGACCAGTCTCTCCGTGAGCGCCTTCGTCGTCGGCTTCATCTGGCTGGCGATCGGAATCGCGTACTTGGCGGTACTCACCCGCGGATTCCGCAAGGTGCCGCCCGAACTCCCCGTGGTCGACGACTAAACGCCACACACCCCAAACAGCCACACCCCGCTCCGCGCACAACCAAAGGAATACCATGACTTCGCTCGCCCAATGGATCGTCAGCATCGACGCCGGCGGAACCTTCACGGACGCCATTGCCCACGCCAACGACGGCCGGACGCTGGTCACCAAAACGGCCTCAACCCCGGACGATCCGTCCCGCGGACTGACCAACGCCGTTGCCGAACTCGCGGCCCAGGGCATGGACCTGGACGAGGTCAAGCTGGTCTGCCACGGCACCACCGTGGCAACCAACGCCACACTGACCGGAAACCTGGCACGCGTCGCACTGATCACCACCCGCGGCTTCCGGGATGTCATGGCCTACCGCCAGGGAAGCCGCCCGCAGGTCTACAGCCTGAAGCCGGAACGCCCCAACGAACTCGTCGAACGCCACGCGCGTTTCGAGGTCAACGAGCGCATCGCCAGCAACGGTTCGGTGGTGACGGCCCTGCAGCAGGACGACATCGACGCCGTGCTGGACCGGATCGAGGCCCTGGAGCCGGAAGCCATTGCCGTCAGCCTGCTCTTCAGCTACCTGAACTCCGTCCACGAGGACATGCTGCTGGCGGCACTCGAGCAGCGCTTCCCGGACACCCCCGTCACCATTTCGAGCCAGGTGGCCCGCGAGTTCCGCGAATACCCGCGCACCGCCACCACGGTCATCAACGCGGCCCTGCGCCCCGTCGTCGGGGCCTACCTGGAACGGGCCGCCAGCTCGCTGGCCGCGGGCGGTGTCTCGGCACCTTTCCAGGTCATGCAGTCCAATGGCGGCTGCGTCCCGGCCGGGCGCGCCGCCGGCCAGGCCCACCGACTGATCCTGTCCGGTCCCGCCGGCGGAGTCTCCGGGCTGTTGCGCGGCGCCGCCGAACACGGGCTGTCCAACGTCATCAGCCTCGACATGGGCGGAACCAGCATCGATGTGTGCCTGGTGCGGGGTTCGCTGGCGCCCTACACGAGCATGCAGGAAGTCCAGGACCACACGCTGATCGCGCCGACGGTGGACATCCACACCATCGGCGCCGGCGGCGGCAGTATCGCCTGGGTGGACCGGACCAAGCGCCTGCGCGTGGGCCCGCAGTCGGCCAAGGCCGTCCCGGGGCCGGCAAGCTACGGCCGCGGCGGCACCGCGGCCACCTTGACCGACGCCCACGTGGTGCTGGGAACGCTGGGATCCGGCGCACTGGCCGGGGACCTGAGACTCGATTACGCGGCGGCCGAAAAGGCCGTGCGGGAAATCGGAGACCAGCTGGGCATGGGTGTCATCGAGGCCGCGGAGGCCATCCTGGCGATCGCCATGGCCCACATGGTTCGGGCCGTGCGCAAGGTCAGCGTCGAACGCGGGCTGGATCCGCGCGAATTCTCGCTCTTCCCCTTCGGCGGGGCCGGGCCGCTGCACGCCGGCCTGCTGCTGCGCCACCTTGGCCTGTCCAGCGTCGTGGTTCCCTACCAGCCGGGGCTCTACTCCGCCGACGGCCTGCTGGCCGCGGGCCTGCGCATCGACGATTCCCAGACGGTGCTGCGCCCGTTCGGCACGGATGCCCTGCCGCCCATTTCCCGGTGGCTTGCCGAACGCCGGGACGAATTGGTCAGGCAAGTCATCGAGGACGGCGCGGCCCCCGGAAGCGTGCAGGCCTCGGTCACCGTCGACTGCCGCTACCTGGGGCAGGGCTACGAGCTCAGCGTGCCGCTGGACGGCACGTCCATGGAAGACCTGGGACTGATCGCCGAGCGCTTCCATCCGCTGCACCGCGAACTCTACGGGCACAGCTCGGAGCGGGAAACCGTGGAAATCGTCACGGTGCGCCTGGCCGTCACCGGCGGCTTCGACCGCGTGGCACAGCCAGCCAGGGCCGCCGGCACCGCTGGCCCGGCGGACGCCGCGATCGTCGTCCACCGCACCGTCCACCTGCCCGGCACCGGGGAATCCACCACCGCCATCTACGACCGCACCAAGCTCCAGCCCGGCAACACGCTGGCCGGGCCCGCCATCGTCCAGCAAATGGACGCGACCACCGTCCTGCTGGGCGGGCAGAGCGGCCGCGTCACGGGCAACGGAGACATCATCATCACGGAGGACAACTAGCCATGACCACTTTCACCGAGCACCCCGCGACCGCCCTCGAGCCGGAGGTGGACACCGTGACCTTCGAGGTCCTCTCCTCGGCGCTGACCTCCATCGCCGAGGAAATGGGCGTCGTCCTCAAGCGCTCCAGCTACAGTCCGATCATCCGCGACATGGACGACTTCTCCTGCGCCCTGTTCACTGCCGACGGCGATCTGGTCGCCCAGGCCGACTACATCCCCGCACAGCTTGGCGCCATGTCACTGGTGGTCAAGGCCATCATCGAGCGCTGGGACGGACGCATCAGCGACGGCGACGCGTTCATCTGCAACCACCCGTTTCTGGGCGCCATGCACCTTCCGGATATCAACGTGGTGACCCCGATCTACGTCGACGGGACCCTGTCGGGGTGGAGCGGCACCGCCGCCCACCACATCGACGTCGGCGGCGTTAACCCGGGCAGCGAGGGCCCCGAACTGGAGGACATCTTCGCCGAGGGCCTGATCCTGCCGCCGGTGCGGCTGTCCATCGCCGGGGTCGAGAACCCCGACGTCATCTCGATCATCACCGACAACATCCGGGACCCGCTGAGCACCGTCAGCGACCTGCGCGCCCAGCGCGCCGCCTGTGTGCTGGGCTACCAGCGCCTGAACGAACTGGCCGGGCAATACGGCCTGGACGTGGTCGGCTCCGTGATGCGCCGCAACCTCGACGTGGTCGAGCTCGCGGTTCGCAACGCCCTGCTGGATCTGCCCGACGGCGAGGGCGAGGCCGAGGGCTTCCTCGACGACGACGGGCTGGACGGCCCGCCCACCCGCATCCACGCGAAGGTCCGCAAGACCGGCGACACCCTGTACATCGACCTGTCCGGCTCCAGCGCCCAGGTCCGCGGCGCGATGAACGTCCCCTGGGCCAGCGCCCGCGCGGGCATCGTCTATGCGGTGCGCGCCGTGGTCGCCCCCGACCTGGGGTCCAACGACGGGTTGTTGCGCGCCGTGGACATCAACGCCCCGCTGGGCTCGGTCCTCAACCCGATGGCCCCGGCCGCCGTGTCGATCCGCCACAACACCTGCCAGCGCTTTGCCGACACGCTGATCCGCGCGCTGACCGACATGTGGCCCGAGGCCGCCGGGGGCAGCAGCACCGTCAGCTTCTTCTGCATGAACGTGGGAAGCACCTCTCCCGTCACCGGCCGCCCGACCGTCATGGCCGACGTGGTGGGCGGAGGCACCGGAGCCACCTGCGAGGGCGACGGACTCGACGGGGTGGACACCTACATGTCGAACGTGGGGGTCATGCCGGCCGAGGTCGTGGAAACGAACTACCGCATCCGGATCCTGCGCAACGAGTTTGTCCCCGGATCCCAGGGAACCGGCCGGTTCAACGGCGGCCTGGGGCTGCGCCGCGAATACGAAATCCTTGAACACCCGCAGCGGGCCACCTTTTACGCGGAACAAACCAAGGCGGGATTTGCGCCGGCCGGTGCCGCCGGCGGGGGCTCCGGCCAGCCCACCAGAATCACGCTCATCTCCCCGGACGGCACCGAAACCATGGTGAAAACCAAGACCTCCACCACGCTGCATCCCGGCACCATCGTGCGCGTCGAGACCGCCGGCGGCGGCGGCTTCGGGCCGGACGCGGAGCGCAGCGAGGCGGCGCGCGAGTCGGACGAGCGCAACGGATTGTTGAGCTTCCCATGACCGCCAGGACCACGACCAGCCACGCGGTTGACGCCTCACTGGCCGGCGCCGTCAACTCCGCGGTGTGGTTCGACGGATTCGAACGCAAACCCGCCGACGTCCTCGTCGGCGCCCACGAGTGCGACCTTCTCATCGTCGGGGCCGGCTTCGGCGGACTCTGGGCCGCGCTGCGCGCCCGCGCCCGCCACCCCGAATGGTCGATCACCGTCGTGGACGCGCAGGAAATCGGCAGGGCAGCCTCCGGCCGCAACGGAGGATTCGTTTCCTACAGCGTGACCCACGGCCTAGCCAACGCCCTGGCCCGCTGGCCCAAGGAAGCCGGCCAGCTCGAACGCCTGGGCTTGGAGAACCTGCAGGGATTCGCCGACGACCTCCGGGCGTCCGGCATCGACGGCGGCTTCCGCAAGGCCGGCAAGCTCCAGGTTGCCACGGCCCCGCACCAACTGGAGGAACTGGCCGCGTCGGTTGCCAAAGCCAACGAATACGGCCGGCCGCTGGAATTGCTGGATGCGGAGCAGACCCGCGCCCGCATCGATTCGCCGACCTTCATCGGCGGGGTCCTAGACCCGGTGGGTACGTGCCTGGTGGTACCCTACAAGCTGGCCATGGAAATGCGCGACGCACTGGCGCGGCAGGGCGTGGCATTCTTCGAGCACACCCCGGCCCAGAAACTGGAGGCCGACCGGGCCGGAATGCGCGTGCGCACCCCGGCCGGGAGCATCGCAGCGGGCAAGGTCGTGCTTGCCACCAGCGCGTTCCCCGCGTTGCTATGCCGCAACCGGCTGACCACGGTGCCGGTCTATGACTACGCCCTGGCCACACAGCCGCTGACCGACGAGCAATTCGAGTCGATTGGCTGGCGTTCACGTGAGGGACTGACCGACTCCGCGAACCAGTTCCACTATTCGCGGGTGACCGCGGACGGGAGAATCCTCTGGGGCGGCTACGACGCGATCTACCACTACGGCCGGCGCATATCCCCCGAGCTGGAGAACCGCCCCGAGACCTTCCGGAAACTCGCGGAGCAGTTCTTCGAGACCTTCCCGCAGCTCGATGTGTCATTCAGCCACGCCTGGGGCGGAGTCATCGACGCCTCGACCCGGTTCAGCGCGGAGTACGGGACCGCCTTCGGGAAGCGCGTCGCCTATGTCCTCGGGCATACGGGGCTGGGCGTGGGGGCGAGCCGTTTTGCCGCCGACACCATGTTGGACCTGCTCGATGGCCGACACACGGAGCGCACCTCGCTTGAAATGGTGAAGCGCCGGGCGGTCCCCTTCCCGCCCGAACCCGTGTGCGCGGCGGGGATCAACCTCACCCGGTACGAGCTTGCCCGCTCCGACAGGAACGAGGGGCGCCGCGGACTCTGGCTCAAGACCATGGACGCGCTGGGGCTGGGATTTGATTCCTGACTCCTCTGCGTTCCGGCCCGCCGGACGCCCCGTCGAATAGGATTTTGCCGGTGCGGGAACCCCGTACCGGCAAAATCCCCGGGCGCCGCCGCCGGCTCAGGACAGGACGTCGTTGCTGGCGAACCTGCCCCAGGCCAGCGCCCCGAAGACCAGGACGTAGCCGCCCCGCAGCAATGCGTTGCCACCGAGCAACTTCCAGAGGGGATCGGTTCGCGCAACAGGTCCGCGAAACCCAGCCAGTAGTGCGGGAAAAGCCACGGGTGGAGCGATGCCAGTTGCGGCAGCTGGTCGAGGATCTGCGCGGTCGCGGTGAGCTCGACGAGGAAGTGGCCAGTCGACCGCGCCATACTGCCCGCCGGCGGCAACCGCTCATGGTGTATAGTGCGCCAACCGATGGCCCCAAACCCCTGGCCTCCAATCGTCCAGACGCCGTCTGGACAATTGAGCTGGAGCCACAACGTCGCACTGTTGAACAAGCTGGATGACCATGAACTGCGTCGATGGTACGCATCAAGGGGCGTCAGTGGTCCCCCGGCCCGATTCGACCCTGTCTACGGTTCGGGACGTGACCCTTGCGGCAGCGGTGCGCGGGGCGGCAGAGGTCAGATCAGGCATCCGTCGATGATCCGATGATCCGATGGTGCGGAGCCAGCTGATGGCCGTTTCTTCGTCCGTGAAGTATTTGGCGGGGCACCTGGGCGGGCCCGGTCGAAGAAGTCTATGGGCGATGACGCGGTCAGCAGGTGTTTTGCCCAGGACGGCAAATGCTGTGAGGGTGGCTGCCTGACCGAAAACGCTGATCACGTCCGGGCTGAAAGAGCCGACACCGGTGATCTGCAGAAGCGCTCCTCCGGGTTTTCCGCCGGTGAGCGCCAGCAGTTCTGCACAGGTGCGGACGCAGTCCTCCCTTGTGGTCCGGGCGTTGGTCGGCAGGATGATCCGGCTTATTCCCACACTCACGCGGGCCACGGAAAAGCCTGAGTGGCTCTCGATCGAGGGGCCCGGAAGCGGCCCGCCAGTCTCGGTGAGATGTTGAATTGTCATTGGGCCCCCATGTTGTGGCAACAACCGCCGCATCGGAGCCGGCTGGTTGTCCACGGGCGGGATCTTGAGGGGAGCGTTGCCGGTCATGATTGCTCCTTGTCGCTATTCCAATTCAGCTCCGAAAATGCCCTGGGTATCCGGAACGTTGTTCTCGAGCTTGCTGCTACTGGCCGAGTAGGTTATCCAGTGCCGGGAGGCGCAGCGGGCAACCTTAATCGCCGGTTAGTGGGTGGCCTGTGGCCATGCGGGCGTAGTCCAGAATCAGCTCGTTCGCTGTTTGGGTGTCGATGGTGGGGTGTTTGGCGATTATGCGGTAACCATAGGCGTCCTCAAGGGCCACAAGATTCCGCGCGATTGAAACTGACTTTGAGGAGAGCGTGAATATGCCCCGCGCTGCCCCCTGTTCCAGCACGGTGACATACATGCTGACCTGTCGTTCATAGAGGCTTGTCAGCAACGTGGCGTTGACGCTGTTTCTGCCCGCGGAGCCGCCCAGGGTGCAGAGAAGGGCAACTTCAACATCGTCACTGCCTGACGGAAGCCCTGAGCGGATAAGAGAATTTATGCGAAGGACCGGGTCATCAGGTAATGCTGACAGCATTCGCACCCGCTGCTCATAAAATCGCTCCATGGCGACACTGCCGGCTTCCATGATCAAGTCACTGATGTCCGGATAGTAGTAGAGAACAGCACCGCTGGTGAGTCCTGCTTCCTCGGCTATGAGGTTAAGACGGGCACCTTCCAGTCCGTATTTGGTGACGACGCTTTGGGCGCCCTTGATAAGGCTGTCACGACGAACCAGTTGGTTCTTGACCCGCACCATATCGACTCCTTGTTGATCGGTTGCCAATGTATTGCACTAGATAGGCTACGAGCGAGGCGCACACCCAACGGGGAGAACCTTCCCGAGCGGGCAACCCTCGCCGTTGTTGCGAGCAACGAAAAACGCGTTGGTGCGCTGACTCCTGCGGCCATGAGGCAGAGCACGGCCGGACCTAGTCCTTGTACCGGAAGACGGTGTCCTGCCATGGCTTGTGAGCGTTCAGGTCTTGACCAAGTATGACGTGCTTGAGGTTCGTATATTCCTCAAGGGAATAGGTTGACATCTCCTTACCGAAGCCCGAGGCTTTGTAACCGCCGTGGGGCATCTCGGAAACAATCGGGATGTGGTCGTTGATCCAAACGCAGCCAGCTTGGATTTCCTGTGATGCCCGCAATGACCGCCCCAAGTCTTTTGTCCAGGCGGAGGCGGCCAGCCCGTAAGTAGTGTCATTGGCAAGGGCAAGGCCCTCATCGTCACGATCAAAGGGCAACGCGGTGAGCACTGGCCCGAAGATCTCTTCCTGCACGATCTCCGATCTTTGGTCGGCACTGATTACCAGGGTGGGTTTGTAGTACGCGCCAGCGGTCAGTTCTTTTCCCGGGGCGTAGCCGCCGGCGAGAACCTGTGCGCCTTCCCGGCGGGCACGTTCGACAAAATCAGCTACTTTGTCTCTGTGAGTGTGGCTGATCAGAGATCCTAGATCGGTGTCTGGGTCAAGGGGATTTCCGATGATCACTTGTTCCATGAGCTCGGCTACCCGGGCGGTGAAGGCGTCGAACAGCGGTGTCTGAACATAGGCACGAGTGGCGGCGGTGCAGTCTTGTCCGCCGTTGATAATAGCGGCAGCCACTGCGCCGTGGGCAGCCGCTTCCACATCGGCGTCATCAAAGACCAGGAACGGCGCCTTTCCTCCGAGCTCAAGATGCACGCGTTTGGCCGTCCGGGAAGCCAGTTCCATGATCCGCCTGCCCACGGCTGTGGATCCGGTAAAAGAAGCCATTGCTACGTCCGGGTGGGTCACCAGGTGTTCGCCGACGTCCCTGCCGGTACCAGTGACAATATTGATTACCCCATCTGGGATTCCCGCCGCGGCCGCTGCCTCGGCGAACACCAGAGTGGAGCCCGGGGTGAGTTCGGAAGGCTTGAGCACAATCGTATTGCCCGCCGCGATGGCTGGCAGGATTTTCCAGCCGGCCATCTGTAAGGGGTAGTTCCACGGCGTGATGGAAGCGATGACCCCGATCGGTTCCCGTCGGATCACAGATGTACCGCCCGCCCCATACTCGCCGGCGGCCAGACCCGTCAGCTGACGGGCCGCGCCCGCGAAGAAGTATGCGTTGTCTACAGTTCCGGGCACGTCAAATTCAGTTGACATGCGGATGGACTTGCCCGTTTGGGCGGTTTCGATGGCGGCCAGCTGCCCAGCACGGCGGTCCAGTTCGGTTGCGAGCTTGCGGATTGCTTCCGAACGTTCCCCGGGGGTGGCCTGGGACCATGGACCGAAAGCCTGTTTTGCCGCGCTAATGGCTTTATCGACGTCCTTAGCTGCCGCGTATCGGATGGTCTCGGCGTGCTCGCCGGTAGCGGGGTTGATCCGCTTGACCTCTTCGCCGTCGCCTTCCCGGTAATGGCCGTTAATGAACTGGTGCATGGGCGCTCCCGCAATCAGGTGGTTCGGTGGGTGTGAACAGGTGGCTACTGGCTCAGGCCGAGTCGGTGCAGCTACCGCAATTGTTGGTTCAGGTAGACCTTGCGAAGTGTCTCGTGCACTGTCCAAGTAGTGCGTGTTCCCTTGCTCAGCCGCATCAGCGAGCCTGGGGCGAGCTTCGCTAGGCTCGCCCCGCCATCATGGTGGAGCTCCACAGTGGCGCTGCCAGAGATCACGACGAAGATTTCCTCCACCTCGACGTCGTGCACTGCTCCTGCCGACATTTCCCATACTCCAACCATCAGGTTCTCGAATGCTCCAAGCCTGAGCAGGCTCGTCGTCGGAGCACCGTCGGCGATTTGGCTCACCGGTACCGGAGTTGGTTCCAGTTCCAGCTTGCGCACGTCCAAGGGGTGGCCTGGCTTCAGGCGTCCGTCATTTCTGTGGGTGAGGGAGGGTTCAGTATTTGCGGCCATTATGAGTCGAACCCGAGGCCCAGGGCGTCCAGGGTTTTCAGCCAGAGCCCACGTTTGCCCTCGTTTCGGTCCGCTCGGGCAAGTTCGTAGCGGGTGATGTTGATGCCTGCGGCGCGGACCGGTTCCGGAGGGAAAGGCAGGGCTGGCTTCCGGACCATCCGCAAGGCGGTGCGTTCGGTGGATTCGCTGCCGAGCAAGTCAAGCATAGTGTCGGCGGCGAAGCGGCTGGCACCGACGCCCAGCCCGGTGTGCCCGATGGCGTAGGCGATTTTTTTGTTGTACGCGGTGCCGTAGCTGGCGCAGAACCGGGTTGACGTGTCGATTACCCCGCCCCATGCGTGGCTGAAATGCACATCCAGCTGGGGGAAAGTCGTGAAAAATTGTTCCGCCAGCAGCCGGAACGTCTCGGGCCGGCGTTCCAACTCGGGAGAGACGCGGCTGCCGTAGTGGTAGATGGCGTCGTAGCCACCCCAAAGGATCCGTCCATCCGCTGTTACCTGGGAGTAGTGAAACTGGTTGGCCGTATCCGTCAATCCCTCCCGGCCGGACCAGCCGATGGCTTCGAACTGATCTGGTGTCAGCGGCTCGGTTGCCAGCGCGTAATCGTATACCGGGACGGCGGCAAGCCGGTTTCGCCGAAGCAGGGCGGGGGAAGCTCCGGTCGCCAGGATCACCTTGCCCGCGCTCACGCTGCCGTAGGGGGTCTTCACCTCGACCCGGGCCCCGCCGTCGGTCAGGGATTCGGCGGGAGTATGTTCATAGAACACCACGCCTTCTCGTTCCAGATACTCCCGCATGCCAGTGACGAGCAGGTAGGGGTCCACAAGGTAGGTGCCAACCGGGTCAAAGACACCTCCAATGAAAGTCGGTGAATTGATCCGGGCACGGGTTTGCTCCGCGGAAAGCAGCTGCAGCGGACGGCCGAACCGACCGGCTGGTTCCACAGTTTCCCGCAATTCCGCCAGCTCGTGGGGCTGCACGGCTACCTGGAGCTTGCCGGCGGTACTAAGGCCGCAGTCTATTCCCGCTTCATCCAGCTCTGCCTTGAACCCACGAAGGTTTTCCAGCCCGATCTGTTCGAGGGCTTCCACTTCGTCAGGCCAGCGGGACAAGGCGTTCGACAGTCCGTGGGTGACGCTGTAGGAGACAAACCCACCGTTGCGCCCTGACGCTGAGTGACCGACGGCGTCGGCATCCACTACGGTGATGGACCAGTCAGGGTGCCGTTTCTTGGCGCGCATGGCAGCCCATAACCCTCCGAAGCCGGCGCCGACCACCAGCAGATCGCAGGTATGCGCTCCGGTCAGTTTTTCTCCTTGGACCTCCGGCCTGCCTTCAAACCAGACTGCGGCGTATTGTGCGTGGGACAGAGAGTGTTCTGCGCGGCGGTCGCGGGTTACAGTGGCGGTCATGCCTGCACCCGCCGTCCGGACATAGGCAGCACCTTGGCCGTGCACCGGAAGGGGATGGTGTCTTTGATGATCACTGTTGATCCTTTACTGTGCTTGTTGCTCAAAGGGGTTTAGGTCACGGAGGCAACGGCGTGGTCGTCCAGGAGCACACCGTCGCGATCGGACCAGTAGAGGACTGCTTCGTCGCCGGGCCGCAGACGGTTGCTTTCGATCAAGGGCGTACGCACGATGCCGGTGGAGCCGTCGGGCAGGCATAGTTCGTACTTGTGCCCGGATCCGAGGTAGATATTTTGAACCACCTTCACTGGCACCTTTACCGCGCCTGTGGGGGCGTCCTCTGCCGTGGGTGCGACGCGCAGCTGTTCGGGCCGCAGGACCAACGCGCCCGTTCCGGGGACCTTTCCGGTCTTGGGGCCACGGAGCGTGGCGCCATGGAAATTCATGGACCAGTCCGTGCCCGCCGCGTTAACAGGGGCACGAAATACGGTGGACTCGCCCATGAAGGTGGCCACGAACAGGCTGGCCGGTCGCTCGTAAAGGTCGGCGCTCGTGCCCACCTGTTCGATCCTTCCATTGTTGAAAATGGCGATGCGGTCGCTGAGGATCAGCGCCTCTTCCTGGTCATGGGTGACAAACACGAAGGTTCTGCCCACTTCCTGGTGGATGCGCTTGATTTCCAGCTGTAGTTTTTCGCGCAGGTTCTTGTCCAGGGCACCCAGGGGTTCGTCCATGAGCAGGGCACGGGGATTGAATACCATCGCGCGGGCAAACGCCACGCGCTGCTGCTGGCCACCGGAAAGCTCCCGGGGATAGCGGTCGGCATACCCGGAAAGCCCTACGGTGCGGAGCACGTCCGTGATCAGCGTCTTCTGTTCGGCCTTGGGCGTCTTGCGCTGCTGCAGAGGGAAGGCGATGTTTTCTGCCACGGTCATGTGTGGGAACAGGGCATAGTGCTGAAAGACCACACCGAGCCCTCGCTTGTGGGCGGGCACGTTGTCGACCCGCTGGTCATCGATGGTGATCGAACCGCTGGTCAGGTCGTCAAAACCGGCAATGAGGTTAAGTGTGGTGGTCTTGCCGCTGCCAGAGGGGCCGAGAAGTGTGATGAACTCGCCGGGCTCGATCGTGAGTGTGACATCGTCGACCGCTACCACCGATTTCTTGTAGCGCTTCGTGACGTTTTGAATATCGATCCGGGTGCCGGCCCCGGAGAACTCATTGGGCATTTTTCCTCCTGTGGATAGTGAGCAGCCCGGCGGCGAGAACGACCGTCGTCAGGAGCATGATCATGGTTGCCGCTGCCGCGATCGTCGGGTCGGTGTCCCGGGTAACGGACGAATACATCTTTACGGGCAGGGTCTCCAGGTAAGGGCTCTTGATGAAAATGGAAAGGACCACTTCGTCGAAGGAGGTCACGAAGGCGAAGAGAGCCCCAGAGACCACTCCGGGAAGGATGGACGGCAGCGTGACCTTCAGAAAAGTGGTCCAGCGGTCCGCCCCCAGGCTGGCTGCTGCCGTGGCGAGTCGCTTATCGAACCCGGTGAGCGCGGCCGTAACCGAAACCACCACGAACGGCACAGCAAGAACGGTGTGGGCCAGCACGAAGCCGCCGTAAGTTCCCAACAGGTGCAGCCGTAGGAAGATCGCATAGACACCGATTGCCAGGATGATCGAAGGCACCACGATCGGAGCAAGAAGCAGCGCATGCATCGGTTTCGCCGCCCGCTGCCCGGCCAACTTCTGCAGTCCAACGGATGCGGCCGTGCCGGTCAGCGTGGCGACGACAGCAACGATGACGCCGATCAGCACCGAATTGCCAAAGGCTGCCATCCAGGCTGAATCCTGAAAGAAGTTTCCGTACCAACGCAGGGACCACCCTGAGGGAGGAAAGTTCAGTGACGCCTTGTCGGTGAAGCTCAGCGGAATGACCACGAGTGTCGGAGCGACCAGCACAAACGCGACCAAGCCGGCGTACACCCATAGCAGCGTTCGGGTGGGAACGGAATGTTTCACAACAACCCTCCTTCGTCTCCGGCGGCCCGTTTGCTCCTGCGGAGCAGCAGAGCCAGGAGCCCGAGCAGCACCAGGGTCGCTGCAAGCAGGATGACCCCCAGAACGCTGCCGCGCCCCCACTGGAGCTGGCCGTTGACTTGTAGGTAAATGGACTGGGAGATAAGCATTTCCCTCGGTGAGCCCAGCAACGCCGGGGTGATATAAAAGCCCAACGCCTGGATGAAGACGAGGAGGGAGCCGGACACAAGTCCCGGCATGGCCAGCGGCATGAAGACTCGGGTGAACGATATGACGGGCCGCGCCCCCAGGCTGCTGGAGGCCTGGAGCAGTCGCAGGTCCACATTTTTCATGGACGCGTACAGCGGCAGCACCATGAATGGCAGCAGCACCTGAACCATGCCGATCAGCACGCCGGTGTTGTTCCGGATGAGCTGGAACGGGCCTAAGCCCATAAATGCCAGCAGACTGTTAACCACGCCGTTGTCCTGCAGCAGGATGATCCAAGCGAAGCTGCGGATCATGAGCGACGTCCAGAACGGAATCAGCACGATGACCACAAGCGCAGCGCGGAGCTTGGGGCCGGAAATTACCATGAAGTACGCGTAGGGGTAAGCCAGCACCAGGCATATGCCCGTTGACATCAGAGCCACCCAGAGGGTCCGTCCGAGCACTGCCCAGTTTCCGGCGTCTGAGGCGAACCATTGGTAATTCTGCAGTCCAGGGGTCGGCTCCGCGATGCTGCGCCACATCGCCTCGGCCAGCGGATAAGCGAAGACCCCGGCCATTAGGGCCAGCGCAGGCAGTAGCAACAGTAAAGGGCTGAGCCCCCGGGTGTTCCTGCCCCGTGAGGGCGGCCCGTCCTCGGGCCTCACGACCGACCCTGGCGGCCTGACGCTGTTCTGGACTGCGTTGGTCATTTCGAGATCCAGGCCGTCACGCGTTCGAGTGTCGATGCGTAATTCTCGCCCCACCACGCGAAGTTGGAGACCAAAACCTTGGACGCGATTGCGGGCTCAGTAATCAGGAACTTCTTACCGTTCTCATTCACCGCTGGTTTCGCGTCTGTATTTACCGGTGAATAGGAGGTCTTTTCAGTCAATTTCTCCTGCTGAGCGGCACCGAGGTAGTAGTTGATCAGTGCCATGGACGCCTTAGGATCCTTTGCGTTGGTAGGTACGCCGAGGACGTCCATAATGACCACGCCGGTGTCCCAGGCCGGTTCGAACGGCGCACCGTTTTCTTCGGCGGCGAAGGCGCGGCCGGACCAGACGACGGCCATGTCCACTTCTTTGGATTCGAGCATCTGCTGCGACTGAGCCCCCGTAGTCCAAAAGACGAGGCTGTCCTTGATGGTGTCCAGCTTCTTCAGCGCACGGTCGATATCGAGCGGATACAGGTCTTTAGGCGCCACGCCGTCTGCAATCAGTGCGCCCTCAAGGATGCCGGCACCCACATCGTTGCCCTGCACAGCGCGCTTGCCGGGGTACTTCTTGACATCAAAGAAGTCAGCCCAACTTGTGGGCCCCTGAGTGAACTTGTCCTTGTTGTAAACCATCACGCTCGCGTACTGCATCGCCGGAACGTAGCAATCACTGGCCAAACCCGCCGGGACCTTGGACTTATCGATAATGGTGTAGTCCAGCTTCTGGAGTTGCTTGCCGCACTGCCCAGCTGCCCAGGTGGAGTCGGTGTCCACGACATCCCAGGTGACGTTGTTCGATTCGACCTGGGCCTGAATCTTCGCGTACTCGGTAGGGCCGTCGGAAAGCACCCGGGCGCCGGACTCCTCACCAAAGGGTGTGACCGCAGCGGCCATTTGTGCGTCCTGATACACGCCTCCGTAGGACGCGAATGTCAGTGTGCTGCCTTTCAGGGCGCCGCTCTTGACCGTTCCTGCCTTAGCGGGTTCGCTGCCGAGGTCAACACCTGCGGGAGCACCCCCGCTCCCGCTGCAGGCCGAAACCAGAAGTACAGACACTGCCGCAGCGACCAACCCCAGAACGGGCCTGCCCTGCACATTCTTACTAATGAACACGCCATTCTCCTTCATATGAATCCTGTGATGGACCGACGCCGGTCAGGCCCGTGAGTAGTGACTGCTGTGCCCGTCCTAGGAGCCACGCTCGTGCTGGGACGTCCAGCGGCGCGTGAAGATCGCCCTCTTCGAAGTGAAGGGTACGGGCGATTTTTGCATACCAATGTAAAGATTGAAGAGGGCTTATGCCCTTGTGCTGTATGTCACTAACCACTATCTTTGAAGCTGGATTCAAAGTCAATAGTCTTTCCCGGAGTTACGTTTCGGGCACGTAAAATCTCAAATCTGCCGGTAACGTCTGTGCCGGGCAGTGCAGCTCCGCTGCCTTCGACCCTTGGTTTAACGCTGATGCCCTGCAAGTCTTGGGGCGTCCGACCTCCTGGAAAGCACGAGCAGAGTCATGAAAGCAGAGGCCTAGCGTGCACGCTGATTGGATTTTTCATTCCGGCAGGATTTTCGACGGGCTGCGGCTCCTTCCGCACGCGACAGCGGTGGCCGTCACTGGGGGGCGAATCAGCGCCGTGGGCACCGACGTTGAAGTTAAGGCTGCCGCCGGCAGAGCGACGGAAACCATCGATCTGGCTGGGAGGCTTCTCTCCCCCGGTTTCACGGATGCGCATGTCCACGCCGTCTACGGGGGGCTGGAGAGAATCGGCTGCGATCTATCTCCGTGCCAGGGCATGTCAGAGGTGCTGGCACGCGTTCGTGACTATGCCGGGTCCTCCGAGAAGGAATGGGTGACCGGGGGCGGTTGGACCATGACGGACTTTCCCGGGGGCACCCCCGGGAGGGAATTGCTCGATGCCATTCTTCCGGACAGGCCGGCATATCTGGTGAACCGCGACCGCCACGGGGCGTGGGTAAATTCCCGGGCCTTGGAGCTGGCCGGTGTGAACGCGGCCACCCCGGATCCGTCGGACGGGCGGATCGAGCGCGACGGCGCCGGGAACCCCACGGGCACCCTGCATGAGGGCGCCATGGAGATGGTCGCCCGGCATATTCCTCCTCCATCGATCGAGGAGCTGACGGATGGGCTGCTGGAGGCCCAACGTCACCTGCACGCCCATGGCGTCACCGGATGGCAGGAAGCAATCATTGGTGACTACGCCGGGTATCCGGACGTCAGCGGGGCCTACCTGCGGCTGCAGGGGGAAGGACTGCTCAGCGGCCGCGCGACCGGCGCACTCTGGGTGCCCAGAAGCACCACCGTGGATAATATCGCCGAGTTGGTGACGGACTTTACCGAACGTCGCCACGTGAACACCGCCGGAGGATTTCCAACGACCAGTGCAAAAATCATGGTGGACGGCGTGCCGGAGAACCAGACGGCCGCCATGCTCCAGCCATATGAAAACCCCTGCACCTGCGGCGGCCCGGTGGGATCCACAGGACTGACGTACCTGCCGGAGGAAGTACTGCGTGAAGCGTCAGCAGCCCTGGACAGGGCAGGCTTTGACCTTCACATGCATGTTATCGGCGACAGGGCCGTTCGCAGCGGCTTGAACGCCGTTGCTCATACCCGCCGGCTCAATGGCCGCGGAGTGGGCCGACACCACATGGCTCACATCCAGATCATTCACCCAGCGGACATCGCCCGGTTTGCTGAGCTGGATGTCACAGCTAACGCACAGGCTCTCTGGGCCTCGAACAGCGCCCAAATGACTGACCTGACGATCCCGCTGCTGGGCGCCGAACGCGCCGGCTGGCAGTACCCGTTTGGGTCCCTGGTGTCCTCCGGAGCGCGCTTGGCGATGGGCTCAGACTGGCCAGTTTCAACTCCTGATCCGTGGCAGGCTATTCACGTGGCTGTGAATCGCACAGAGCCTCGACACCCGGACCAGGCCCCGCTCGTCCCCGATCAGGCTCTGGATCTGACAACGGCGTTGATGGCCTACACGCACAGGTCAGCATGGCTTAACCGGCAGGAAACCGCGGGCAGGATCAAGACCGGTTACCTTGCTGACCTCGTGATGCTCGACCGGAATCCCTTCGAGCAGGGCCAGCAGGATTTGTACGATGTCAGGACACAACTGACGGTGGTCGATGGCAAAGTGGCTTACCACGCCTAACACCCTGCAGGGCGCCGGACGAGAGCGGACCATCCGGGCGCCCGCGGGCTCCCCCAAACAACCGAATCAGAACTTTCGTGCTCGCCCGGCCGGCCCGGCGGAATCGCCGAACTCCTGGCGTCGGGTGATTGGAACGCCGCGGGCATGTCTCGGCGACGGCGGCTCAAGCGGTTGCCGATAAGAACCCGAGCCGGATAAACGCAGTGGCGCAGCAAGTAAGCACTCACTAACGTGAATTGCCGCCAGACATCAGCCTGGCGGCAATTCGTCGTCTTCCGTGAGGGCAGATCTTAGATAGTGGTAGCCGTCAATGCCTCATCGTAGATTCGCAGTGCGTGGGCCACTTCTTCGGCGGTGACGACCGCTGGCGGAACCACATGGATGCGGTTATCAGCGATAAACGGCAGCAGTCCCCGTCCGAACAGTTCGGCCTTGATCCGGCCCATGTACTCGGCTGTAACAGGCGTGCGGGTTTCGCGGTCCTGCACGAGTTCGAGCGCCCAGAAGACGCCGCGGCCCCGGACTTCTCCAATGACCTGATGCTTCTCGGCCAGCGCCAGCAGTCCGGGGTCCAGGTGGTCACGGCCCATTCGGGCAGCATTCCCGACGATGTCCTCTTCCTCGAAGGCTTCGATGGAGGCGACGATGGAGGCTGCCGCAATCGGGTGCCCTGAATAAGTCAACCCGCCGGGGAAGACACGCTCGTCGAACGTCGCTGCGATCTCGCCGGAAATGACGACCCCGCCCACCGGGATGTAGCCGGAGTTAACGCCCTTGGCAAAGGTGATCAGATCGGGCGTCACGTTGAAGGCGTCAAAGGCGAACCAGTCTCCGGTGCGGCCGAAACCCGCCATGACCTCGTCGAGGATCATGACAATCCCATACTCGTCGCAAAGTTCCCTGACCCCTTCGAGGTAACCAGGTGTGGGGACCAGGATCCCTGCGGTGCCGGGGACGGTTTCCAGCAGGACTGCGGCTACGGACTGGGATCCTTCAGCTTCGATTACTCGCCGCAGGTGGTGCAGTGCGCGCTCGGTTTCCTGCTCCGGGCTCTGGGACCAGAATTCGGAGCGGTACAGGTACGGCCCGAACACGTGCACGTGACCGCGGGAGTACTCGTTCGGGATGCGCCGCCAGTCCCCTGTAGCTGCAATAGCGGCGCCGGTGTTGCCGTGGTAGGAGCGGTAGCGGGAGATGACTTTGTCGCGTCCGGTGTGCAGGCGGGCCATGCGGATGGCGTTCTCGTTGGCGTCGGCCCCGCCGTTGGTGAAGAACACTCTGTCCATGTTCGAAGGCGCATGCGACAGGATTTTTGCGGCGGCAGTGGCGCGGACATGGTTTGCGGCGGCCGGGGCCACCGTGGCCAGACTGGTTGCCTGGCGGGCGATGGCAGCAATAACCTTCGGGTGCTGGTGCCCGATGTTGGTGTTCACCAACTGGCTTGAGAAGTCCAGATAGCTGTTGCCGTCGTGGTCCCACACGGTGCTGCCCGAGCCCCCGGCGATCGCCAGCGGGTTGAGGGCCTTCTGCGCAGACCAGGAATGAAAGACGTTCGCCCGGTCCAAGGCAACGACCTCCGCGTTGCTGAGGGCTGCGGTGGTAACTGCGACGTCCAGGATTGCCGGGCTGGCGACCATGACGGTTCCTCTCGATGGGATGGCTTAGGAAGTTCCTTCCATCATCCCGTTGCAGGCGTCGACGTGCCGTGTACATTTGTACAATGGGCGCAATCTTGTTCGACGTTTTCACATTCTGGGGTCCCTAATGCCACCTAGCCTGAATGTCCTCCTCCGCAGCCGGTCACTGAAGCTTCGGCTGGTCGTGCCCGATCTTGGTGGGCCGCAGCTTGAAGACACAGTCACATGGGTGCACAGTTCGGACCTCGAAGATCCCACTCCCTTCCTGGACGCGGGCCAGCTGCTGCTCACCGATGGAACCCAGTTCCCCGTGGAGGCCGGGACTGGGACGACGGCGGCGGGATCACTTACCGGGCGCGAGTCACCGCAAGTGCCAAACAGCCAAGGGTATGAGGGGTATGTGCGCCGACTGGTGGACCACGGCATCGTCGGCTTGGGCTTCGCGACGCAGGTCATCCACGGAACCCTGCCAAAGGGACTTGAAGAAGCCTGCCGGAGTCAGGGTTTGCCGTTGCTCGAAGTTCCGGACCGGACCCCCTTCATCGCGATCATTCGCATGGTGGCGGATCACCTCGCGAAGGAAGAGCACGCCCGGGCGGAGTGGTCCCTGCAAGCGCAACGGGCCATTTCGCGCGCAGCACTTCGCCCCGACGGCCTTACCTCAATTCTGGGTGAGCTCGAGCGGCAGCTGCACAGCTGGGTCGCTCTCTACGACGCAGCAGGAAACTATGTCCGCATGCCCCGGAACCGGCCGGTTCCATCCACCATCGCGGACGAAGTAGCCCTCCGGGTCCGGACCGCGCTGGACCTCGGCACCCGCTCGGCCTCGCATCAGGACATCCACGGCGAATCCGTGACGCTGCAGACGCTTGGCCGCAAGGGCAGCCTTCGCGGGGCCCTGGTACTGGGTGCCATCGAGCCTCTTGATCCGGCCCGCGCCGACATCGTCAACAGCGTGATCGGCTTAGCCAGCCTGGCACTGGAACAGGCGCGGACCCTCGACACAGCCCGGCGGCACCTTCGCGCCGGCGTGTTCGAGCAGCTGTTGGCTGGCAGCACCGACGTCGCCATCAGTACAGCGCGGCAGGTTTGGGGCCAGCTCCCCCGCGCACCACTGCTGGTCACCGCCTCACGTCAGGACAGCCCTGCCCCGAACCTGCTGGAAGCCCTGGAACTCCTGGCCGATGACCACCGCGGTGCCGTGTTCTACGCCATGAGGGGTGAGCTGCTGATAGTCCTGACGGGGCGGGCGCATCAGGACAAGGTCCTCGAACTGCTCCGGCGGCACGGCGCGGTCTGCGGGGTGTCGACTGAGGTGGATATGGACGGCCTGCCCGGTGCTCTTGAAGAGGCTACGAGGGCAATGCGCCGCGCCGCAGAGCTCAACCGGCCCGTGGTCAATTTCTCCGAACTGTCGGACGGTGGCATGCTTGGCCTGCTGCGGGAGGAAGAGGCAGGACCCGTTGCCCGCGGGCTACTGCAGCCCCTGATTGCCCACGACACGGCTCAGCAAACAGAACTCCTGGAAACGGTCCTCCAATGGTTTGCCAACGATTGTGTGTGGGACACGACGGCCCGGCACCTTGGAGTCCACCGGCACACCCTCCGCAACAGGATCGACTCCGCCGGGCGGATCCTCGGGCTGAACCTGGATGGTATGCGCGACCGTCTGGAATTGTACGCGGCGGTTCAATTCCTGGATAACGCCTAAAGAACAGGAGGACCTCCGGCAAGTGCCGGAGGTCCTCCTTGTCAGGGATGAGTGCAAGCCCCTGACATCCTTGTAGTGCTAATACGACTAGTTCTGGGGGAAGCCAAGGTTGATGCCGCCGTGGCTCGGGTCGAGCCAACGAGAGGTGATCGCTTTTTCGCGGGTGAAGAACTGGAAGCCCTGGAGTCCATAGGCCTTGGAGCTGCCGAAGATGGAGTCCTTGAAACCGCCGAAGGAGTAGTAGGCCACGGGAACGGGGATGGGTACGTTGATGCCCACCATGCCCACCTCAACCTCGTTCTGGAAACGGCGCGCGGCGCCGCCGTCGTTGGTAAAGATGGCGGTGCCGTTGCCGTAGGCGCTGGAGTTGATCAGGTCCAGGCCCTCTTCGTAACTGCGGACGCGGACCACGGACAGGACCGGGCCGAAAATCTCGTCAGTGTAGGCGCGCGAGCTGACAGGCACCTCATCGATCAGGGTCGGACCGAGCCAGAAGCCGTTTTCGTCACCGTCGACGTTGATGCCCCGGCCGTCCACCACCACTTTGGCGCCGTCCTCGGTGGCTATATCGATGTAGGAGGCAACCTTGTCGCGGTGCTGCTCCGTGACCAGCGGGCCCATGTCGCAGTTGCGGCGACCGTCACCGATCTTCAGGGTGGCCATGCGGGAGGTGATCTTCTCGATGAGCTCATCGGCGACGGGTTCGACGGCGACGACGACGCTGATCGCCATGCAGCGTTCTCCGGCGGAACCAAAGCCAGCATTGATGGCGGCGTCGGCGGTCAGCTCCAGGTCGGCGTCGGGCAGGACCAGCATATGGTTCTTGGCGCCACCCAAAGCCTGAACCCGCTTGCCGTTCCGGGCGGCGGTCTCGTAAATGTACTGGGCGATGGGCGTGGAACCAACGAAGGAAATGGCCTTTACGTCGGGGTGCTCCAGAAGTCCGTCGACGGCTTCTTTGTCACCGTGGAGAACGTTGAAGACGCCGCCGGGCAGGCCGGCCTCAGTGAAAAGCTCCGCGAGCCAGTTCGCAGCGGTCGGGTCCTTTTCGCTGGGCTTGAGCACGACGGTGTTGCCTGCGGCGATGGCGATCGGGAGGAACCACAGCGGCACCATCGCGGGGAAGTTGAACGGGCTGATGATGCCGACGACGCCGAGCGGGGATTTGGTGGAGTACACGTCCACGCCGCTGGAGACGTTTTCGGAGTGCTCGCCCTTGATCAGGTGCGGGAATCCGGTGGCGAGTTCAACAACTTCCTGGCCGCGGGTAATCTCGCCCAGCGCGTCGGAAAGCACCTTGCCGTGCTCGGCCGTGATGATCTGGGCGAGTTCGCCCTTACGCTCGTTCAGCAGCTCACGGAAGCGGAAAATGATCTGTTGACGCTTGGTGATGGAGAGATCACGCCAAGCCGGGAAGGACTTTTGCGCCGAGGAAATGGCGGTTTCAATGTCACTGGCGTTGGCCAGTGCCACACGCTTGGTTTCGATGCCGCGTGCTGGATCGAAAACGGGGGCGGTACGGTCGCCGGAGGAGAGCGCTTCGGCTCCGCCGATCCAATGGGACAGTACGGGAAGTTCCTGATTCGTTGACACGATTTCTCTCACTTTCAGAGTGACGGGTGGTGGGTGCCGGCAGGGGCTTGTCACCAACGGTATTGGGAAACACCTGCCCGCAAAGGAGTACATTTGGCGGCCCGACCACTGCAACCACGACATATGTATAGGCCCGTAGATGTGGCGGGCGCCAATACGGTTGGCAATACAGCAGCCCCCGCCACAGGAGTACCTATGAAACGTCGCCGTGCCAACATCGCCCCCTCTCCTCTGGAGTTCACCGCCGTCCGCACGGGCGAGCACTGCCCCGCGAGCGGATGGTGGTACCCCACCCAGCGGCAGGTGGCCGAGGCGATTTCGGTAGTCACGTCCCCAGCCAGGTTCATCAGCGAGGGAACAGTCATGCCAGCCCCCGGCGGAAGGGCTACCCTTTGGCTGCCCGGCCGCGGGCGTCCATCGGCGGGTAAATTTGAGGACTTGGCGCATTAAACCGTTTACATGCGCGCGAAGCCGCTAGGTCCAGACGTTTCCATGTGCAACGCAGTTCCCTTCGGGCTCCCGTCGGCCTGAACTACACCCCAACCTGACGTCAGAGCCGCCTGGACAGGGAGAACTCCCTATCGGTGGCGTCCTGCTCGTGTTCTCTGACACCTGCCAACCCCCGCAAGAGCCGATATCGATAACCCCAGCCCCAACCGATTCTCCATTAGGCCCAGATTCTCCGGACTATTCGAGGATTCTCGGGCTGCCGCACCGCGGTTCGGTCCCCTCCGACTGTCATGGTGGAATCTGAGAACATCCTGCGCCACTGTCAGAAAAACGGAATTACGCCCGATTCTGACGCCAACTCGGATCATCGCATCGAATTCCGAGTGCCAGATGAGGACGGCAGCCCGTGCGAACCGCAAGTTGTCCCCCGGTGCTAGCCACGCCCCTTCCAACGCTGCTCCACGACGACCTCCGAGAAACGTTGGCAGATGCGGCGCGCAGCGGACTCTCCTACGGTTTCTGCTCCTCGGACATCGGCCGATAGCTACTTGACCGAATCCCCCATTATCGGCTTTCCGGAGCAGAAGAGTTGCGAGAACCGTCCATGACGAGACTCGGCGCTTCTTCCGGTGCCATGGGGGCGACCGTGTCTGTAGTCAGATTTGTTCAGGTGCGCGGAGGAGATGATCGCTGATTTTTGTGAGTTCGCTTCTGTGTTGGATGATTTCCCGCGCATGGGTGGCCAGCCGCCTGTCTTCAGCGGTGCGCTCTTGAATCGAATTGGGTAGCTGCCCGTCTTCGGTGGTGAAGATCATCATGCACCGCGTGGCGAGAGAGAGTTTGTCCGGGTGCTGGGTGGGTGCCGAGCGTACGAGGATGCTGATGTGGATGTCCTGGTTGGTGACAAGTATGGCCCGGGCGTCCACCTCGACCAGGTTTCCGGTTCGGATTGGGTCGTGGAAGTGGATGCCTCCTGAATATCGGGCACGGACGTTTTGGGGACCGAGCAGTACGGCGCAGGTGGTGGCTGCTTCGTGGATCCAGCGCATGACGGTGCCCCCGTGGGCGTTTCCTGCCCAGTTGGCCGTGTTGGCGCCGGCTACGAACCGGAGGGTGCTCCGGGGCGTGGTGCCTTGTTCCGAGTAGCATTCCGCCAGCATCGCGTTCTTGATCTTTGTACGCACCGGAATCCGTTCAAGAGCGATTATCTGTCGCGCTGCATCTTCGGGGCTTCGCGGTTTCCAAGGCCTGACGCGACGCGGTTTTCCTTGGCCATCTACTGCGACGAGAACCAGAATGCAGTGCATGGCCCGGTTGAATTCCCTGTCCTGGAGGGACCGGGAGGGTGTTTCATTGAGTGTGTAAGGGTCCGGTCTCTAACTAGGGTTTGACCTGCGGTTTCACCCCTGAAAGGACGGGCCCTCTTGGCCGAAATCAGTATGACCACCAACCCCCTTGAAGGCGTCTTGAGCGCCGACCAGATCGACGCCCTCGTCACGGCAGCGGAGGACCTCGGAGAGGGCCGCAACGGTGTTGAAGAGCTCCTCTCCCGGATGACCCGCGCGGTCCTGGAACGGGCCTTGGAAACGGAGATGAGCGACCACCTCGGCTACGAGTCCGGGGACCCCGCAGGGCAGGGCACGGGCAATTCCCGCAACGGCAAGACCACCAAGAGCGTTCAGACCCTCCAGGGGCCGGTGCAGGTCACCGTGCCACGGGACCGGAACAGCTCCTTCGAACCGGTCATCGTGCCCAAGCGGGCCCGCCGGCTGGGCAAGGTCGAAGACATGATCCTGTCCCTTTACGCCCGCGGAATGAGCACCCGGGATATCGGCTCCCACCTCGATGAAATCTACGGGACCAAGGTCTCCGCGGCGACAATTTCGAGGGTGACCGACGTGATTGCCGATGAGCTCGCCCAGTGGCAGAACCGGCCGCTGGAGTCCGTGTATCCGATCGTCTACATCGACGCGATCTGGCTGAAAATCAGGGACGGCGGCGTGGTGGTGAACAAGGCCTGCCACGTGGCCGTGGGCGTGGACGTAGAGGGCCGCAAGCAGGTCCTGGGCCTGTGGCTGGGCACCAGCGAAGGGGCGAAGTTCTGGGCCAACGTGCTCACCGAGATCCGTAACCGCGGAGCCGCCGACATCCTGATCCTGTGCTGCGACGGGCTCACCGGGCTGCCGGCAGCGGTGAACAGCATCTACCCCCAAACCGTCGTGCAGACCTGCGTCGTGCACCTGCTGCGCTCGGCCATGAAATACGCCTCCTACGGTGCACGCAAAGCCATGGCCCGGGACATGCGCCCGATCTACACCGCACCGACCGTGCAGGCGGCCGAGCTGGCCATGGAGGCCTTCGCGGAGACCTGGCAGAGCACAGCTCCCGGGGCGGTGCTGGCCTGGCGGAACGCTTGGGAAGACTTCACCCCGTTCCTGGCTTTCACCCCCGAGATCCGCAAAGTCATCTACACCACGAACCAGATCGAATCGATCAACTACCAACTGCGGAAGATCACCAAAACCAGGGGCTCATTTCCCTCCGACGAGGCCGCGATCAAGCTGGTCTACCTCGGGATCAGAAACATCGAGACCACCCGCGGCGGCGAGCTCGGAACCGGCACCCAAGGCTGGCACCAGGCACTGAACGCTTTCGCCGTTCAATTCCCCAACCGGCTTCCGATCTGACCACCCGGCAGACCGGATAACCGACCGGTCCCTTACACAGAAAACTTGAC